>SXSU01000067.1 GCA_005793345.1 Bdellovibrionales bacterium
CAAGATATTGGTTTAAAGAAACTTATGGCAATAGAAGGTCTTGGCTTAATACCTGCCGCAATTCATACAGTGAACAGGCAAGTGCTTAGTGGTGAGCTTTTTGAGATTGGTAAACTTACTTCAATGTATGAAGAACTACACTTAGTTTCTGCTCAGAGAAAAATTGAAAACCCCATAGCAAAAATTTTATTCAAGACTTTTGAAGTATAATTTTTCAACCCCTTGAAATTACTACTGTTTCAGAATCGATTTAATAAATTCAAATAACAATATTTATCTATTTTAATTATGTATAAAAATTCCGTAAAGTAATCAAGTCAGCATTTAATGCAGACAAAACAAAATAACGGAGGTTTTATGATTAATTCCAAAAACAAGACTCTCAATACAATTCTTGATTCTAAAAACGGGCTTCATTTAACTGCGTACATAAAGTTTGATGGCAACATTGTTAGGTTCAGAAAAAAGTTAAACACTATTCTTCTAACATCTGAAAAATATTTATCACCCGTCTTAAACGCTGAAGACAAAAAAAGATTTTTGAGTCCAGTGAAAGCATTAGGTTTAGAATCTGAAACTTTAAAGCAAATTAAAGGAAACATTGCAATTTTTAGAAAAGATAATTTCTTTCGATATATGAGCTTACCAATTGAAGTAGAGGAAACCTGTGTGGTCGCAAATACTTTTCATATAAAGCCTATGATTAAATGGGCGCAGCAAGATCAAGATTTTCTAATTGTAGGACTGTCGTTTGATGGCGCTATTCTATACAAAGGAAATCAATCTGAATTCAAAAAAATAGATACTGAAGTTTACCCAGAGTATTTGAGAAATCAAAAGTATCTGCTGCAAAAAGCTGTGCCTCTGCATACAATGGAATGGCTATCATGGAGGGTTAGTGAATTAGTTAAAGGTAATAAAACAACTGTTTTTGTTGCTGGAAACAAGGACTACGTTAGTGCTTTTATTAAAAATTTTAAATCAGATAAACTCTACCCTGAGACCATAGCTCCACACTTTTCTATCGAAAATATTTATGAGATCTGCCAAAATGTGAGGGCACTTTTAAGAATGGATTCTCGCACTAAATTTATTGAAGCCTTGAAAGAGTTTGAAATTGCTCAAAGTACGAATACAGCTAAAACAAATATATATCAAATTGCAAAGGCTGCAATTAAAGGAAACGTCAAAAAACTTGTCATTGCTGAAGACCTTAATGTCTTTGGAAGACTTGATCCATCGACGGGTGGCGTATCCATTCATCCAATAGATATGGATCATGAGGATGACTGTCTGCTCGATGATTTGGCTCAAACAGTATTACTTGGAGGCGGGGAAGTTATAGTAGCAAAGCGCTGTGAAATACCCAAAGGAAGACCAATTGTTGCTGTTTTGAATAATCAACAGTCAGAGTTACATGCGTTAGTGCCCAAACGACTTCTTGAGATTGCTGTATGAAAAAAGTAATGGACAAAGCATTAAAGAAAAAGATTCTTATAGGCCTTGGAGTGTTAGGCTTGATACTTGTTATAGGTGTTACGCTAACTGCCTATGTTGGTTTTAAAACAGTTGGGTATTTAGCTTCAAAGACTCCAACTCAAGAACAGGTTGGAGTGATTACACAGAACCTGGTCGATCAAGGTAAAGCATTGGTAGGCACATCAACATCTATGTCTTGCATAGCAGAAGTAAAGTCTCACATGAACTTAAGTGTTTGGTTATCAAGAGCAATTTCAGAGAACTTAAATAATATTATTAAAGCATGTTTTGAAACTCAAAAACTTCAAAGGGAGGTTTAAATGGTAAAAGTAACTTTTAAGAATTTAGAAAAATCCAATTTAGCAAAAGATGTTGTTTTAGAGAAAATGAATTTACTGAACGATAAATTTCCAGAACTTAAAGGGCACTCAATAAGATTGACTCTTTCAATGGATAATTCTTCAAGTCAAGCTGGCCCTGATGAGTTTGGTGTAAAAATACAAATCAAGGGTAAAAAGTTTGATGGACTTATCGTCGAAAAAAAAGCCAGAACTTTATATTTAGCTTTAGCAGATGTAAATGAGGTTTTATTAGAGCTACTCAATAGACGAACAGATAAATTGCGAGTGAAAAGTCGTACCCAGTTAAGAAAGGTAAAGTATTTAAATGATTCACAAGGTGAACAAGATACAATTTAACTTTTTAATTCTGGAAAATTACACCCATAACCAGCATTGATCTTTGAAAGATTTTTTCACAATTCAGAAATAGCAAAAAGCTATGATCTTACTACTTAGAAAAAACAAATTGAAGTCGCTGGTAATGATTATGTATATCCGCTATAGAAAATGCACTTGAAAAAAGAAAAAAGGAAGGAGAAGTCATTTTAAAAACGATGGAAGAGTACTCGTTAATAAAAATTAAAAAAGGCAATCAGCCACTATATGTCAAAGCGGAAGAAATTGCGTGAACACCACAGCCATCAATGATCCATAAAATCAGTCTTCAAAAGTTTTTCCAATATTTGCTTTCATTCAGTGCTGATGAAAATTCTTTTTTAAAATTTTCTAACCCATCTTTATTTTTTGGCCACACATCATCAGCAAATTTTAAAGCTTCATTAAAATGACCTGAGTAACTTAAAATTATCATTGCTTCTAAAAACGAAAAGGGAAGCTCTGATATATTATTTTTATCTTCGAATTCATAATTGGAATTTTTATACATTGCCTTCAATACGCTTAATTTTGGCAAAGGTTTTCTCATTAAATGCGTAGCTAATTCATATTTGCCATTTTGAAATTTCAGAATAACTTTACCTTTGGGTGAGGAGGCAAAACTTGCAAATTGATAATCAATTGAACTATCCCAAAATACAATCTCAGGTATGTTATCGTGATCAATGTCCTTAAGTTTTATATCTGAACTACCTACATCAATTTTTCCGATGACTTTAAAATCTATGCCTAATTCAAAAATATATAAGAAATGGCAACAATGTGAGCCGCCAGTCCAATGGGATATAACCAGATTTGGTATGCCATTATTGTTTAAACTTCGACCTGAATAAATATCTTTCCCATTAAGTGAATCATCGAAATTATTTCCTAAATAAAAGTATTCACCAAATCCTTCCTCGTGAAAAAGGATCATTTTTTCTTTTTTTATATTTACATACTGAAAACTTTTCTCATGATCATTAAAGATTGAAATTTGATAATTTCCTATTTTTTTATGATAAACCAAGGAATCCTTAGCCCATAAATCTGTATTAAAAAATAAAATCCATGCAACAAGAAGTAAAAATAAAAAGATATTTTTATTTCTTTTCACAAGTGTTCAACTTTCTAAGGTAATCGTTAAAAATCTTCATCTGTTTTATTGTTTCAGGATCATTTGAAGGTTTTTTTAATTTACCTTTATAGTTTTTGATTGCTTCTTCCCATGTAGAATCTCTTTCTAAATAAGATGAAGCTAATCTTTGTTTTTCAAACAGCCAACGTATGCCAGAGCAAATATTGATGCTTGGATCATCCAAGTCTGATTTTGTAACTGTGAGGTAATGATCTTTGAGATCACCTTTTTCGTCACCCAACGCCTTTCGAGTTGTATTTAAAAGTTGCATAAGACCGCGAGCACTATTTGAATTTTTCTTATTTGCTAATCTATTGGGGTTAAATCCAGATTCTGATGCAATAAGAGCTTTAACAATATTAGGGGTGAGAAGAGCTTTAGGCTTAAAAATATCGTTCCAATATTGAGTCCATCCAGCAATTAAATGATCAAATTGATTTCCAGTGTCTTTAAAGCTAAGATCCAAGGAGCAAGGCTGCTGTTTGATATCATTAAAATTTTTTCCTGACATTTCCAAAATTTCATCTGAATAGAGTTGATCTTTGCCTGATGGATTGCGTGCACAGTGTTCATGACGAATAGTAGTATATCCGCCAGGATGTGTTTTACTAGGTGGCACTTTCATTGAATGTGTTTTGACCCAATGCTCACCATAAGGACAAAGTCTCCATGGATGAGTTGCTAATTTTTTTTTGGCCATAACTACCACCAAATATTATTTTATTACTGGTTCAAAAGAGCGACATTTCAAAATGGAAATTAGAGTTTAATCTTTCTACCATTCTACTTTTTTTTTACTGATTTTCTACCAATTACGAAAAGTACAAATAAAAAAACCACCGTAGAATCGGTGGTTTAATGGTAGGGAGTACAGGATTCGAACCTGCGACATCCACCTTGTAAGGGTGGCGCTCTACCAACTGAGCTAACTCCCTATGTCGCTTACTTGAAAAAACAAAACGGATTAGAATCGTTAAAATCTATATTTTTGTTTCGAAAGTGAGGATTGTTATAATTATACTTCATTGCTTGTGTCAAGGGTGTATTTGAAATTTTTTGTATTGCAAAAAGATAAACGTAATCATTAATCGACATGCTTTGAACAGTGACTATTGTTACTGTTTTGTCTTCTTGGCAAGTTTCGTCTTTTACTTGTCTGATAGTAAGGTAGTATTTTTTCTTTCTACCAGCTGTCATAATAGCTCGTACAACTTTATCGCTTTCAGTTCCAATGCCAGCCAAAATTGGCTCACCAGTTGTGGGATCAATTTCTTTTACTGAAATTTGTCTTTGCCCTAAATTATTTTCTATGACTTCAAATGAAAATACGATCTCAAGACCATCAATTGTCCCGGACCAAATTCCTTCAATATCATCCCAAGGAAATGGTAACTCAGGTCCTAATGGCCATGGGCCGGGCTCTCCTCCGCCACCGCCTCTTAAGATTTTATTAGAAGGTTCAGATGATTGAAGATCGGTATTTGTATTAAATTTTAAAAATTGTTTAGAATAACTTGAGGCAGGAATTAAAAACCCAATCAAGCAAATTAAATTCAAGAAACTTTTTATTTTTTTAGCCATTTTAACCTCTAAAATTTAAACTACGAACTCAACTTTTAATACCAAAATAATACCCAAAATTACTGATCTAAAAAAACTCTAACTGACTTATTAAGATAATATCCGTTCTTTGATCTAAAAATATATTTAGGTTTATCAAAGTCTGGCTCAATAAGCTTTCTGAGTCTTTTAATTGTTACATAAATTTTATTATCATGGATTGAAGGATCATAAGTTTGATGCCAAATTCGATCCACAAGTTGCTCTTTCGAGTAAACTTCACCGGGATGTTCCAAGAAAAGCTTTAATAAATCAAGTAATATAAATTGATTTTTAAAATCAACTTTACCAATTTTCTGTTCTATTACTGAATTTTGCTCTTTATCAAAAATTAAATCATAGTCTTGATTTTCAGGAACACCCATTGAGTTTAGTATGTCTCTTGTGGCGCGTTCAAAAAATTTCATATTATCAGGATCTATAGATTTAAGAGCAAGTTGCAAATATGTTTTTGCAAGGGCTTTATCTCCCATTTCAAGATAAGTTCGGCCAAGTTCATAAAGTAAATTGATATGATAAATAATGCTTTTATTTTCTTTAAGAGCTTCATAGCAAGACCAAAATATTACAAGTGCTTCATCATATTTTTTTAAATTTCTAAGAATTTTACCATTAGTAATCTGTGCAGACATTTTTAAATCATTTAAATCAATGACTTGAAAAAAAACTTGTAGGTTATAGATCTCACGAAGAGCATCAGTGTAGCGACCAAGAAAGTTATAAGTGAGTGCTAGCCCGCAAATAGCATAACACATATCAACTTTGTTATCTGTTGCAAGTGCGATAGACAAAGATTTTTGAAGATATTCAAGAGCAACTTCATTTTGCCCTTTGTAAGAAGCACAAATTGCCAAAGTATAATATGTTTTGGCATTAAGTTCAAACCCTTCTCTCAAAACTAAATCTTGTAGGATTTCTTTGGTTTTTTGAATTTCTTCGAACTCTTCTCTTTCTGCATGAATTCTGAGAAGTAGATTTTGACACTTTAAAAATTCAGCGAGATTTTTTTTGGCAAAATAAGTTTGAGCAGCTTCTTTGAGCTCAGGGATAGCAGCTTTGAAGTCACCTCTGTCAAAATATAATTTACCAATGTCAAAAGCTCGATCTGTGGCGTCCATTAATCCTCTGAGGAATGTTTATAATTTAAACATGATATACTAATAATCTTATAAGTTCTTACAAAACCTAACTGATATTGGTCAACGGTTAATAAATTTATCTTTGGGGTTGTGCGATGTTAATTTTCACCGTTTAGAATTTAGTTAAGTATATTGCGCAACGCAGTCTTCAATTGATTACTAGTAAAATTAAAAAGGAAGTTTTGTCATTAATACTTTCATATCATCATTGGTAAGAAATAATCCTGCTCCAACATAATTTGAGTAACCTTGGCTTTTATTTAAGGCATCATTCACGCCACCTGTTACATAGATCCCTTTGTAGACATTATATTTTAAAGACGTTCTTAAATTAAGTTGCGAAAATTGAAAGGCATCGATCGAAAATAAAAATTTTCGTTTCCAAAAATGAACGTCAAAGCCTGCTCCACCAGAGTTTTCTATCATACCACCGCGAACAGTGGTGTTGTAAAAGTTCTTAGCAAACTGTAATGAAATTTTCATTTTATTTTTATAAGTTGTGGTTTGATCAATATCAGTTGATGATCCACCCTTAACATTTGTTAAAGTATTTGTGGATTCTTTGACTCCTATTGGATCGTCTACAATTTGTAATAAATAATAGCGATCTAGCCCAGGTTGTAATTTAATTCCGACAGAAGTCTTCCAGTTTTCTTGTGCACCTAAGTAATCAGTATGAAAATCAATAGCTGTTTGCAGTTTATTACCGGAGTCGATGTACCCATTTATACCTTCAATGGCAGTATTAAGTTCTTCAACCGTTTTATCATCATTTATCAGTTTACCGATGGTTCCTTTACCTTGATTAACCTTATCCGTAATTTGTTCAAGGTTAGTGAGTGCTTTATCTAATTTTGCCCATGAAATTTTTAAACCATTATCTTGGTTGTTTATTGTTGAACTGATGCTTCTAGAGATAGTGCTAACTTCACTGACTATATCTCTAATTTTTTCTTTATTTTCTCCTGTGATTTGCGCAATATCACCGGTCAATTTATCAATATTTTGCATAATTCGACCGAGAATATGCTTGTTTGTACCATCTTTGGAAACAGCTTCATTCAGATTTTTAACAACACTATCAAGTGAAGTGGCAATGTCAGTAATTTGATTCATTACTGTATCCATTGAACCATTATCTTTAACAGCTAAGATTTGACCTTTATTTTCTAAGGCTTCATCGTTAAGACCACCAGGTTGAATTTCAATATATTTATCTCCTAAGATTCCATTAGCTTTTATTTCTGCAGAAGCTGTTTTTTTGAGATCAACATCGCTTCGAATGACTAAAGTTATTTTTGCGATCCCTGCCTGAAGTTGAATATCTTTGATTATACCAATAGGAATACCAGCCATTTTCACGGCGCTTTTTTTAACAAGTCCATTGGCATTAGGACTGTAAAACCAATATTCTTTTGCACCACCAACAGTGGGATCTTCACTCACTCTCATCGACATGACAGCAATGAGTCCTGCAACGACTAATACTAGCATTCCAACTTTAAATTCTGCCATTTGAAAAATGGTTTTCATGAGTGTTTCATTCCTTTATTTATAAACCGTTTTACTAAATCAATATCAGATTTCATAAATTCCTCAGGGGTACCAAACAATACACATTTTCCACTATCAAGCATTGCGATGTGATCACCAATTCGAAAAGCAGCTCCCAAGTCATGGGAGATTACTACTGAAGTCATTCCCTTTCGTTGTTGATGTGTATTTAATATTAGATTATCAACCATTTCAGTTAAAATGGGGTCCAGACCTGTAGTTGGCTCATCATAAAACATAATTTCTGGATCAAGAGCTAAGGCTCTGGCTAGACCTGTTCTCTTTTGCATCCCGCCGCTGATCTGGTTTGGTAATTTATTAAAATGTTTTGGATCAAGGCCCACCATTCTTAATTTTTGAATTGCGATTTCATTAACTTGTTCTAAGGAGAGGTGGCGACGATGTTCAATTAATGGAAAACAAACATTTTCTAAAACATTCATATCGTCAAATAAAGCTGAGCCTTGAAATAAAACTCCGAATCGACATCTAAATTTTGTCATTTGATCAGGTGTCATTTTTAAAACGTCTTCATTTAAAATTCGAAGATTTCCACTAGTTGGTTTATATAATCCTAAAATGTGTTTTATCAAAACGCTTTTACCTGTTCCCGAATAACCAATAATGACCGTTAAACTTCCTTTTGGAATTTTTAAATTCATACCATTAACTACAAATTCTTTGCCATCAAATGTTTTTTTGAGGTCTTCTATTTCAATCGCAAAATGATTTTTATTTTGCTCGTTTAAAACAGTTTCATTAGTTGAAAAATTACTTACTGATAAATTATTATTAGAGTTACTCATTATGCGACTCCAATAATATTATAATAAAAACGAATTATATTTGATAAGAAATAATCTAAAATAATAATCATCACCATGCTTTGAACGACACCTTTGTTAGTAGCTTCGCCAACGCCTTTTGCTCCTCCAGAGGTGTAAAATCCTCTATATGAACATAATATTGCAAAGATTAAACCAAATACAGTGGATTTAAAAAGTCCTTCGTTGATATGGCGTGGTTCTAGGATAGATGCAATTTTTTCCCAAAAAACAGCCTCGTCAAGATCAAGTAAATGAACACATAAAAAATAAGTTCCCACCATTGAAACAAAATCAAATATAGCAGTGAGTAAGGGCATACATAAAACTGCCGCATATATTCGAGGTGCAATTAAATATTGACGAGTATTGATTCCCATTACATCTAAGGCATCTATTTGTTCACTCACCCTCATGGTACCAAGGCGAGCAGCCATGGCTCCGCCAGCTCTTGCTGCAACAATTAAACCGGTTAATACAGGACCTAACTCGCGAGTTATACCAAGAGCTACGGTAGGGCCAACCATATTAACTGCATTAAATAATTTAAATCCAAGATAGATTTGAAATGAGAGAGCAAGACCTGTAAAAAGTCCTGTGAGTGAAATAATAAATACAGACTGATTCCCAATAAATTCCATATGTTTTATGAGTTCATTGAATCGATATGGACGTTCTAAACTGACTTTAATTGTTTTATAAAAAAATAAACACATCTGACCAGTTTCTTGGACAACAATGACAAAAGAATCCCTCAGGCTGACAAACACAGAATCTATTGTATCTGCTATCTTCTGAATCACGATTTAAATTCCTTTTTATAAATAAATTCTGGGGACCCTTGAGCTCAAAGTAGTTAACAACTCATAAGGAATAGTTTCAATAGATGATGCTAGTTGTTTTAAATTGATATTCGGTCCCCACAACTCAACCTCTTCACCCAAATTTATTTTTGTTTGGTGATTTAATTGAGTCACATCTATCATAAAATAATCCATACAGACTGTTCCGACTACATTTACTATCTGACCTCTGACTAAAACTCGGCCTTTGTTGGATAGTAAGCGGCGATAACCATCTGCATACCCAATGGGAATGACGGCAATAGTTGAATCAACTGGAGCTTTCCAAGTTCCATTGTAAGAAACCGTTTCGCCTTTTTTGACTTGATTAATGTGAACTATAGTTGATGTTAATGTCATCACAGGTTTAAGTTTCAGGGCAAGACCTTTATCGAGAGAGGAGTAACCATAAAGTGCTAGCCCAATTCTGGAACCATAATAAGTTGGTAACCGATGACAATCGGTATTTCGTAAAAATCCATCTGAATTTGCCATGTGTATTTTTAAATTTTTGAAAGATTGAAACTTTTGAACTAATTTTGAAAATAATAGAAATTGTTCTTCAGAGGATCCTTGTGGTGAACCAAGATTTTCTCCATTTAAAAAATGAGAACATAAACCCTCAAGGTGGACAATTTTTTTATTTAGTTCTAAAATTGAAATGATTTCATCTAGCTCTTCTTCTTTAACTCCTAGACGATTCATACCGGTATCAATTTTTAAATGAATTGGAACTGGAAAATGAATATGTTCACTTGTTGTAACTAAATTTTGTAATCCGTTTTTGTTGCAAATAAAAGGTGTAATTTTAAATTCAATTAATTCTTTGATTT
This sequence comes from Bdellovibrionales bacterium, assembly GCA_005793345.1. Classification (GTDB taxonomy): domain Bacteria; phylum Bdellovibrionota; class Bdellovibrionia; order Bdellovibrionales; family Bdellovibrionaceae; genus SXSU01. The sequence goes on from SXSU01000067.1 coordinate 10,146, forward strand.
GTGTTTTTAAAAATGGACCTAATAAAAAAATTTCTTGTTGAAACCCAGCATTTCGTAATTCTATTGCTTCTTCTATTAAGGCCACGGCACAAGATTTGATTCCTGCATTTTGTTGTAAATGTAATGCTAATGGAACTGCTCCATGACCATAGGCATTTGCTTTTAATACTGGTATTATAAAACTTTGTGCGTCTTTTTGATTATTAAATAAACTCCAGTTATGCGTTAGAGCCTCTAGTGAAATCTGAGCCTTTGTCGGTCTTCCCATTTGATATTAACCTCGCAACTCCAACTTTGTTTCCACCTCGACTCATAATTGCACTTAAAGCTTGAAGCGAACTTTTTAAAAGTTGTTCTGTCGAGTGGGCTAAAGTTGGATATGAACTAATCCCAAAACTCAAAGTGGCTTTGTCTAAAATAAATCTTCTGATTTTTTCACAAACTACGGTGGCATCATTAACTTTTGTATGTGGTAAAACAAGCGTAAACTCATTCACCGCAGTACGATAAATTCTATCTGAAGATCTAATTAGTTTTCGTGTGACTGCGATAGCATATTTCATAGTTGATTCAGCAGCAGAAGGGCCTTGATTCTCTTCGAGATGAGATAAATTATCAATACTCAGTCTTACTAGAGTGAGAGTTGATCGTGATTTTTGAATGTTTTCTAATTGGTCATTTAATATCATCTCAAACTCTTCTAAGGAGTAAAAATTATTTAATGTATCGTCGATTTCAAGTTCATTTAATTTGCGAAAAAATGCAAATTTTTCGTAAGCCAGTTTAAATATTGCAAATTTATTATTAAATCGAATACTGTTAATTTGGAATAAATTTTCTCCGAAAAAAACAAAAACCCCATCAATGTCATCGTTTACCATTAAAGTTTTAAGATGATATTGCCCAACTCCAAAAACGTCCTTCATTAAAATAGAAAGTGAATCAAATCCACTGGGTCGCATTAAAAAATTTTTTGGTTCTCGAGCTTCTTCAGCGGATAATTTAATACCTGCACCTTTTATATGATCAATCGGAATACCAGAACAATGTGAAGCTACTAGTAAATTAATTGGTTCAAGATATTTAAAAAATAAAATTTTACTTCCATCTAAAAGATATTCCTCAAGTGATACAAAAAAATTTTGAATGAGATCTTCGCGTGATTTAGCATTTTCATAATTTAAAATAACATTTGATAGATCTTCTTCTTCTGATAATTCAATTTTTAATTGATTTGTAACTTGAATTTGTCGATCTATCTCAGCTTGTAAATTTTTATTTATTAATTCTTGATCTTGTGTTTCTTTAACCAGTGTTTTATTTTGAATTTTTAGAATGACCCGCTCAAGAGCATTATCTATTGACCAATCTAAAAGTGAAATCAAATCTTCATTTGAATCAATATAATCAATAACGCCATTTTCACGAAATTTTTTAATAGATGGACGATAAGAGCTTAAACCAATTGCAATGAAATTTGAATGGGGGGCTATATCAATACAATCAGCTATAAAATCTTCAAAAATAGTTGTGATTTGTGAAATTTCAAAAATCACAAGATGAGTTGGTTTTCTTTTGAAATCTGCTTTGAAAGCTTTTTCATCGATAGAGGAGTATACAGTATGTCCTTTTTCTCGTAATGAATCTTTGACCAATCGAAATTGATCATTTGCTAAAGAAGTTAAAAAATGAATACTAAATTGGGGTCTATACGGTGTTAAGTCCAATCTGATTTCTCCTCAGGGCTAGGGATCTGTACTTTGATCATATCAAGAGGTTCGTCATTTTTCTTCAATCTTTTTTTAGAACTAGTTATTTGTATAGTTTCAATTTTTGATTCTAGATTTTTGTCTGGAATAAATCTTGTCTGTGGCTCGCTTTTTAATTCTGTTTGGGAATTAAACTCAAAATCATCATCATTAAAACTAAGATCATCAATGGAAAAATCTATTTTTTCAATTTGAGGGGAAGGTTTGGCTTCTAATGGAGTAATTTTTTTATTCATATTTTCAAAATTTAATTGTGTTGATGTCGTCACTGGAACTTTGACTAAATCTAACCAAGCAGGTCTTTGCTGCAGTTGTATATCTGACAGTGTTTGAACCTTTTCATTACTTATTGGTAGAGATATTGTAACTGTGGTTCCAGTTGCTGGTGTTGAAGAAATATTTATTTCGCCTAAATGGCGTTTTATAATCCCTTTTGCCGAAGCTAATCCTAAGCCCTTATAATCCAGAGGGGATTTTGTAGAGTAAAAGGGTTCAAAAAGCTGATTCAAATTGGCAGATAGAATTCCTTCTCCTGTGTCTTTAATTTCTATTTTGAAAAAGACTCCATCTCTTCTTGAGGTCTCAATGATAAGTTCTTTTTTAAGAACATGCTCCATGGATTCTGCTGCATTTTTTAAAATTGCAATCAATGCTAATTTTAAATCTTCAGGATCGCATTTAACAGCAAAATCTTCAGTAATATTTTTTTGAACTCGTATCGACCCTCTAACGACTTGAGCTTCGATATTTCTAATGGAAGAATCTAATACTTCAGAAATTTTTAATGTTACACTTGGCGTATTTGAAAGTCCACAGTATTGTCCCAAGCGATCAAGTTGCTCACGAGCTCCACGAGCTTCTTGTTCTATTGCATTCAATGAACTTGAACCCATAGATTGCCCCTTTGCAATTTGAATATGTCCTAGAATTGATAACAAAGGAGCTTTAAGTTGCGAAATTATTTTTGCAAGAGTTGTTAATTTTTCTGGGTTAACAGTCGATGGTGTATGAAGCGTATCCATAAATGCCAACGGTTGTTGGCGCGGATTTTGTGGCAATTGAGGAATCGATTGCTCGATAGCCAGTTGTGGTTTTCGTTCTTCGTTTGCCAAAGAATTTAGTTTTTCAATAATATGATGAGGAATAGGAGGTACTTTAAAATCATCTTCACTTTCATTTAACTCGATAGTATCTGTATTTTCATTAATACTATTTTTACTGATACTATTTTTACTGATACTATTTTCAGTTAAGACTTTCAAATTTGTTTGAGTTTCAAATTGATATTTTGTAATTAAAAAACTAATTAAAATGGATGCAAAACCAATTACACTCAAAACAGCAAATATATTTTGTAAATAATAAACCCAGTCTATGCTTTTCCATCCACCAGGTCTCACTTGTGCTGCGATTGTTAAATCAGTAGCTTCAACTGTTTCATATATAGTAAAAACTGGATCACCTTTAATGTCTTTATAGGAAAATTCTCCAATTGGGAAACGGGTTTTTCTAATGTCCTCGAATAATTTATCACCAACTAATGAATTACCTATATAATCAACAGTAGAATGATTAATTATTTGTCCTCTTTGATTAAAAATAATAAATTGAGCATTTAAAACCTCTGAATTAGAAATTATATTTTGAAACTCATTACTTTTTAAGACACCAAATAAACGAATTGGGTCTTTTTTCGTATTATTTTTATCTGTAATCGATGCAATTATATAATATCCAATTTCAGAATCTATTTCCAAATTATCACCGGATACTTTTTTTGAAAACAATCGAGGGGTAGTGTCATGGATAGGGATTTCTTTTGATTTACCAACCCAAAACTCTATATCTTGGGGCGTGCCTTTTCCAACTTGCCATATAATTTCGTTGGTATTAATATTGATTGCCCCAACAGTTTGAAAAAGTGTGAGTTTTTTCTCTGCTTCTGTTTTTGAAACGGTTTCATTTGTTTTTGTAATTTTAATGAGTTCGTCGTTTAAGTTTTTTATTTTATCTATCATTAAACCATTAAGATAATGAACATCCATTCGAGTTATATTTTTTAAAAAAATTTCATCTTTCTTTTTATCTCTTTGTATAGATTGAATAATGATTCCCATGGTGAGTGAAAAACTTAGTAATGCAAAAATTAAAACAATTTTAAACTTCATCACATCATCCTTGTGCGTTGCGTTGGAATTAATCAGGAGTTACTGGTTTTAATACATTTGTTATATGTACTCGCCTTAGTTAATTGTTCCTTAGACTTTGGTAAGAATCAAATATTTTTGGAGATTTCATGAAAACATTTACAACAGATTTTTTAGTCATTGGAAGTGGCTTGGCTGGTTTATCTTTTGCACTAAAGGCTGCTGAAAAAGGATCTGTTATTATTTTAGCAAAATCAGATTTTCATTCCTCGTCTTCGACTAACTCAGCAATGGCCCAGGGGGGAATCGCAGCAGTAACATCTGATCAAGATAGTTTTGAAAGCCATATTAATGATACGTTGGTTGCTGGAGCTGGTTTATGTCGAGAGGATGTTGTGAGAGAGTTTGTGACTCAAGCTCCAGACAGAATAAAGGATTTAGTTGCTTGGGGAGTTCAATTTGATGGTCAAATGGTTGGTGATGAGTTTCAAGTTAATTTGACAAAAGAGGGAGGACATAGTTTTAGAAGAATCCTTCATCATGAAGATCAAACAGGATTTGAAATTCAATCTAAATTAAGTCGACTGGTTCGCAATAATCCAAATATTCAAATATTAGAAAATTATTTTGCAATTGATTTAATAATAAATAAACAACTTCGTCCATATGATATGAGTCCTATCCAATGTTATGGAGCATATGCTTTAAATAAAAATGTTCAACAGCAAGCACAAGTAGAAGGAATCGTCGCTAAAAATACTATTTTAGCAACGGGAGGGGCGGGTAAAGTATATTTATACACTTCAAATTGGAGTGGTGCCACAGGTGATGGAATTGCCATGGCATATCGAGCTGGTGCTCGCGTTGCAAATATGGAATTTATGCAGTTCCACCCAACTTGTTTGTATCATCCTCAAGCACGAAACTTTTTAATTTCAGAAGCTTTAAGGGGAGAGGGAGGAGAATTAATAAATATTAAGGGTGAAGCATTTATGAAAAACCATCATCCTCTAGGAAGTTTAGCTCCTCGTGATATTGTTGCAAGATCAATAGATGCTGAAATTAAACGAACTGGTGCGGATTGTGTTTATTTAGATATGGCATCCAAGCACTCTAAAGATTATCTTCAATCTCGCTTTCCTGTAATTTATAATCAATGTTTAAAATATGGAATCGATATGAGTGTTCAACCGATTCCAGTGGTACCTGCAGCACATTATTTATGCGGTGGAGTTGTAACAAATTCAGCTGGACAAACTGATATACCAGGATTGTTTGCTGTTGGAGAAACAGCTTGTACTGGATTGCATGGTGCAAATCGTTTGGCTTCAAACTCATTGCTCGAATGTCTGACAACTTCACACAACGCCATTGAGCATATTATAAATAATCCCATTTCATTTGATGAACAATTAATTAAAGATGTGCCTGATTGGTTAGAACCAAAACAACTTCACCATGATGAACTTATTGTCATTACGCATATGTGGGAAGAGGTTCGTCGTTTAATGTGGAATTATGTTGGAATAGTGAGATCAAATAAAAGATTAGAACGAGCACAACATCGTTTGCAAAATATTTTAAACGAAGTAAAAGAGTATTACTCACAGTTTAAAATGAATAGTGATGTTATTGAACTTAGAAATATTGCAATCGTTGCCGATTTAAGTATTCGTTGTGCAATGAAAAGAAAAGAATCCCGTGGCATTCATTTTAATATAGATTACCCGTCTAAAAGTAATGATCCTAATGTTAAAAAAGATTCTTTTTTAATTCGGGGATTGTAGTGGTAATTAGAATAACTGCTTATGATTAAGTCTGATTGCTTCGCAATTTTATCAGACATAATCATAAGCAGTGATTTTTGAATCACCCCGTATTATGAAAACCCAAACTTACGTTTGTGTTTTCATAATAATATTTAATTGAAAGATTAAGTCTGATTGCTTTGCGATAATACCAGACTTAATCATGAGCAGTTAGTTAGTAAAAAATATTTGGGCTACAAACTTTATTTGAGTTAAGATTTAACCTTCTAAGAGAGTAAGCATTATCATTTGCAATTGTGCTATTCTTAGAATCTTTAAAGTTAATAACTAAAATATCATCATTTTCATTATAAAAGTCGTGGCTTTTTTCACTATCATTAAACACATGTACACTTAAATATAATGGCTCACCTTTTTGTTGGTTGAGGCTTCCCTCGATTACACGTGCTTGTTTATCTGTATTTGTTGCAAACCCAATTGCTAAAATTTTACAGGTAAATGGATTGTACTTAGTAATTTTCATATACTTTTTGTTATTTTCACCTTTAGTAAGCTTAAAGAAGAAATAATGAGGGCAATCCTGATCATTTTCTGTGGTCCAAAAACCTTGAACACTTTTCCATGGAAATAATGCTTCTTGACCCCATGGCCAAACAAAACCATCTCCTCCGTGAATTAAATTACTATTATCAATTTGAGAATTTGTGCAATATCTCCGAGTAAGTCCAAATGCATTTATTGAAAAACACGATAAAAATAGTAATAGTGCAAAAATGTTTAAGAGTTTCTTCTTCATAATTCGCTGGCTCCCTGATTTATAAACTGAATTTTAATACTTTTATTTACAAAGTACCCATCACGAGTTCTCAATAAATATTTAGGATCATCAAAATTTGGTTCTATCATTTTTCGTAATCTTTTAATTGTTACATAAATTTTATTATCATGAATAGATGGATCGTAAGTTTCGTTCCAAATATGTTCGACTAAATGTTCTTTTGAATAAGTTTTACCTTGATGAAGAGTTAATAATTTCAACAAATCAAAAAGTGTATGTTGATTTTTAAATTCTACTCTACCTAATGATTTTTCAATTATAGCATTGGAATCAAGTTCAATAAGTAAATCAAAATTTTTATTTTTTATTTCATCAGGAGAGGCTGTTTTAGCTAATTCTAAGTCAATTTGAATTTGTTTTGAGAGACGAGGAAGATTGTTTGCATCAACAGTTTTAAAGGCAAGATTGAGGTACATTTTTGCTAATGTAATGTTTCCCATTTCAAGATATACTTTACCAATATTAAATAAAATATAAATATACATCCAAAGATTTTTTTGTACTTTAAGTAAATCATATGAATCCCAAAGAGTACTTAGTGCCAGCTCATAATTTTTTACATTGAGTTGAATTAATGCAAATAAACTATGTTCAGAAATAATTAAATCTAAATTCGGCTTTTTTTGAATTTGCTCCCTTAGTATTTCAAGATCTTGAAGAGCCTCTGAATATAATCCTAATTTTGCTTTACAAAGTGCTACTCCATAAAGCGCATAATTTAAATCTTCCATGTTTTGGGTATTTTGAGCGATAGAAAGAGATTTTTTTAAATAATCAAGTGCTGAGTTGTTTTGTTGTCGATAGCTTGAGCATAAACCAAGGGTGTAATAAATACGTGAAGTTAATGTTAAACCTTCTTTTATAACAAGATCTTGCAAAAATTCTTTTAAAGTTAAAATAGAAGCTTGATCATCCTTTTCTGCAAAAATTCGTAGTAATAAATTTTGGCAATTTAAGTAACCATTGAAATCCCTAATTTGAAAATAAAGATCACCAGCATTTTTTAAAAATGAAACTGCATTTGTGAAATCACATTTTTCACAATACAACCTTCCAATTTCAAATAGTTTTTTAGGGTTATTTTCATTACTCATTCGTTAAGTTTCTTATTTGGTTTAATTAAAAATCAACCATTATTAGTGATTTTTATAAAAAAAGTTTTCAAAGTTTATATTCGTAATCTAATTTCTTACAAGTTCTGAAAGTCAGTCAATAAAACAATGTTATTATAGTGCGAAATAAAAATGCTAACTTAAAAAATATTATATTTTTTAAAATTTAAAGTTTAATTAGTTTTTATAACTAACTGAAATTAATAACTATTAGAGTATGAAAAATTGATCTAATTTTATTTCAACTTAAAAATAGTGTAAATGATGTATTGAGTAATCTTCATATAATTGCGCATGATTAAGTCTGATTGCTTCGCGATTACAACAAACATACTCATGCGCAATTATTTTCTTGATAGTTGGGAAATGAATTTTGATTTAAAGATTAAGTTTCATATTTGACCATAATTTGAATGTAAGATTATTACATATTATTTAAGAGTCTTCATTTGTCTCGAATAGAGACAATTCTCAAAAAAGTGTAAAAAATGATTACACTACTTTTTTCAAGAGAGTGTATCAATCTAATCCAATCACTTCATTTTATAATAGAAATATTAGCTAGTTGTAAATTTGACCGACTGTTTAATTTATATGTATCAAATTGGTCCATTATTTGAATTGCTCCTTTGGCAGAGGGCTATTTATGTTAAGTAAATTAAAGTGGATTAATTATAAAACTGTTACAACTTTTGTATTACTAATTTTTTTAGGAATATTGCAAGCCTGCGGTCCTTTATCGAAGCCTGTTGAAGAAAGATCTTGTAATTTTGTTCAGAACTCTAACTCACAAAGAATTTCATGGAAGGGCAGTTTGCCAATTCCTCTTCATGTTCATGAGTCATTTCCTGTTGAATATTTGCCAGCATTAGAGGAAGCCGTTTTGATTTGGGAAAATTCTGTTGGCAGAAGATTATTTGAAATAGTTGATACTAGAGCTGTGGGGCCCAATTCTCCTCGGCAAGATAATAAATCAACTATTTATTGGATGAAAAATTGGGAAGTAAATAAGGCCAATGAGCAAGGTCGTACTACAATTCACTGGTTGGGAAATGCAATACATGAGGCTGATATTCGCATCAATGCTAGAGATTTTACATACTATATTGAAAAACCTAATAAAACTAGTGATGTTCATTTAACGAGTTTAATCGTTCACGAACTTGGTCATGTTCTAGGATTAAGGCATGAAGATGCAAATCCAAGTGTAATGGCAACGTATTTGAGTGTGCAAACTGTAAGAAAGGATTTATCACAAACGGATTTGAGTGATATTCGTTGTGAGTACTAAATAGAAATTTGAAATTTAAGTTTTTTTAAGTTGTGTTTCGCAAGAATAGAAAAATAAGATTTAATCAGAAATATGTTATTAATTTGTATTGGAATTACTAACAAAAAAATAACGGCGAAGGATTTTGTCTCGTATAATCTCGAAGCGTTCAGACTTAATCATAAATAGTTACTATGAAAATACAAACATTAGTTTGGATTCTCGTAAAGTTTGGAGGAATAATGAATCAAGAATCGGCGGAAGTATCCGGAGTTGCATTAAATGTAGTAACAAAATTAGAAAATGAACTCTTATATTCTTCTCCACATCAAGATATAATTCAACAATTGAATTCTAATTTAGTTCAATTAGAAGATATTTGTAATAAACTTAATTTTGTAATGCGAGAAATTACAACAGTAATGAAAATTTCTGTAAATTAATCTGTAAATTTATCCCTTTTTAATAGGATGACTTGAAAGTTTAGGGATAGTAACAGTAACAAAATCCCCATCTCTTATATGAAGAGATGCACTAGCTACAACAGGTTCTTCAAAAGTATACTCTTCACGAAAATTTTGATATTGGCTACTTGAAATTTTTTTTATTCCATCTTTTGTATTATCCGTAAAAGATCTGTTTCCTGAAACTGTTACTTTATTATCTTGAACTAATACTTTTACATTATTTCTATCATATTCGGGGATATAAGTTTTTAAAACATAAGCTGAAGTTGTTTCATGAAATTTACTTTCAGGATCCAATATTTTATAAAATGGATCGTCCTTTCTGATTGAATAGGGTTCAAGTTTTTGTGACCAATCTAATTTTTGTTTCATGAGTTCTCTAGAATAAAGAGCGTTTTGATTACGTAAAATATCCTTATTTAGTTTTTCTCTATTTTGAACTTCATCATTTTGAATTTTTAATTTGCGATCTAAGTTGTCTTTGTGTGTTTGTTTAATTTGATCAAATTTACTTGTAAAACTTTTATTTTCTTCATCTATTCTGTTTTGATGGTATTTTTTTTCATTTTGAACTTGTTGTTTGTTTTCTTTTTGAATTTGCATAAAATCTTTAGCTTGCTGCTCTTGCTCATATTTTAGTTTTTGTTCACCTTTAGTTTTAAGTTTCTCAATTTGATTTTCATAAACTTTTTGTAAATTTTGATTTTTTTCACTTCCAACCTTTTGTATTCTAATACTTTCGTTTTCGTTAGTTTTATAAACTTCTGAAATGTCATGCTCATGTTTTTCTTTTAATAAATCTAGTTTCTCATCCATACTGTTTTCAAGTTTAGATAAATTATTATTACTAGATTCTTTTATTTTAGAAAACTCCTGTGTGTATTTCTCATTTAACTTTTTTAATTGTTCATTATATGATGAGCGCTGAAGATTTAAATTCTTTTGGTACATGGAGCTTTCTTCAGATAAGTTTTTTTTAGTTCCTTCAATGGTTTTTTTGGTTGTTTTAATTTCGTCTTCAAGTTCATCTTTGGCTTTTTTCTTTAAATGAGAAACTGCAGCTTCACTTGAAGTAATAATATCTGCTTTTTCTTCTTCATAACCCTTTTTTAGTTTTTCAATTGAGTTTTCTTCACGATTAACAATGCGTTCTTTTCGCTTTTGATATTCACGATTAAGTTCGTAAAGTTCATTATTTTGTTTATCACGTATAGTTGTGGTTTTGTTGTCCATAATTTGAGATTAACAAAAAAAATAATTAGAACTAATGGTATAATCCGGAACTAGACCTAATATTATTTTCGACAATATGAAAATAAGTACGTATTAGCATCTCATAGTTTTCGGGGCTTAAATCACCTAGAAAAGCAACTTTTTCAATGTATGTTTTCTTAGCTATTAGTTGAGTTAAAATATCTTGAACTATTTTAATTTTTTGAACATCCATAAAAACTTTATTGTCGGTTGGATTTTTAAGAATTTTTGCAATGGATTGATTATCAAATAATATATGTACCCCTTGAGCAGAATGATTCAATAGCGCTTCCATCTGACGAAGACTTTGTTCTTCAATCTTTTCCAAAAAGGGCCCCCTTGTATGCTGGTGGATATATTTAGAGTGAGTAAAAAAAAACGGTCTTGCAATAAATATTTAGAATGCTTGACGTGGCTTGCTATTGATGTGAAAAATTAAGTGTGGGTGATAAAATTAAAAAATTAAAAAAGAAGAATAAGAATAAATCTGAAAAGAGAAAACTGATGCAAAGAGAATCTCAGATGGATCCTATTGTAATTGATGAAAAAAATGGTCTAGTTTTTCGTTCAGAGGATGAGCTGTACAATCATTTTCGAAATGAAATTGAAAGTTTAGAAAAAGAATTTAAATCTTATCGCACAACTGATGATTTTACAGATAAAGAGTTAGAAGATTTAATGACAAATCTTGATTTAACTCTTGATGAGCCTGATCGAATTTGGATCGATCAAACTACATTTAAAAATATACCACTTTATCATTTTCATAAAAAATTTGAAGATAATGGCCTAGTTTATTATTATGTTGCCTGTGCCTATATGGAAGATGATTCACCCACTTTTATTTATATTCATTTTGGTACCAAAAGCGAAAAGCTTGCTTTGAAGTTTCAACGTGGAGAATTAGTATATGATCAAATGTTTGAAATTTATGAACCTGCATATATCGAGGGAGATGCTTTAAGAGAGGGTGACACTTTAGCATTTGGCCTTTTTTCAGCAATGATGAAAATTCGAAATGAAAAAGATATTCCTATTGAGAAATTTAAGGATTTTGCAGGGTACAGAGAAGAAACTATTGAAGAACCAGATGAAATTTGGAAGTCTCAAAACATTCAAGAACAGACTTTAGTTACATTTATTAGAGATTATTCTGATAAATCTGATGGTAAAGAGTTACATTATATTGTTGTAACTCAAGAAGAGAATGGCGCAGGACAGGTACATACTCTTCTATTTTCTTTTCCAACTAATGATTTGACCTTGGTTGATCGCTATCGTCACGGTGAAAATCTGCAAGCCGAAGAAGTTGTGCAAGAATCAAGTCACTAATATTATATAAAGTGAAAATTTTGTATAAATTCTTTTACATGGGTAGCGGTTTTAATTTGAGCAAGTTGCTCTAGATATTTTGGCAAATTCTTAAAGGTAATTGAACGAATTTGTTTTTTTACCTTTGGACTTCTCGCCACTGACATACTGAGATGATTGATTCCAGTGGCAAGCAAGAATGGAGTTAATTCTGGATCGCCACCCATTTCACCACAAATACTAATTTCTTTATTATGTTGTTTGCATTTATCAGCCACAAACGTAATTAAATTTATTATTGAAGGGTGAAAGTGGTGATAAAGTGATTTAACTTTTGGATTCATGCGGTCAGCTGCGCAAGTGTATTGAATTAAATCGTTAGTTCCCAAACTAACAAAATCAATTTTTGCTAAAAAACTTTCTACATTAATAGCAGCGGCAGGAATTTCAATCATAACTCCAACTTTGGGAAGTTTAATTTTTTTATTATATTTATTTTCTAAATTTTTGATTTCTTCATCAATTATTGTCTGAGCTTTTATTACTTCCTCAACTTCAGTTACCATTGGGTACATAACATATAACAAACCAAACTCTGATGCCCTTAATAATGCTCGTATTTGGGTTCTAAATAATGGTAGATCTTCTAAGCAGTACCTCAATCCCCTTAAGCCTAAAAATGGATTTTCTTCTTTAGGGATATTTAAGTATGGTAGTTGCTTATCTCCACCAATATCTAAGGTTCTAATAATAGTTTTTTTACCTGAAGTTTTTTGTAAAAGTCTTTTGTAAATTTCAAATTGCTCATCTTCGGATGGTGCAATTACTCGATCCATAAATAAAAATTCTGTTCTAAACAATCCCACGCCATCAAGAGGGTATTCATCAAGTAGATTGAATTCGCTGGGATTTCCAATGTTGGCATAAAGCATAACTCTATGACCATCTTTAGTTTCAGGAGTAAGTTTTTTTAAAACTTGCTTTTCATTTTTCTTTTCAACTTCTATCTTAATTTTATCTTGAATAAAACCTTGAGTTTGTTCATTTGGGTGAATCCAAACTTTTCCTTTTGTGCTATCAAAAGCAATTTTTAATTTTTGGTCACTATTTTTCATTAAATCATTTATTCCAAAAATTGCTGGTATATCAAAACTACGTAACAATATTGCAGAGTGTGAAGTAACTCCTCCTTCTTCAGTTAGAACGCCCAAAACAGAGGAGCCATTTAATTGAACGACTTGTGATGGTGTGATATCTTTTAAAACTAAAATACAATTTTCAGATGCTTGAATTTGGTTTAGCTTTTGACCACTGATTGTTCTGAGTAATCTTTCCGAAATATCTTGAATGTCATGGGCACGCTCTTGCATATAGGGGTCTGAAAGAGCTCTCAACATATCAGAAAACATTTGAGCCACATGTGAGATAGCTTTAGATGGCATCCATTTTTCATTTTTAATAAGCTCCCTTATTTGATCAATAAATTCTGGATCTTCGAGCATCATCAAATGGGCTTCAAATATTTTTTTTTCAGATGGACCTAATTTAGGGCTTTTACTAAGTTCTAAAGTTTCATTTTGTACAATTGCTAAAGAGTTATTAAATTTTTCTAATTCAGTTTTGGGGTTTTCTGATAAGTGAGTTTCAATTAAACTTTCTAGGGGTTCAATTTTTAAGATATTGCCTAATCCCGCACCTTCACAAATTGAAAGTCCGTTAAGAATAATTTCTGAAATATTAGATGTGTTTTTAGTTTCACTCATTGATTAACAATTCCTAACTTTTAATTTTAAACAACTATGATTAATTTAACTAATTAATCTTCAAATTTATTATTGAAAAGATTAATCAAACACTCAAGGGCAGCATTTGAATCATCTCCATCAGCTTTTATTAATATTGAGTCACCAGTTTTTAAACCCATGCTCATAATGCTCATTATTGATTTTGCATTTTTTGTTATACCATTTGATGAAATTTCGATTTTTGAAGTGAATTGACCAGCAGCTTTTGCTAATATTCCAGCTGGTCTAGCGTGCAATCCATCTTCATTAATTAAGATTACATTTTTTTCACAAGTAGACATATTTGCTCCCTCAAGCAGGCTCAAATGCCCGCTCCAATATAAAAACCAATCAGTGAGGGAGGAGAATTACACTTTTTTAACTACTTTTCAATTTGAATTAACTCATCAAAGGCTTTAACATCAGATTTCGCTGTGATGTTTAATTTTTTAAATTGAGCACCATTAGTGATTATAAGTGGAGTGATAAGTGGTTTTCCCTCACTGAGAATAAAGTTTCTATCAAACTCTATTAACTTTTGACCTTTTTTAACTTGATCACCTTGTTTAATAAAGCTTTTAAAGCCCTTTCCTTCAAGTTTAACAGTATCAAGACCAATATGTATTAAAAGTTCAATTCCGTCTGTACTCTCAAGACCAAGAGCATGATTTGTTCTAAAAAGATTTACAATAGTTCCATCAAAAGGAGCATAAACAACCCCATCAATTGGATTGATTGCAAGTCCTGGCCCCATGATTCCTTGGCTAAAAGTAGGATCAGGAATTTTTTCCAATGGAACTACTGATCCAGTAAGAGGACTAACTATTGATACAATAGATGAAGTTATAGTGGCAGCAGATACAACATTAGTTATATTTGTTTTTTGAGTTGAAGTGGATTCAATATCATGTGTTGGTTTATAAACTGAACCTGCTGAAATAATTTTTTTCATTTCCTCTTTTAGCATGTCAGATTCGGTACCAAAAATAACTTGTAATGAACCACCACCTGCTTTCATCATTCCTGCGGCACCCAAGGATTTCAGTTTTGATTCTTGAACTATATTTGTATCTTTTAAATTTAATCTTAGTCTTGTAATACAGGCATCAAGACTCACGATATTTTCATTTCCACCAAGAGCTTGTAATACATAAAACGCTTTATCACTTAATTTAGATTTAGAATTTAAACTTTTGTTATTTTCTAATCCATTTTCTTTATCTTCATTCTCATCTCTACCAGGGGTTTTAAAATTAAAAATAGGAATTAAAAAATAAAAGCCTAAGAAATAAAGAGCTCCTATGAATAATCCAACAGGTAGAAGCATGGAAACATTTTTCTGGTTGAAGTATCCAACAACAAGGTCAATTACTGAAGCTGAAAAAGTATAGCCTAGATGTATATCAAAGGCATGAGTTAGTATTCCTGACACAAACGCTAAAATTACATGAAGAACAAATAAAACTGGTGCAACA
>SXSU01000068.1 GCA_005793345.1 Bdellovibrionales bacterium
ACTGTTCTTGAAATTCCTATCGCTCATAACGAAGGAAATTATTTTGCAAATAAAGATTTGATTAATGAACTAGAGGATAATAATCAAATTGTACTTCAGTATTGTGACAGCGCAGGAAATATTACAGAACAATGTAATCCAAATGGTTCAATAAAAAATATCGCAGGAATTATAAATAAAAAAGGAAATGTATTTGGTCTTATGCCTCATCCAGAAAGAGCTTCTGATAAATTATTAGGTGGCATGGATGGTTCTATCATTTTCAAATCTTTAAAATAATGATGAAAAAAATTAATCAAGAGCTCGCAATCAAACATGGTCTAACGTCTGAAGAATATAATAAAATTATCAAATTAATGGGAAGAAATCCAAATTTAGTAGAGCTTGGAATTTTTTCAGCCATGTGGAATGAGCACTGTTCTTATAAATCCTCAAGAATTTGGCTACAAACTTTGCCTACAAAAAATAAATACGTAATTCAAGGACCAGGTGAAAATGCAGGTGTTGTTGATTTTGGCGATGGGGATGTTGTTATTTTTAAAATTGAAAGCCACAACCACCCTTCTTATATCGAACCGTACCAAGGAGCCGCAACTGGTGTAGGTGGAATATTAAGAGATGTTTTTACGATGGGTGCAAGACCTGTTGCTAATTTAAATTCTATAAGATTTGGCTCACCTAATCATGAGAAAACAAAATATTTATTAAATGGGGTTGTTTCTGGAATTGGCGGATATGGAAATTGTATAGGTGTTCCAACTGTTGGAGGCGAGACTGAATTTGATGAATGTTATAACGGAAATATATTAGTTAATGCCATGAATATTGGTATTGCCAAAAAAAATAGGGTTTTTTATTCAATCGCAAGCGGCATCGGTAACCCAGTTGTCTATGTAGGTTCAAAAACAGGTAGAGATGGAATTCATGGTGCAACGATGGCCTCAGCTGAATTTGACGAAGGCTCGGGGTCAAAAAAACCAACAGTGCAAGTTGGAGACCCATTTACTGAAAAACTACTACTAGAAGCTTGTTTAGAGTTAATGCAAAAAAAATCTATTGTTTCAATACAAGATATGGGTGCCGCTGGTCTTACCTCCTCCTCTATAGAAATGGCGTCAAAGGGTGATCTTGGAATTAAAATTAATTTAAATTTAATTCCTTGTAGAGAAAATAATATGACGCCTTACGAAATTATGCTCTCTGAAAGTCAGGAGCGAATGTTAATGGTTTTAAAAAAAGGAAAAGAAAAAGAGGCTCGAAAAATATTCGAAAAATGGGGATTAGACTTTGCAATTATAGGAGAATTAACAAATTCAAAAAAACTTGAACTTGAGTTTAATAAAAAAAATGTGTGTAGCATTCCAATTCATTCATTAGGTGATAATGCCCCTAAATATAAGAGAGAATATGTAACTTATAATTATCCAAAAACAGTTAATTACGACTCTGAAATTGAAAAATTAGATATTAAAGATTCATTAATTAAAATTTTATCCCATCATAATTACTCAAATAAATCGTGGGTATGGGAACAGTACGATCATATGGTAATGACAGATACTATTCAAAAGCCAGGTGGTGACTCTGCTATTGTTCGTTATCATGGAAAGAATAAAGGAATAGCCGCTACAGTTGATTGTGTGCCAAGATATTGCAAAGCTCATCCAAAGTCTGGGGCTATGCAAGCTGTTTGTGAAACTTGGAGAAATTTAATTTCAGTTGGAGCTCAGCCTATTGCTATCACTAATTGTTTAAATTTTGGAAATCCTGAAAAAAAAGAAATCATGGGTCAGTTTGTAGACAGTATCAATGGAATGAAGAAGGCTTGTGAGGCTTTGAATTACCCAGTGATATCTGGAAATGTATCTTTATATAACGAAACAAATGGTGTTGCCATTTATCCAACTCCAACAATTGGTGGTGTTGGTCTTTTAAAAAATATTAATAATATGATGACGTTAAATTTTAAAAATACGGAAAGCATTATTGCCATTATTGGAGAAACCTCGGGTCACTTAAGTCAAAGTGCATTAATTTACGATATTTTAGAAGATAAAGACGGTCCTCCTCCACAGATTAATTTAAAAGAAGAAAAAAAAAATGGTCTTTTTATTAGCGATTTAATCAAGAGAAAAATGGTTAGTGCAGTTCACGATATTTCTCACGGTGGAATAATAGTTACATTAGCTGAAATGTGTATGGCATCTAATATTGGTGTCAAAATTAAAGTATCAGGATCAAATATCGATAAAATTAAATATTTATTTTCTGAAGATCAGGCTAGATATTTAATTGAAATAAATAAGAAAAATTTAGAGAAAGTAAAAAATATTGCAAATAATAAGAATATTAAAATAGATATTATTGGAAAAACTCAAAGTGAGATATTTGAAATAGAAAATAATTTAAAAATTAGCGTTAAAGAATTAAATACAAAAAATAAAAGTTGGTTTAAAAATTATAATAAAAATTAATTATGGCTATTAAACAAGAAGAAATTCATAAATTATTAAAAGAAGGTTTCCCAGATGCTGAAATTGAAATAAAAGATCTGGCTGGCGATGATAATCATTATGCGGCTAAAATTAGATCTTCGAAATTTAAAGGTAAGACTAGAGTTCAACAACATCAAATGGTATATGCTTCTCTTAAAGAAAAAATGGGTAATGAATTACACGCGCTGGCACTAACAACCGAAGAAATGTAAAATGACAAACATTAATGAAAAAATAAAAGATATTATAAGTAAAAATGATGTAGTTTTATTTATGAAGGGCACTCCTGAAATGCCGCAATGTGGATTTTCAATGACCGTTACTAATATTTTAAAACAACTTAAGGTAAAATTTAACGGTATTGATGTTTTAGCTGATCCTGAAATAAGACAAGGAATTAAAGATTTTAGTAATTGGCCAACTGTTCCTCAACTTTATGTTAAAGGAGAATTTATTGGTGGCTGTGATATTGCAAAAGAAATGTACGAAAAAGGTGAATTGCAAAAACTTTTAAAATAAAAAATTATCTAGAATAGTATTCAACAACTAGTTTAGGTTCCATTTGCACTGGATATGGGATCTGATCATACTTTGGAACTTTATTAAATTTTGCAGTCATTTTTTTGTGGTCAGCAATAATATATTCTGGAACGTCTCTTTCTTTACTTTGTGTTGCTCCTATAATTGGAATCGATTGTTTGAATGAGTCTTTAATTTCTATTTCATCATTTTCAGAAACTAAGTAACTTGAAATATTAACTTTCTTTCCATTCACTTTTACTTTTCCA
>SXSU01000069.1 GCA_005793345.1 Bdellovibrionales bacterium
ATTTTCCCTTTAAAAGAAGGGCATATGATCACGTCTATAATGCCACTTCCTAGTGATGAAACTACATGGGCAAAAATGAAAATTATATTTGCAACTGCTAACGGTAAAATAAGAAAAAATATTCTTTTAGACTTTGAGAATATCCAATCTAGTGGAAAAATCGCGATGAAATTAGAAGAAGATGACTCAATAGTTGGAATTAAAATTATAGAAGATGATGATGATTTTCTATTAAGTACAGAAAAAGGCAAATCACTAAGAGTTCAATCTACTAAGTTAAGACTTTTCAAAGGAAGATCTTCTAAAGGAATAAAAGGAATATCATTACAAAATGACGATAAGATTATTTCATTATCGATTTTAAAAAGCGTAAAAATTTCATCTGATGAAGCGAGGGCATATATAAAAGCGTCTAGATTAGAAAAAGATATAGATGAAACTCCAGACGATGACACTGAGAAATCTAAAGAAGTAAAATTATCAAAAAAACAAATTGAAGAATTTAAAAACAAAGAACAGTATATTTTAACTATAACCGAAAATGGTTTTGGAAAACGCTCTTCTGCATATGAGTATAGAGTAAGTGGCAGGGGAGGCCAGGGAATTATTAGTATTATAAGTTCAGAAAGAAATGGATTAGTTGCATCAACTTTTACTATAAATCATGAAGATCAAATCATGTTAATTACTGATAAAGGACAGGCGATTAGATGCAATGTAAAAGATATACGAATAACCGGAAGAAATACACAAGGTGTTCGTGTCTTTAATCTTTCTAAAGATGAAAAAGTTGTTTCTGCCACTAGAATTGAAGACTCAACAGAAGAAAATAATTAATGACTGAAAGAGCGAAGATTTATCAACCAGTAAAAACTGCAATGCAATCTGGAAAAGCTAGAACTAAATTTTGGATTTTAGAATTTAATAAATCTAATTTTAATAAAGACTTTGTAATGGGATGGGTATCTTCATCAAATACCAATGAACAAGTAAAATTAAAATTTGAGACAAAAGACCAGGCTATTGCTTATGCTAAAGAAAATAATATTCAATTTGATTTAATAAATCCTCAGAAAAACAAATTAATCATTAAATCTTACGCTGATAACTTTTTAAACAATGTTTAAAAGTTTTTTTGTAAATAAAAAATGGGCATTATGGGCCTGGGGTGGAGCTACATTATTAATTTTATCTTTACTAATTCAAGTTTCAATAACTGTTAAAATTAATGAATGGTACAAAGGATTTTATGATTTATTACAGAATGCCCCTAAAAGTAATATATCTGAATTTTGGGAAAAAATTTATGTATTTAGCTATCTAGCATTTCCATACGTATTACTGGCAACGTTTACTAGTTTTTTTACAAGAGTTTTTGCTTTACGTTGGCGTGAGGCAATAACTTTTGATTATCTTCCATTTTGGAAAAATAGTGATGCAAGTGTTGAAGGTGCGTCGCAACGAATTCAAGAAGATGCGAGTAGATTTGCTAAAATTGTCGAAAGTTTAGGTCTTCAAGTTGTAAGAGCTATAATGACATTAATTGCTTTTATTCCAATACTCTGGGGACTCTCAACTGGAATTGAAATAGAATTTTTAAAACAAGTACCTGGATCTTTAGTATGGGTTTCATTATTTGTAAGTTTAGGTGGATTATTGATAAGTTGGTTTGTTGGAATTAAATTACCTGGTCTAGAATATAATAATCAGAAAGTTGAAGCCTCATTTAGAAAAGAACTTGTTTATGGGGAAGATGATAGAATTAAATATGCAAAACCAGATACTGTTGTTGAATTGTTTTCTGGAATAAAATTTAATTATCATAGGCTTTTTTATAATTACGGTTATTTTGATATATGGGTAAATTTATATGATCAATTCATGGTAATCTTTCCATATTTAGTTATGGCCCCAAGTTTATTCAGTGGTTTAATTACCCTTGGCGTTATAGTTCAAGTATCAAACGCCTTTCAAAGAGTTCATAATAGTTTTTCATTGTTTATTCATCAATGGACAACAATAACTGAATTAAGATCTATTCATAAAAGGTTAGGCGAGTTTGAGATGGCAATTGGTTATAAAACGATTTAACCGCTATCTATAATATTTAATATCTTATCTTTTTTAAAAAACTTTAGGAGCACATTAAATTTTTCTATAGGAAGGTTAGCTTGTGTATAAAAATCAGTTTCTTGTTTTGCTAGTTCAAAAAGATGACAATGAAACATAGGATCTGCTACAATAAAATCTTTCTGACCACTTTGTTTGTATCCAATAATATCTCCAAATCCGCGTAATTTTAGATCTTGTTCGGATATGTAAAATCCATCATTAGACTCTTTTAGTATTTTAAGCCTCTTTTTCCCATTTTCACTTATTGATTTTGAATATACTAAAATACATTCACCATTTTCAATACCTCTTCCAACTCTTCCTCTTAGTTGGTGTAGTTGAGCAAGCCCAAATCTTTCTGAATTCTCAATAATAATTGTATTTGCATTTGGATTATCAACTCCAACTTCAACTACTGTTGTAGAAATTAGGATTGAAAATTTTTTTTCAAGAAAATTTTTCATTACAATATTTTTTTCATCATTTTTTAAATTCCCATGCATCACCGAAACATTTTCAGGAAAAAATTTTGTTATATATTTAAATCTTTCTAAAACAGGCGTTAAATTTACTTTTGTACTTTCCTCAATTAATGGACAAATCCAATAAATTTGCTGCTCTGATTCAATTTTTTTTTTTATCAAATTAATTAGATCCGGTATTTTCTTTTCAGGAATAATATTTGTTATAATTGCAGTCTTTTTAAATGGTTTTTCTTTTAGTGTAGAAATATCCATATCACCATAAGTTGATAAAATTAAAGTTCTTGGAATTGGGGTTGCGCTCATTAATAAAACATCACAATTTACACCGCCTTTATCAGAAAGATTTATTCTTTGTCTAACTCCAAATTTATGTTGTTCATCTATAATAATTAATCCCAAATTTGAGAAAGATACTGTTTCCTGAAACAGTGAATGAGTTCCTATTAAAAAATTTATTTTCCCCTCAATTAGTTCTTTTTTAATTTCGATCTGCCTTTTTTTACTAATACCACTACTCAAAATTTCTACATTAATGTCCTGTCCTTTAGTTAATGATCTAATTAAATTTAAATGTTGGGTTGCTAATATTTCCGTAGGGCACATTAATGCTACTTGGTAGCCAGCAGCCACAACATTTAGGCCAGTAATTATTGAAATTATAGTTTTTCCTGAACCGACATCACC
>SXSU01000070.1 GCA_005793345.1 Bdellovibrionales bacterium
AGAAGCAGGATATGTTGGTGAAGATGTAGAGAATGTGGTACTGAATTTACTTCAATCAGCTGATTACGATGTTGAAAAATGTAAAAAAGGAGTAATCTATGTTGATGAGATTGATAAAATTTCTCGTAAGTCTGAAAACCCATCTATCACACGTGATGTGAGTGGAGAAGGCGTACAACAAGCTCTGCTAAAAATACTTGAAGGAACTGTCGCAAATTTACCTCCAAAGGGCGGCAGAAAACATCCTCAACAAGAATTTATTCAAGTTGATACAAGTAATATTTTATTTATTGTGGGTGGTGCATTTGTAGGATTAGATAAAATAATTG
Source organism: Bdellovibrionales bacterium (assembly GCA_005793345.1). Taxonomy (GTDB): domain Bacteria; phylum Bdellovibrionota; class Bdellovibrionia; order Bdellovibrionales; family Bdellovibrionaceae; genus SXSU01. The sequence goes on from SXSU01000070.1 coordinate 330, forward strand.
AAAACAGAGTTACAAATAAAACTATTGGTATAGGTGCAGATATTAAAACTCAAAAAGAGAAAGATACAAGCGGCGACAATATTCTTCAAAAAGTAGAACCTGATGATTTAGTTCGTTTTGGATTGATCCCTGAATTTATTGGTCGTCTTCCAGTTATAACTGTACTAGATCCACTTGAAGAATCTGCACTTGTAGATATTTTGCAAAGACCAAAAAATGCAATTACTAAACAGTACCAAAGGCTATTTAGTTATGAAGGTGTAGATTTAAAATTTACTGACGAAGCTTTAAAAGCTGTTGCTCGACAAGCCCTAAAAAGAAAAACAGGTGCTAGGGGTTTAAGAGGAGTTTTAGAAAGCGCCATGTTAGATATCATGTATGAAATTCCTTCCAAGGGGAACGTAAAAGAATGTACAATTACAGATAAGGTGATTGAAGCTGGAGCTCCACCTGAATTGGTACTTCGATCAGGAGATGATCAACCACCAAGTGATAAAAAGGACTCTGCAGAAAGTGCATAGCTTTTTGTCATAAAAAATATAATACCGGTTGAAGTTGCTATTTGTAACTTCAACTCAGTTAATCCAATGAAGGAGAATTTGGTATGAATGAGGGACAAAGAACGTCAACGCTACCCCTTTTACCACTGAGAGATTTAATAATATTTCCTCACATGATGATGCCATTATTCGTCGGGAGAGAAAAAAGTATTAATGCTCTTGAAGATGCAATGAGTAAGCAAACGGATATTGTGCTTGCTGCTCAAAGAGATGCAAAAACAAATAATCCAGAACCAAAAGATATTTATGAAGTGGGAACTGTTGGAACTATTATTCAATTGTTACGACTTCCTGATGGAACTGTAAAAGTTCTTGTAGAAGGAAAACGTCGAGTAAATATAAAAACTTATAAATCGAATGAAGCGTTCTATTTAGTTGATATTGAAGAAATCAAAGAAAATACACTTGATCCCGTAGAAACTAGCGCTTTGATACGTTCTGTAAAATCAACTTTCGAAAATTATGTTAAGCTTAACAAAAGAATACCTCCAGAAATCTTAATGCGAGTTTCTATGATTGAAAATGAAAGTGAGCTTGCAGATATTATAGCAGCTCAATTGAATTTAAAAATCGAAGAAAAGCAAAAAGTTTTAGAGATTTTTGATCCGGGTAAAAGACTAGAGCATCTTCTGAATTTAATGACTAATGAAATTGAAATTTTAGAAGTCGAAAGAAAAATCAGAGCTCGAGTTAAAAAACAAATGGAACGCTCTCAAAAAGAATACTATTTGAATGAGCAAATGCAGGCCATTCAAAAAGAACTTGGCGAAAAGGACGATTACCAAGCTGAACTTCAAGAACTTGAAGAAAAAGCTAAAGAAAAGAAAATGAGCCAAGAAGCTCGAGATAAAATTAAAAAAGAAATCAAAAAACTTAAAATGATGTCACCAATGAGTGCTGAAGCCACTGTTGTGCGAAACTATATCGATTGGGTATTGTCACTTCCATGGTACGAATACTCAAATGATAGACATGACATCAAAGAAGCAGATCGTATTCTGGAGCATGACCATTGGGGATTAGAAAAAGTTAAAGAACGAATCTTAGAATTTTTAGCAGTTGTTTCATTGGCAAAAAACTTAAAAGGTCCAATATTATGTTTGGTCGGCCCTCCAGGTGTAGGTAAAACTTCATTGGCAAGATCAATTGCAAGCGCACTCAACAGACAATTTGCAAGAATTTCTTTGGGAGGCGTAAGAGATGAAGCAGAGATCCGAGGTCATCGCAAAACATATGTTGGAGCAATGCCTGGTAAAATTTTACAAGCACTTCGCAAAGTAGATAAAGGGAACCCATTACTTTTGTTAGATGAAATCGATAAAATGGCTTCTGATTTTAGAGGAGATCCTTCATCTGCAATGCTTGAAGTTTTAGATCCTGAACAAAATTGTAATTTTCAAGACCATTACTTAGAGTTGGATTATGATTTATCAAAAGTAATGTTTATTGCTACTGCAAATAGTTTGCATACTATCCCAAGACCGCTTCTCGATCGTATGGAAATTATTTCACTTGAAGGCTACACAGAAAATGAAAAATTTCATATCGCAAAAAATTATTTAGTGAATAAACAAATTGAAGCCCATGGATTAAAAGATCGAAAGATTGAAGTTCAAGATGTAACAATTAAAAACGTGATTCGCTATTATACAAGAGAAGCTGGTGTTCGTAATTTAGAAAGACAATTTGCAAATATCGCCCGTAAAGTCGCAAAAGAAATTGTTAAAGGTGATATGGCCAACGAAAGTAAGAAAACTAAAAAAGGAACAAGTTCAAATAATCAAATTGTGATCACTCCTAAAAAATTAGTTGAACTCCTTGGCCCACACAAATACAAATTTGGAATGATCGAAGAAAAAAATGAAATCGGTCTTACAAATGGTATGGCCTGGACAGAAGTCGGTGGCGATTTACTTGCAGTAGAAGCCAGTGTTGTTCCCGGTCGCGGCAAGTTTACGATCACTGGTCAATTGGGTGATGTCATGAAAGAATCGTGTACAGCAGCTTTGAGTTATGTAAGATCTCGTGGTCCATTATTTGATCTTGATAAAGAATATTTTCAAAACATTGATGTGCATATCCATTTACCAGAGGGTGCCGTTCCCAAAGATGGCCCTTCAGCAGGTATTGCGATCACAACAAGTATTGTCTCTGCCATTACTAAAATTCCTGTTAAACGAACTGTTGCCATGACTGGTGAAGTATCCTTAAGAGGAAAAGTATTAGCAATTGGCGGTTTAAAAGAAAAAGTATTAGCGGCCCACAGAGGTGGCATCAGAACTATTATTTGCCCTAAAGAGAATGATAAAGATTTAAAAGATATTCCAAAAGAAATCATGAAAGATCTTAAAATTATTTTAGTGGATCATGTTGATCAAGTTTTGGTAAATGCTCTTGATATTAAAAATGCGAAGGAACTTTTTAAAACAAGAGCGCCAAATCAGTCGGGAATAAAAGCTCAATACACTGGACAGTCAACTCATCAAACGCATTAAACTCATTGAACTCATTAATTTATAATTAATGAGTTCAAGACAGACTAAAGTCTGTGATTTCATTTCAAATATCATCAACTATAAAGAATATTCTAAATTAACCGATAGAAAAGACAAAGTCTGTTTATTCTTCTTTAGAGGTTTTATTTATGAAAATGTATATGCGAAGTTTTTTAAGTGCTTTTTTAACAGGACTCGTTGGAGCATTACCATTAGTTTTAATTTTTGTAATGCACTCCCTACCTGAGATTAAAGATTTAAGTTTCGAATACAAAAGAGAAAATATTCAAACTGCGGTACAGTCAGTTTTTGAAATTTTAAATTACTATCATGGCCAAGAAACAACTGGTGCTTTAACAAAAGAACAAGCTCAACAACAAGCAATGAACGTTATTAAAAAATTAAGATATGGAGGCAATGAATATTTTTGGATCAATGACACTCATCCTACTATGATCATGCACCCATTTAAATCAGAACTTGATGGAAAAGATCTTTCGGAAATGAAAGATCCAACCGGGAAAAAACTTTTCGTAGAAATGGTTCAAGTTACTGGCTCAGCTAATAAAGAAGGATTTGTAGAATACGAATGGTCAAAACCCAAATCTGAAAAACCTGTTCCTAAAATATCATATGTGAAAAAATTTGAACCTTGGAATTGGATTATAGGAAGTGGAGTTTATGTCGATAATGTTCTTACAAAAGTTGCAAACTTACAAACAAGGGATCTTGAGTATTTTGGAATTGGAATTTTAATCTTAATTCTTGTAAATTGCTATAATGCTTATTCACAAATTAAAAAATGGATTATTCCTGTTCAAAATGTATTAACTTCATTAAATGATGATTCAAAAAAACTTCATGCTTCAGCAATAAAAATTAGCCATTCTTCAAACGATTTGTCGGACCAAGTTTCTACTCAAGCATCAGCTATCCAAGAAACAGTTGCAAGTATGGAAGAAATGAGCGCCATGCTCGCTCAATCTTCTACACAATCAGTTTTAAATCTTAACAATACTATTGAGGGCGATGAAAAAAGCCAACAAACGCAACGGAATTTCGTAAAATTAAATCATGCCATGGATGAAATTGAAAACAGTAACCACAATCTGGATAAAATAATTTCATTGATGAATTCTATTAATGAAAAAACTAAAATTATCAATGATATCGTTTTTGAAACTCGACTTCTTTCATTTAACGCGTCAATTGAAGCTGCAAGAGCTGGAATTCATGGTAAAGGGTTTTCAGTTGTATCCGAAGAAATAGGTAAGCTTGCACAAGTAAGTGGTAAAGCCGCAGATGAAATTAGTACATTACTATCAACTTCAAATAAAGAAGTACGTCTTGTTGTTAGTGATATTCAAGAAAAGGTTTCATCTGGTAAACAAATTACTGAAACGTGTTCACAAGATATTAATCAAATTACAAGTATTTTAAAGAAAATAAGTTCTTCATCAGAAGTAATTTCTAAAGCAACAAAAGAACAAGAAATTGGAATCAAGCAAACGAATTTAGCAATGAACCAGATGGAACAGGTCACACATAAAAATACTACTAATGCCGGAGGATTAGCGAAAGAATCTGCTGAGCTTTTAAAAAGCGCAGACTCCATACAAAAAGCGATTACAAACTTAAGTAACGTAGTAAAACTCGATGAAAATAATTCGCAACAGCACAATAATAATGTAGTCCCTTTTGATATGAACAAATCAACAAGAGCTGCATAAGTTTAAACTGTTTAGATTTAAATATGATTTAACTCATAACTCATTCTAAAAATTTTGTGTTCTAATTGTTTCATGAACACAACTACTATTAAAATCCAAAATCTAAATATAAATGTAACTGCAAATGTAAACACTAAAGAAAAAAAAACTAAATCTTGTTTGTTACAACTGAGACAAGAGCCCTACCGTATATTTTTTCCAATTGGCTGGTTAGGTGCACTTTTGGGTGCACTTGTTTGGGTGTTATATTACTTTCAAGCAATAGAATACCCCGCGCAACTTCATAAAATCGGAATGATTCATTTATTTTTACTATCTTATATTCTTGGTTTTTTGCTCACTGCAATTCCACGATTTACTGCAACGACCCATGCAAAACTTTCTGAGCTTATTTCTGGACTTATTGGAATAAGTCTCATTGGTCTTTCACTTTTTTTGAGGGAGAAAAGTGATTTTGTTTTATGGTTTGGATCATTTATTTCTTTATCAACACTACTTTGCTTTTTAATTTCAAGATTTAAAAATAAAATACAAAACCCGCCAAGCTCGTTTGTATTTATTGGCGCAGCTTTAATATTTAGTTGGGCATTAATCTTATTGCAACTTACAAATATTTTAATATTTAAAAATTCATTTATTCCCTATTGGAAAGTTTTTTTGAACAGTTGGATATATTTTAATTTCATCATATCACTAATAATTGGTGTGGGATCAAAACTCATACCTGCAATTACAGGTTGGACTCAAATTCAATCAGTCGAAGATCAAAGTAAATCTCAAAAACGATTTATTATCTATGCATTATTTTTTTATCTCATATTTTTATTAAGTCATTTATCTAATGCATTCAATGTACATTTAATCATTTTTAATAATATAATTTTTGGTGCACTTAAAGCATCACTATTATCTATAATTGCAATTAAAGAATGGAACTTATTAAAAAAACCTGCAAGTAAAACATATGTCTCTTGGGGCTTATGGTTAAGTGCTTGGTCAATTATAGTTGGCGAATGGCTGTCTGTATTTTTGTATAATTGGAAAATTCATATTGAACATATGACTCTCATTAGTGGCTTTTTACTTATCACATTTATTGTTGGGACACGAGTGGGCATTGCTCATGGGGGATATGATCTTGAAATAGAAAAAAAATCGAAACGAATATTATTTTTAATTGGTTTTGTCTTTTTATCTGCAATTACAAGAATCTCTGCGGGATTTCTGGGCGAAAGATATAGTTCACATATTTTTTATGCAGCCATAACTTTAATTATTGGCTTATTTGTTTGGGGCAGTTTGATGTTACCGAAATTTAAAACTAGCAAAGGTTCAAATCAGTGTTGAATTAATTTAAACTTCTTTTATCAAGTTTAACAAAAAATCTAATTTTAAAATTTCAATTTTTTTATCAAAAGTAGAAATAATTTGATTTTGAGACCAATCGCTCATTGTACGAATCACAGATTCTACAGTAACACCCAATGAATCTGCAATTTCTTGTCTTGTTATAGGAACAGAAATTACTGTTTCATCGGAATTATTATTATTTGATTTTAATAATAAATTTATTAATAATTTTGCAATTTTTTGATTGAGTGGAACTTTATTCATTAATTTATCATCTTGCAAATTAGTCATGCGACTATAAAGTTGCGAATTTAATCTCTGTAAAACATCGACATCAGTTGCCCAATTTTTTTCGAAAGTACTTCTAGGAATACAAAGCACATTTGATGGCCCCATCGAAACAACTGAAATAGGATATTCTGTTGTTGGCTTATTCATAAGTAATGCACCTATTGGATCACCAACAGTGGCGAAATACATTATGATATCATCTCCTCGAGCTGTTGATTTAATTAATTTAAGTGCTCCAGCTGTTACAATTGCAAAGCTATCTGTTCTATCTCCACAATTAAATAAAGTTTCACGATGTTTTAAATTTATAAGTCTAGAGTTCATTAATAATGTATTAATTTTAACTTCAGACAATTTTTCAAACAATGGAGAATTGTTTAGATTTTTTATTTCTTGAGCGCTAATTAAATGGCTATTCATATTTCGTTAGGGTTACTCAGGTGATATTCCTTTGTAAAGTGTTTTACCACATATAGGGTTGTTGCGAGGCGACATGGTAGGATTTTAAAAGGGAAAATAAAAATAACCTTTAATATGATAAAGGACATGAAAAAATAATATGGTCCGAAATAATAATAGAGGTATATGAAAAGCAAACATAATATGCCTCATGTTCAATTACCACAATCTGACTTCCAATATCTTGAAAAAATATCATTTTTTCAAAACTATACAAGTGCGCAAATAATAAAACTTCTTCATTTATTTGAAATTAAAAAACACAATCATCATCAAACTGTTTTCGAAGAAGGTGAACCAGCTAAATACTTTTATTTAATAATCGATGGTTATTATAAACTTTCAAAATATTTTCATAATTTTGAATCAGGACTATTAGGCGAAAATAAAAAAGAAATTATTATATCTATTTCTCGAAAAAATGATTTTGTGGGGATTCTTTTAATGACTAATCCACAAAGTATTTATCCGGTTACAATGACATCATTAGGACAAAGCTCTGTCTTACAAATCCCACAACAAACTTATCTCACCGAATGGATTTTAAATCCGGATATTGTTGCACATACACAAAAGTTTATCTACAACCGTTGTCAAAAATTTCATTTCGGACTCAACTTAAATCACCTCTCTCTCGAAAAAAAAGTAATACAGTTTTTATCCCATTTCTTAATTGAAAGTTCTGAAGCTTTATTTCTACCGATTACACGAAAAGAAATTGCAAATCTACTTGGGGCTAATTGCGAATCTGTTATTCGTATCATGAGCAGTTTAGAAAAAAAGGGCATTATAAAAACAAAAAAAGGAGTTATTGAAATAATTTACCCCCCACAACTCTTTGAACTTATACAAAATAAATGCTTCTAATTAAGGATGATAAAATCTAATACTATGTTCTTTTTGTCTCTCTCGACTAAACGAGCTAATTTTTTTTAGATAACCTATAACTCGAGTGGCGTAATCAATATTTTCAGAATTACATTTCTCACAGTTTTCAAGAGTATATTTACTTATATGTCCACACTCATTACAGACCGTTGATTTAACATTGGTACAAAAATAATTACATCCAGTAAATGCCGCATAATTAATTATTTTTTGATACTGTTCTTTTGTTAGGATTTCATCTAAATTTAGATGTAAAGCAGATCCCCCATCTAAATATTGAATCACTTCTTTTCCATGCAGTTCAAATTTCATTAATGGATTATATTCTTCATTTTCTACAATATAAAAATAAGAATTATAGCAATCCCGTGAAACCTGATAACCATCTTTAAAATCCCAATAAGAATTTTTAACTCCTAAATTTTCTGCAGGAACAAATTCTGTGTTAAACATATAGCCTGTTTCTTTAGATCTAGTTCGATTTAAGTCGTAAATAATTTTTAATTGGCTCGCAAGAAAACTCTTATACTCATGGTTATTATCTATTTGATAACCAAGATACTCTGCCGCTTCAACCATGCCATTAATTCCAATTGTTAAATATTGTTTATTTATATTTATAAATCCGGCATCGTAAATTGTAAGTAGTTTTGCTGTTAAAAATTCTTCCATTAATTTTCGATATGCAATTTGATAATTTTGAATTTTATTAATTTCAGTTTTTAGATCTCGTTGATCTTGAATTAATCTATTCATATTAATTGTAATTACATTAATACTTCCTGTGGCAACACCACCCGCACCTAAACTGTACGAAAAAGAGTTTTCCGCGACTTCACTTCTTAAGCGGCAACAACTTGCCAAGCTATCAGCGTTTTCTGATAAGTAAATAAAAAATGAGTTCCCTTTTTCAAGCTCTGAAGCACAAAATTCAAGTTGCTCTTTATCACGAACTTCACTTTTAGCTGTAAGCATAGCTACTGTTACAACTGGAAAGGTCAATAAGGCTCTTTGCCTTTCTTCATTAAACCAAGTTAAAAATTTTTTTTGTAATAATTTAACAGTCTTCCAACATGGAATATCTCCATCTGGAAACACAAAATCTTTAAATACACTTTCAAAATAAAATTGATCATAGATTGAAATATTCCAAAACACGGACTGGTAGCCACGAGCAGCGGCCGGCTGATTTAAAGAATAGACTACTTGCTGAAAATAATTTTCAATTTTGCTTTCGTTAGTAAACAAATAATTGTCACCAAACTCTTTTCGAGCAAAGTGATCAAAATAAGTTAAAAATTCAACAGTGGCCACTGCCCCAGCAAATTGTGAACTCACAGCAAAAACAAAGTTCACAAAGGAACCACAGTAGGAGGCCAAATGTTTAGGGGCTAGGGATTCTCCACCTAATTTTTTAAGTCCGTCAATAAGCAATGGATACATCGTTACTGATACACAATATGGTTTTAGTGAAGTCTCATCGTGAACATAGATTTCATGTTCTTCGATTTGTCGAATATATTCGTGTGACAACTCCTCACTAAATAATTGTTTAATTTTTTGTGATACTAATTTTCGGTTGATTTGAATATTTATATCTTTATTAATTTCAGCTTCGAGTGTAGCAATATTTTTTGAACTCACATTAGCATTTGCGTCCATTAAGGAACCATCAGCTGCATTTTCTGCCCTAATGTAATTATATACAAATAGCTCTTTATCCTTTAATTGTATTTCGTTAAGCCGTAGCATGAAGAATCTCCTTGGTGATTTTTTTATGAAAATAATGATTTAGAATCGTATTGGATTTAAGATGAAAAAATTTTTGATTTGTATTTACAGAGCTTAAAGGTCCTTTATTTTTTATATAGGGACCTACTTTTATATAATCAAGATATTGCAAAATTGAATCATCAACTTCGTGATATTCAAGCCCTGTATATAAGCAAGTTTTGAGATTATAAAATTGTGAGATTTTTAAAAATTTGATAAGATTTTGTTTTTCCCACTCACCTCCCAAAAATAAAATGCATGTAATAATATTTTGATGTTCTAAAATTAACTGAACAAATCCATCTTCTGTAAGTTCTAAACCAAACTCTTTACCTCGAACATTCGAAGAATGACACCCAGGACACTTTAATGGACAACCACTGATTAAAAATCCTAGTGAGACTTCATTTGGAACTTCTTGAAAAACAATTTTTGTACTTGCGTATTTCATGAGTCCATTTCATTAGAACAACTAGATGTAGTCAAAAATTAGATTTAAATAACTAGATGTGTATGATTATTATCACGGCCAGTGAGAAAAAATGTACACGTTGGTGACTTTTAGATATAAGTGCATTACGAAAAATTAGTTTTCTTGGAGTTTTATGTTACATACTAAGCAATTTTTTGATGGGCGAATTAAGCATATTTTTATATGCAATTGGCCCCATAATTAAATTGAAGAGGGGCCAATTACATTAAATTTTATATATAATTGGCCCCTTAAAAACTGAAACTATTCAAAAAATTCTAATTTCGTCAGCTGGAGCTAAAGGAGAATTAAACAACTACTTTGATCGAATTCTCACGCTAGAAGATTTATTAACATAAAAAATTAATATCAATTTATGGCTGCAAACCAAAAATCAAACAAACTCGAAGATAACTGTTTTACATCTTTTAAAATTTTACAGTTGTTTGAACCAAAAATTAAATTCTGATGGGGTAATTTATAATCTGCAAGAGTAAGAACTTTGATTTTTACACCAGAAGCTTTAGCTTCAATAACAGCTTGCTGTACGTCGGAACTTCCGTGATGTCCCTCATAATAATCATAGTCTGTTGGCTTAGCATCACTTAAAATTATTGTGATTTTCTTTTTTGCTTTAATATTTTCTAATCGATATGTTGAGTGTCGAATTGCGGGTCCTATACGAGTATAACCATCAGGTTGAATAGCAGAAATTTTTGCTGGTATCATCGACCAATCGTCTTTGAAATCTTTTATTATCTGAAAGTTAATTTTATTGCGAGTGTGACTAGAAAAAGTTGCAATACTAATTGAATCATAAATTTCAGCAAAAGCATTACAAAATATGCATAATGCTTCTTTTGAAGTTTCAATAATTTTTCGCCCATTTGCATAGGAGTCTGATGATAAACTAGCATCAACTAATATTTGTATTGCAAAATCATGATTTAATCTTTTTTTTTGTAAAAAAACATTATCAAAAGATGATCCTCCTGTTTTAGTCTGAATATATCGATCTAATGCTAAACTTAAATCAATCTCACTTCCTTCTTTTTGGCGACTTTTCCATTGATATGAATTAAAGCAAGATTCTAATCGAGATTTTAAATCAAAGGCTGTTTTTTTATCAAAATTGATACTTGGTCCAAAATCAGCTTTGTGTAACTCGTAAATAGTACACCAATTTTTTTTATATTCTTTGGTTTTTTCAAACCATTCTGGATAATAATAAATTTTTTCAATTTTCTCTTTAGAAGATACTTCAGCTAAATCTAAATTACCCACTTCGATAATTGAATTCGTTTTAAAAATGGAGTCACTGGACTGATTTGTTCTAATAACATGGCTAAGTGTTAATTCATTTAGTGCGTCTTGATGATCTAAAATTTGATCACTTCCATCCATTTTACGACTACCACCTTGATAATCTTCCGCAGTCATTACTTTTTCAAAGACATGGGTTAGGGGATTCTCCCCGATTTCAATTACTTCTTTTATCTTTGCTTTATCTTGAGATTTGCCTTGGATTTCTGTTCCTGTCGCAAAAGATTTTTTATTTATTTTATCAATTAAATTATTAGCAGGAAGTTTTCTTTGAGTGTCATCGTTGCCGAGTTCTTCATATAAATCCCCCAGCCAAATACTCTCCTTATCAGAATCTATTAATTGAGATAACCTTGCATAACTTTCTTTTAACTGGGGATAATATTCGATGACTGAATTTATATTAAATTTTTCACTATTTTTTTTTATAATTTCGAACTGTGTAGCAGCAGCCAATAATCTCCATTCTAGGTATTTTAACTGATCTACTTTTTCTATAAAAAAATTAATTTCAGCTGGCAAAAATAAAATATTTCCTTTTATACCACCCCATCCAGATGAATCTCTAATTTCAATTTTAGATTCACACAACGCACTAACAAGTATTTGGCTTTGAATTAAGTAATCTTTAAGATATATTCCTTTGGTATTCGTGTTATTTTTTGTTTTTGCTGTTTTGATTATTTTATAAAAATAATCAAATAGTTTTTCATCGAAACCCATAGGTATCCTTAAAAATAAAGCGCGCACAAATCATTTAAACCCTTTGCAACAGGAATATCATCTGTTAACGAATTTACCATTGCAACTTCGCAGGCCTGTCTTTCATTAATTCCACTTAAAATAAGATGAGCGACATTTACAAGTAATCTAGTAGATACCGTCTCTCGAAGAGTTAACTCATCTAGGCTTCTAATTTTTTTTGCAAGCACTGCTAACTTCGAAGCAGTTTTAGGTAAAATATTTGTCTCTCGAAAAATTATTTCTGCCTCAATATCTTCATTGGGATAATTAAACTCTAAAGTCACAAATCTTTGTCGAGTCGACGGTTTTAATTCTTTTAAGCGACTTTGATATCCAGGATTAAAACTCGCTAATAACATAAAGCTGGCTGGCGCTGCAATAACTTCATTCAGTCGATCAATATAAATTTCTCGACGATGATCAGTAAGTGAATGCAAAACAACAATCACATCTTCTCTTGCTTCAGCTATTTCATCGAGATACAGTAGCGTTCCCTGCTTTACGGCTCTAGTGACAGGGCCATCTTGCCAAATAGTTTCGTTACCTTTTAATAAAAATCGCCCAATAAGATCACTTGCAGTGGTATCCTCATTGCATGAAACTTTAATAAGCTCTGATCCAAGCTCTACGGCCATTGCTTCAATAAATCGTGATTTTCCACAACCTGTTGGACCTTTTAATAATAAAGGTAATCTACGTTCAAAAGCACTATGAAAAATTTTTTTCTCAAATTTAGTTTCTTTATAAAATGGTTTCATTTTTTAACCTAACTCAGTAGTTAATTATTTTTTATAGGCATCCCAAATTTAATAAAGTTCCAAACAAATGCAAATATCCCCGCAGAAAATAAACATGCCGCCAATATCAATCCAACAAAATGGACTTCAATTTCTTTTTGTACAGCTAAAAAATCCATCCCAATTTTTCGTTCAAGGTAAACTTGTGCAATTCCAGCAATTGCAAAAGCAACTGTCATTGCAATCATTCCAATGTTCGAACTCCAAAAGGCAAATGAATTTAGTTTGCTATCTTGTAATTTTCGACCAGTTAAAATTGGCATTGCATAAGTAATGATTCCCAAAATTAACATTGCATACGCTCCCCAAAAAGCTAAGTGTCCATGCATCGCAGTTACAAGAGTACCATGGGTCCACATATTGACTTGTGGAAGTGTATGCGCAAAACCTAAAAATCCTGCACCAACAAAAGACATTACCGAACAACCTAATGTCCAAGCCATTGCAGTTTTATTATCTTGAGGTTTACCCCCTTTTCTCATCATGGCAATTGCGTATACGGCCATTCCCAAAAATGCTAATGGCTCTAGCGCAGAAAATACTCCACCAATCATAAGCCAATATTTTGGAGTTCCAATATAATAGTAATGGTGTCCTGTCCCTAATATACCTGATAAGAAAGTAAACCCCACAATAACATACAACCACTTTTCTATAACTTCACGATCTACACCTGTAAGTTTAATTAAAAGGTAAGACAGTATAGCTCCCATAATTAATTCCCACACACCTTCAACCCATAAATGTACAACCCACCATCTGAAATAACTATCTACAGTTTGATTATCAGTTGGAATCATTCCAGGTAAATATAATAAAGCTGCACACAATAAACCAAAAAATAAAACCATGGCCGTTGTGGTTTTTTTGGGTGATTTCCAAATCGTCATACCAATTAAATAAATAAAAAGTAAAACATCTACAACTACAAGAAAATCGAGTGGCCTCGGTATTTCTAAAAATTTTCGTCCTTCCCACCAATTAAAATGAAAACCAATAATTGATGTGACACCAACTAAGACAAGAGCAATAAGTTGAAGATAAGCTAATTTTATACTTGGAATTTCGGATTCCGTTTCTTCGGGAACAATATAATATGCTGACCCCATAAATCCTGCAAGTAACCACATCACTAGTAAATTAGTATGCGTTGCTCTAGCTGCATTAAATGGAATTATCTCATGTAGATTATCCATTCCAATTCTTGCGAATCCCATAATAAATCCATAAATTATTTGTAAGCTAAATAAAAGCATACAGACTGCAAAAAACCAGTATGCTACTTTTTGTGTTTTGTATTTCATTTTATAACTCCAGATTGAAAATCTTTATTTAAGTCTTTTAAGTTTATTAAATTTTGTTTATTAAATTTATTCATTGAGTTTTAATTTGGTTTTACTAAGTCTGGTTTGGGCGGAAAACCGTTTAAATCCATTTCTCCAATCCATTTAAAAAATGCTATTAAATCTTTTTTCTCGCCGTCGCTTAAGTCATACTTAACCATTTTTCTTTGACCGGGATAAATTCCTTGGGGGTCAGTAAGCATAGCATAAATAAATCCCTCTCCACGACGTTCAAAAACTTTTGTTAACTCAGGAGCATAATATGCACCTTCCCCCAAAAGTGTATGGCACCCCATGCAATTATTTTTATCCCATAGGTTCTTGCCTCGTATGACAGACTCATTCATTGTTTGTTCATTTGTTTGTTTTGGAATTTGTTTTAACGTATCTAGTGTTAAAAGTAAAAATGCCCCAACACATACAGCGGTTCCTGTTAAAAAAAATGCTTTGGCAGACGATTTAGATAGCATAATAAATCCTTTCTTTGCTAATCACAGCTAATGAATTCTTGTCTTATACGATTATTAATTAAGGTTTAATCATGAGAAGTTAATTAAATTTTTAACTTAAAAATTCAAGCTAAGTTATGACTGATATCATAAGGTTGATTTAATTTATGTGAGATTATTAGCATTAAGTATAAAATTATTAATGACCTTGCATGGTTATAAAATACAATTCTATAATTGATTACTAGTTAATAATTTAAACAAACCAAAGAACAGGAGATAAAAAATGTTAAATTTAAATCGAATATTATTAGCATTCTTTTTTGCATTAAGTGGCCTTAATGCAATTGCTAGTGACGATGAAATTAAAGGTCAAGAGGAAGCGATATTAACTGATGCCCCAAATGTTCCACCAGCTATAACGAGAACTCATGCAACGAAGGTCATTGTAAATCTTGAAGTTAAAGAAGTTAAAAAAAGAATGGCCGATGGAGTTGAGTATGTCTTCTGGACTTACGGCGGTAGTGTGCCTGGTAAATTTATTCGTGTGCGCGAAGGAGATGTTGTAGAATTTAATTTACAAAACCATCCCTCATCTAAAGTTCCACACAACATTGACTTGCATGCAGTGACAGGACAAGGTGGAGGTGCTGGTGCATCTTTTACAGCTCCTGGCCATAGTTCAAAATTTTCTTTCAAAGCAATTAATCCTGGATTGTATGTGTACCATTGTGCAACTGCACCAGTTGCTATGCATATTGCAAACGGCATGTATGGTTTAATTTATGTTCAACCTAAAAAAGATTTACCAAAAGTTGATAAAGAATTTTATGTCATGCAAGGTGATTTTTATACAAAAGGAAAATACAGCGCTCCTGGCTTACAACCTTTTGATATGGAAAAAGCTATAGATGAACATCCAACTTATATTGTATTCAATGGTTCAGTTGGTTCTATGACTGGTGATAATGCAATCAAGGCAAAGGTCGGCGAGACAGTAAGATTTTATTTTGGAGTTGGTGGGCCTAATATCGCTTCAAATTTCCATGTAATCGGAGAAATTTTTGACAGAGTATATCCCGAAGGTGGAACAAAACTTATAAATGAAAATGTTCAAACAACTATTGTTCCCCCAGGAGGTTCTACAATTGTTGATTTCAAGCTTGAGGTTCCATCTACACTAATTCTTGTTGATCATGCATTAACTAGAACTTTCAATAAAGGGTCTCTTGGAATGTTAAAAGTTGAAGGAGCTGAAGATAAAGAGATTTATTCTGGTAAACAACTAGATGAAGTTTATCAACCAGAGGGTTCTGGTATTCAAAACATGCCTGACGAAAAAGCTCCCAAAGTCGTTACTGCTAAAACTACTGCAGATCGAATTAAACTTGGAGCAGCTATCTATACAAACAATTGCTTGGCATGTCATCAAGGCAATGGAACAGGTATCAAAGCCGCATTCCCTCCTCTTGCAAAATCTGATTATTTAAATGGAAATAAGGAGTTGGCAATTGAAACTGTTGTTCACGGTCGTTCTGGTGAGCTAACTGTAAACGGAGAAAAATATAACTCTGTGATGCCAGCACAACAATTAAATGACGAAGAAATCGCAAATGTTTTAACTTATGTTTACCACCAATGGGATAATTCTAAAAAAGTAGTTACTCCAGCGGAAGTTAAAAAAATTAGGGATCAAAAAAAATAATTGAAATAAAATATAGTTTAAAGAAAAGGTTAAATTATACATAAAATCTAAAACCTAAAAAAGCTCCCCTATCCTATTGAATTTTGGGGGAGCTAAACCTTCAGGGATTTTTCGATGAAAAAAAATAAAATTCATAAATTATTTTTAAAATTATTAATAAGTGGTTTTTATTTTTTTTCATTTAATACGCACGGAAATCGAAAAATTGTTACAGTTGAGGGCGGTTCATTCACTCCTCTTTATGGAACGCTCAAACAACCTATCACTATTGATAAATTTCAGATTGATGAAAACCCAGTCACAAATGAAGATTTTTTGGAGTTTGTAAAAAAATATCCTGAATGGAAAAAATCATCAGCAAAAAAAATTTTTGTGGATAAAACTTATTTAGATCATTGGCTCAAGGACACAGAGCTGGGCTCTAAGTCTTTACCAGACAGTCCTGTAGTTAATGTTTCTTGGTATGCAGCCAAATCTTTTTGCGATGCTGAAGGCAAACGACTTCCCACAGTTAATGAGTGGGAATTTGTAGCCTCTCAAAAAATTAAAGGTCATGATGTACGAAAAATAATTCTAGATTGGTACTCAATACCAACTCCCGAAATTTTACCTTCAGTGAAATCAGGATATAAAAATACATCTGGAGTTTCAAATATGCACGGTTTAATTTGGGAATGGACTCAGGACTTTAATTCAACAATGGTCACTGGCGAATCTCGCGCCGATGGCTCACTTGATAAAACTCTATTCTGTGGAAGTGGTTCCTCAAATGCAGCTGATAAATTAGACTATGCTGCCTTTATGCGATTTGGTTTTCGATCAAGTTTAAAAGCAAATTATACAATCGCAAATTTAGGATTTAGATGCGTTAAAGAATTGGAGACTGCAAATGAAAAATAGTATATTATTTTTACTTCTTACTTTTAGTGCTATCATAAGTTCTTCTGCTTTTGCTATGGACTTGCCTGATGACTCGATCTACAATGCTAATTCAAAATGGACCGATCAAAACAATAAGTCAGTTCAACTTAAAGATTTCAAAGATAAATATGTTGTAACTTCAATGGTCTATTTATCTTGTAAGTTCTCATGCCCGTTAACTATTGCAAAAATGAAAGAAGTTGAAAAAGGATTATCCCCTGATTTGTTAAAAAAAGTTCAGTTCGTAATTATCAGCTTTGATTTTAAACATGATACACCCGTTGAAACTTTAAAATATGCAAACAAAAACCATCTTGATATATCACGTTGGATATTTTTAACAAATAAAAATGAAAATACAATTCGCGAATACTCAACCCTAATAGATTTTAAATATAAAACACTACCTAATGGCGATTATGATCATTCATTTGCACTAGTAGCATTAAATACCCAAGGCAAAATCTTAGGTCGAACAGATGGTTCAGAAATGAACCCCAAAGTAATCATTGATTTAATTAAAAGTGACTCAGAAAAAATCAAAAATTAAAATGCTCTAAATTGTCACATTGTCGATTTATCTACAGTTGAAAATAAGAGGTTATTTCGTTAATCTCTCTCCACCCAACATCGATTATCAACAGGAGCAACTTATGATTTCAAAGAAAATTCTAATTTCGTTAGCAACTCTTTCTTCATTGCAATTAACTTTTATCAGCTCAATAAGCTTGGCAAATACACCACTGGTTTCTCTTGAAAATTTAAAAGTAAAACAAAGTTTAAAACTAAAACCTATCACTCAGGCTCCAGCAAGACCCACAATCGTTGGCCATCGAGGCGCTTGCGGTCATGCCCCAGAACATACCCTTAAATCTTACCAATTGGCGATTGATATGGGTGCTGATTTTGTTGAAACGGATATTGTTGTAACAAAAGACGGTGAACTCATCGCAAGACACGAGTATGAAATTGGAGAAACTACAAATGTTGGTACCTTTTATCCCGAAAGAAAAAAAATAAAAACAGTTGATGGAGTTACCAAAGAAGGATTTTACGCCGAAGATTTTACTTATGCTGAATTAGAATCGAAAGTTCGAGCTGTAGAGAGACTATCATATCGTAATCATGATGACGATGGTAAATTTAAACTTGTTAAAACAGAAGATATTATAAAATTAATTAAAGAGAACGAAGAAAGACTTGGCAAAAAAATTGGTTTTTACCCTGAAATAAAACATACTACTTACTTAAGAAGTTTAGGCACTGCAATCAATTGCGAAATACCTACAAAGCATAATTGCACTGTGGAAGAAAAACTTGTTGAGCTCCTACATAAACATGGTTACGACAAACCTAATGCTTCACCTGTTGTCATTCAATCTTTTGAAACTGCAAATTTAATTGAATTAAGAAATATTTTAGGCCCAAAATCTCCATATAAATTATTACAGCTTCTTGATGAGCCACAAATGCAGCCAGGTGAGCTTATTGGTAAACCAGGTAAAACTTTAACTTATAATGATATGCTTTCAAAACCAAACCTTGCTCGAATTGCAAAATATGCTGATGGAGTAGGACCTTGGAAACGAATGATCGTGACTGAAGACCCTATTACACATAAACTTAATCAACCAAATAATATTGTCGACGATGCACATGAGGTTGGATTGTTTGTTCACCCTTATACTTTTAGAACAGATAAAGAAAACTTAGCTCCCGAATATTTAAACGATCCAGTAATGGAGTACATTCAGTACTTTGTACTTGGCGTGGATGGTGTGTTTACTGACTTTGCTGATGATGGTGTTAAGGCTCGTGAAATTTATATGAAACTAAATTCTCCAAGCCAAAGATAAATTAAAAATCACGGTTGGTTATTTTCTTAATGCCTAAAAGCACAGGGATAACCAACCATAAAATTAAAATAGAAATTGCGATTAGTATTCCATTAAATGATAAAATTAAATTTTGCACCAATACACCTGTATAACCCAATAATAATGAACCATCATGATAAACTAAAAGCAACACTCGAGATAAACCTATTGGATTTAACACCCCTATGATTCCACTAATCATATCAAGAGGGTAATCTTTTAAAACAAGTAATAATGTCAAAATTAAACCATCATAAATTAAAACAAGAAATAACCATAAAGAAAGAGAAAACCCGAACCCCTTCATTCTATCTCGAAATTGCAGTGAAATTAATGATCCAACTCCAGTAAATATCCAACACAAAATTAATCCAATTAATATGTTGATTATCACCCCCATTGATAAGGCCCAATAGGCAACAAATGGCAGGATCAAGCCCAAGCATATAGTAATTGAGTGAATCAATGAAATTGCTAACCACCTAGTTATAAAAATAGATTTACGACTTAAAGGTTGAGTAATTAGCATTTCAGTATAACTTTCATTATAATACCAATACACCACCGAAAAAAGTAAACTAACTAATGGAATTAATACTACAATTAAATTTGCGATACTTAAAATTGCCTTTGAATAACTTCCACCAATCCAAATAAGTGCAAGACTAAAAAGAAACAAAAGTCCACCATAAAACAAGATCCATTTATTTCTGAGGACATTTAATAATTCATATTTAAATAATTTAAAAGCTTTCATACATTACCTAATAGATGCAAAATTTTTTCTTCAAGTTTTTGCGTTATATTTTCTGAACCGACTTCACTTGCTAATGCATTTAAATCTGTAACTAAACGCACTCTTCCTTCGAGCATAAAAACCATATCATTTACTAATTGTTCAACTTCAGATAAAACATGTGACACTAAAATCACAATTTTATTTTGTGAAATAAACTTTTGTAATATTTTTTTAAAATGAATTGTCTGCAATGGATCTAAGCCTACAGTTGGTTCATCTAAAATTACAACTTCAGGATTGAACATCAATGCTGAAACAATTGAAACTTTTTGTTTTGTACCTCCAGATAATTGATTCGAATACATATTTAAATATTTATCTAAGTTAAATAATTCAATAAGTTCATTTTTTAAGGGTGCATCTTGCTCTCGTAAATCTTCGAGTAATGAAAATATTTCTTTGACCATTAAGTTTTCTGGTAAAGCAGGATGCTGGGGCATATATCCAATACGACTGCGGTATTCATAATTATTTTTTATGTTAACACCATCAATTAAAATCTCTCCTTCATCTGGAATTACAAGACCCAAAATAGATTTAATAAGAGTAGATTTGCCACATCCATTTGGTCCAACAAAACCTGTCACACGTCCAGGTACAACTTGTAAATTTATTCCATCAAGAGCTAACACTTCATTATACTTTTTTTTGAGATTAACTATTTTTAACATTAAAGAGCTCCCTCTCCATTTTTGGCTTATCATCTTTTAATTGCTCAGGTATCATTTCAGGAAATGCTCTTTCAACTTCATCAAGAACTTGAAAGAAAAAACTATTAAGTAAAATATATGCTGAATCTACTTTTTCTAAAATAAAAGACGATAAACTCACTGGGCGATGTGGCTTATCACCAAATCCATCTTTATTAAAATCATAACCAGAATACTGACTCCAATAATTCTCACTAAAAGAATTCCAACTGTGATTGGCATTAGTCATCACTTCAAAAGTATTTTGTAAAAAATTATTATGAGTAAATTCATTATTTTCACAATCCCCCATTATTTTTAAACCAAAACCATTTTGTGAAATTTGATTATTTTTAAATAGAGAACGATTGCTACCCTCCATATAAATGCCAACTGTATTTGCTGAAATTAAATTTTGCGAAATTTCACTTTCTACAATTTCTTTTAATAACAAACCATAGGAAGATGCTCCAAGATTGTGAGTAAATGAGTTTTTAAACATTTTTATTTTGCGAGAATACATCACAGCAACCCCCGCACCATTAGAGGAGAAAGTGTTTTCGCTGTAAGTTGTTTCGTTGGAAGACATAAAATGCAAACCATAACGTAAATTATGATGAACATTGTTATTTGATATAAAGCCACCTTTTACAAACTCTAAATATATTCCATCACGATGACCTTGAATTTCATTATCAAGAATCTTATGTGAGGCACCCGTCCACATATGAATGCCATTTCCAGATGATGTTTCATCTTTGGCATAACTTTCAAAAGAATTTTTTTGAACAATACAATTTTCAGATTTTTCGAGATAAATACCATAAGTAGTATTATGAAAATTGTTATTTTTAATACTACAATTTTTAGACTCAATAACTCTTATACCAGCCAATTCAGCAGTGAAAGAAGCTCCTGTATTTTGAATATTAAAATTTTCTATACTCACATTATCGGCGTGAATTACTGTAATAACTTGAAACTTTCCACCTCCATCTAAAACTGTTCCACTTTCACCAATTAATTTTAATGACTTCAAAACTTTTAATTCTATATTTTCGTATTTTCCTTTTAAGACCCTTACCGTTCCATTTTCTGCAATTGCATCTAGGGCTACTTGTATAGATTTAATCTCACAAGTTGAGCAAACTAAGATTAATGTTGGTTTAATTTCATTCGATTTAGCATATGCGATGTTTATAAATAGATAAATGAACAATAAATATTTAATAACCACTTTTAGATTTTTTAATACATCTTCATTCATTTATTCACCCGAGTATCTATATTCGAGTAAATATCATTCCATGTTTTGTAATTTAAATCTTTATCAATAGAGTCTTTTGAAATCGAGAGAACTCCAAGCCCCCCCATGGGGGATCTTAGATCAGGTTTAATTAAATATTTTGCTGTTTCAGCTTCTAGAAGTTCACCTGGCAAACTAGAATTGACTACATATTTTTTGAATGGAGATAGCTCTGAGTGATTATGTTCATAGGACTTCATACACTCTAATGAATCAAACTTAAAAACTTTACCTTTTATAGTTACTAACTCTCCACCAAACTTATGATCTGCAATAGTCATATGACAATGATCACAATAGTCTTTACCAAAAAATATTTTCTCAGGATTTTGATTTTCACAACTTACTACTACTACTAATAATAATACACCCATTAGTAAAACAATTGTTTTACTAAATAGAATTTTTAAATTTCTAATTGTAATTGTAATTGAAATTAAAAACATTATTTCACCTTTACTAATTTTCGACTATTTTCTTTCGATCCAATAATAAACTTAAAGATATTCCGATTCCTAAGACAACAGAAATTGCAAAACCATATCCAGCCAAATCAGGCCAAGACGATGCCTGAATATTTAAAAATTCTTTAGTACCAATGAGCGGAGGTTGATAAGTCATATCATCCATTTTAATTGCAGCATCTGGATTTAAATTATGACCAAAATTATACTCCCATTTCCAAAAATCATAGAGACCCCATATTGCAAAACTTAAAACAGACACTGTCCATAAATATATTAATTTTTTAGAATTTAAAAAAGCAACTACCAACCCAAAAATAATTAATACTCCAAACACGGTTGGAAAATATTTTAATTCTGGAAAACTACTCTCTTGAATCATTTGCATTCCGATATAGTGATTAAGAATATTAATCGTTTGCACATCACCACTAAATTTATGACTCCAAATTTGCATTGATAAACCCTCAGGATATTGAGGTGCCCAAATTGTTATTTTCCATAATGGTAAAAAGAAACTTAAACTCATTAGTCCACACGCAAACACAATTATTATTTTATATAAATTTCTCATATTATCCTTCAAAAAAATTACTCCCAGAAAATTATAAACTTCTGGGAGCAATAATCTAATTATAATGCTTTACCTGTGCCCCATTTTAATGGCGTAGCACTTCCTTGTGGAGATACTCTCATATAGCCTTGCATCTCTTGATGAAGTGCTGAACAAAAGTCAGTGCAATAGAACGGATAAATACCTGGTTTTTTCGCTTCCCATTTAAATGTCATAGTTTCACCTGGCATAATTAGCAATTCAGCAGTGTTACCAGCTAAAACTGAAAAGCCATGTGGGATATCCCAATCCTGTTCCAAATTTGTTACGTGAAAAAATACATTATCACCAACTTTGATTCCTTCAATATTATCTGGTGCAAAGTGCGATCGAATGGAGGCCATATAAACATGAACATCTTTTCCGGATCTTACAACTTTTGTTTCTGCTTCTGATTTAACAGCATATTTGTGCTTATTATCATCTAATTTATAAATTCTTTTTTGATTTTTCTTAACAAGATCGGCCGCAATACCCTGTGCGTAGTGGGGCTCACCAATTGTTGGAAAATCTAAAAGCATTTCCATTTTTTTACCAGATATATCTATCAACTGAGCGGCTTGATTTAACTCTGGTCCTGTTGGCAAATATCTATCTTTTGTAATTTTATTCATTGCTAAAACATATTTACCCCAAGGTTTCATTGTGTTTCCACCTGGAATCATTAAATGCCCAAGGGCATAATATGTACTCATACGATCTGCAACTTCCCAAGTGCCAAGTTTCCATTTCACAACTTCAGAACTTACAAAGCATGATGTATATGCATAACCTTCGCCATCAAATTCTGTATGCAAAGGACCAAGACATGGTTTTTTCACTTCTCCAGCCATAACTGAAGTGTAATCAAGAACTGGAACTCCTTCATAATCTGAAGAGAATTTTTTGTCTTGAATTGCTTTTACCATTTTAGAATATGAATAAGCAGTAATTTGGGCTGTAAGTTTACCACCTCCAATTATGTATTCTCCAGTTGGGTCTACGTCAGAACCATGGGGAGATTTTGCAATTGGAATATAATAAATTGATCCTTCACAATCTTTTGCAAGTAATGTTTTAATGGATTTCATTTTTTTACTTGTTGCTGTGTGAGTTTCCTCGCTGTATTTATTTGATGTGTATTCAGTTGAAACATCTTTTGATTTTCCTTTTGCAACACACTGTTCAAGTTGCTTCCAGTTTACTGCTGCAATAAAATCTTTATCATTTTTAGAGGCATTCACTTCAATTAGAGTATGTGCTTTTTCAGAGTTGTAGCTTGTGAAAAAACACCACCCATGTGATGGTCCTTTTCCACAATGAGCAAGATCGTAATCAATACCTGGAGCAATCAACTGAAATGCAATATTCATATCTCCCGATTTAGGATCTACTTTTATAAAACTGATAGAACCTTTGTAATCTTTAACATCTTTAATCGGAATATCTTTTTGTGGGATAGGAACCGCAAAGCGAGTAGATGCTACTAAATACTCTGTGTTTTGAGTTCCAAAAGGAGATCCATGATTTCCACCTGAATTGGGAATCTCTAATATCTCAACCGTTCTAAAAGTTGATAAATCTATTCGAGCAATTCGAGGTGTATTATTTGCATTTATAAATAACCATCGTCCATCATCTTTTCCTTCTGATTGTGATAACCAAGGGTGATGTGAATCATCCCAAGGAACAAAACCATGGGAAGTTTCTAACATTGGTTTAGATTCTTCAGAATAACCATATGCATTTTCTGGATTTTGTGCAAACACAGGAATGACTTTTAACATACGTCCAGATGGCAAACCATAAACCGAAACTTGCCCACTAAAACCTCCAGATAAAAACGCATAAAAATCATCATGCTTTCCTGGTGCTACATAAACTTTTTGAGCTGCATCGCTTGCAATGGCCGCCTTTGGCCCCTGAGCACTTACAGTTCCAACATTCAACATACCTGCAACAAAACTAAGTGCTGCAAATGTGAAAATATTTTTTTTCACATTAATTTTATTCATACAAATCCTCCATTATTTTTATTACCATTTTTTCTCATTAATTTTTTTTAACTTTACTACTTCAAGAAAATAATTGCTTATGATTATGTCTGATACAATTGCGAAGCAATCAGACTTTATCATGAGCAATTATTTTTTTGTTTCTTTTTAAACATAATAATGTATACTTTTATTTATCTCCTTCATTAATCCGTAATTAAAAAATTAGACCAACTAAAATAAAAACAATATGAAGGAGATCATATGAAATTAAATTTTCAATTTAGAAGAGACTTTTTGCCTCTTCTTCTTATAGGAAGTTTATCTATTGGATTACCTCATGCCTTAGCAGAGGATAATAATCCATCTAAAGGTGTGGGCCCAATAAAAACCCTTACCCTTGAAGACCTAAATGAAAGTTTAGCCAAAGAGGGTAAAACCGTTTTTACACAAAAATGCGGTAGCTGCCATAAACTTGATGAAAGATATGCTGGACCAGCTCTTAAAGGCGTAACACAACGACGAACCCCCGAGTGGATCATGAATATGATTTTAAATCCATTAGAGATGACTCAAAAAGATGAAGTTGCTAAAGGATTACTTGAAGAATACTTGGCGCAAATGTCATTTCAAGATGTCAGTGAAAAACAAGCTCGTTCTATTTTAGAATATTTTAGGTATTATGATACTAAGGGTGACATTAAAGAAGAATTAAAAAAATCAAAACAAAAATCAAAAAAATAAATAACTCTAATTAAAAAAAGGAAATAAAATGAATTACAAATTAATACTTTCAGCACTAATGATTCTTTCAACAACAATTAATTTAAATGCTGCAAAAAAATCTGAAGCTTCAAAGGAAGAAAAACTTCAAATTCAGGTCATAAAAATGAATGGCGAATTAGGAAAAGACATTGTTGAGGTTGCAGTGGGCTCAAAAGATCATTCAACTCTAGTTACAGCTGTAAAAGCTGCTGGCTTAGTCGAAACTCTTCAAGGCCCAGGTCCTTATACTGTTTTTGCTCCAACAAATGAAGCCTTTGGTAAGTTACCAAAAGAAACTATCCCAACCTTATTAAAACCAGAAAATAAAAAAACTTTATCAAGCATTTTAGAACATCATACTGCTGCGCCAGGGTACTCACCAGAAGTTTTAGAGAGTTTAACAGAACTAGATATGGTAGATGGACCCAAATTAAAAGTTGAGAAAAAAGGTGGTAAGCTTTTCATAGATGGGCATGAAATTAAAACTGCAATCCAGGCTAAAAATGGTTATGTTTATATAATTGATACCGTTTTAGTTAGCGACAAAAAATAAATCAATCTTGCAAGAAGAGGTTATCATTTGATATCCTCTTCTTCATGAATAATCATATTCCCAAAAAATTTATTATCAGTTCTTGTTTACTTGGAATAAACTGTAGATATGATGCTGGTCACAAGTTAAATAAGAAACTTTATAATATTTATCAAAAAAATCCAGAACTATTTATAGTTGTTTGCCCAGAAGAATTAGGTGGCTTACCAACTCCGCGCCCTCCCTGTGAAAAGTTCAACAATAAAATTCAAACTATAGATGGCATAGATAAAACCAGCGAATATAAAAAAGGCGCAGCTAAAGCGCTAAATATAATTGAAAAAGAAACTTCGAACAATCTCCAAGGAACAAATCTCGAAATTGCTTTTGTAAAAAGCAAATCTCCTATGTGTGGGTATAAAAAAGTATATGATGGAACTTTTACAGGAGCTTTAACAAATGGCAATGGTGTATTTACGGAGGAACTACTGAAAACATATCCAAATCTTAAAATAGAATCTATCGATTAACTGGTTTAAGAGCAACAGATGGGCAATACCCTTTTCGAATTCCCATTTCTGTTGGAAATTTACGACAAACTTCTGGACGTGAATCATATACTGTACAACGTCGTTCCTTACTCAAATATAAACAATCTCCTGTTGGACTATGCTCTAATTGAAAAAGTTGAGTTGACTCTCTATATGATTTAATAATTTTATTTTTCTTAAGTTGATTTATTATTTTTTTAGGTGAATCATTAAACTCATCTTCAAAAACAACACCCAAACGAACTAGATCAGAAAGCGTAATTTCAACAGGCATAGTACAACAAAGCGATAAACAATTATCACAATTTTTTTGAAAAAATAATCGCCATGTACCTGGCCTGTCTTTATCAACTTTCAAACAATTATTCCTTTAGATCGTTTTAATACTTTTGATAAATTTTAAAACTTCTTCGGCGTGGCCTTCAACTTTAACTTTGCGCCACTCCATCAAAAGTTTACCGTCCTCATCAATAATAAAAGTACTTCTTTCGATACCACGTACTTTTTTACCATACATGTTTTTATCTTTTATAACATCAAATGTATTGCAAACTTCAGATTGCTCATCACTAATTAAATCAACAGAATATTCTTGTTTTGATTTAAATTTTTCATGGGATGAAATTGAATCTCGTGAAATTCCAAAAACAACGGCATTTAATTTTGTGAAATCTTTTTTTAGTTTAGAAAAGTCATGACCTTCTTGCGTACATCCTGGAGTTGCATCCTTTGGATAAAAAAATAAAACAATTTTTTTTCCTTTAAAATCCGATAAATTAAAATTCTGATCTCCAGTCATTTTTAACTTAAAATTTTTAATTTTTGTTCCCAATTTTGTATTTTTCTCAACTGTTTCTTTCTTTTCTGATTTTACAATTGATGTTGATTTCGTCTTTTTATTTTCTTTAAGATCCTTTATTAATTTCACTCTATGTTCCTTTTTTAAATTGCCCTAAATAATTCCTAAAAATAAAGTAAAGACACCGGACTTGCAAGAAAATAACTTCTCAAAATTAAGCCTGATCGTTTCACAATAATGTCAGATTTAATGATATTTTGCTGCCACGATATTATTTTCTAAATTTAGATGAGCAAAATTATTACTTGTGATGCTTTCAATTTGAGTAAAAGATCCTCCAATAAATATGTTTTGGTTGTGTTGTTTTAAAATATTAACTGTTCCATTTGTGCCAATGTTAAGTTCGTTAGTTAATGCACCTGTATCTAGATTTATAACTCCAAGGTTTGATCGATTTTCATTTTCGATTTTATTAAAAATACCACCCAAGTATAATTTAGAATTGGCTTCAACCATTGTATTTATAATTGGAGTTACTGTTGAATTTGCAAAATTAGGATTAAAAACAGAATTTAAACTTCCTGTCGATAAGTCAAAAGCTGCCATCGCAATTCTAGTTTCGCCGTTGATAAATTTAAAATCGCCTCCTATATATAATTTAGAATTTTTAATATATAAATCATTTATCAAAGCAGAATTAACATATAATTTACTGATTTCTGGTTTAAAATTTGTTAGCTCCCCAGTAACGGTATTTATTTCAGCAATAGAAAATCGACTTTCATCATTAATGGAAATATATGATCCACCTAAAAAAACTAAACTATTATTAGTAGATATAATATATGGAGCAGTCGAATAAAATCCATAATAGTACCCTGTTAACTTTGGCTTAAAACCTGTAACTGTCATAGTATTTAAATCAATTGCAGTAATACCAGCAGACATTTTATTTAAAACAGGCATGTAATAATTTCCTGTAATATACAATATATTATCATCACGAAAAATTGCCATCATATTTTGTGAGCTCCCCCCCTCAGCTATTGATAAATTAAAGTTAGTGGCTGATCCTGTTGTTACGTCCACTTCAGCAACTAAGTGTCTTGAGGCACCACCAATTGAGGTAAAAGATCCTCCGGCATAAAGGGTGGAGTTATTTGCAGAAAGAGCTATGGATCTTATAATGTTTTGATCTATAAATACTCGACTTGGATTTGGATTAAAACTTGCGTTTGCTGCTCCATTAGTTAAATTTAAAGCGGCCAAATATTTGATTGCCTGCCCTCCGATATTATTAAAGGTACCAGCTACATATAAATAAGTTCCAGTAGTTACCATTTGATAAACTGCACCATCGGGATTAGGAACAAAATTAGTATCAAGAGATTCTGTAGAGATTGATATTGCCGCAAGGTTTGTGCGTGCTTGACCACTGACTTGACTAAATTGACCTCCTAAAAATAATTGATTGTTATGTATTAACAATGAATTAATTTTATTTCCCATATTTTCGGGTATATTTGC
>SXSU01000007.1 GCA_005793345.1 Bdellovibrionales bacterium
GAAAGGGAAAGTCAGGTCAAGAAAAATATTTTGAAGGAGGAGTTTGATACATCACCGGTAGCGACTCCTAAGGATTTGTTTTGCCTAAATATTTTCAGTTTCATTTTGAATCGGATCAAACGTTTCATAAGGAATCACTGTAATAAGTCTAAAGTAATTAATAGAAAACACCGATTAATTCATATGTTTGGTGGTAAAAAGATTATTAATAAAATTGTGAAAAAAAGAGATGAAATATGTCAATTTTTAAAAGTATTTCTATTTCTTTTTTTATTAACTCAGTTGATATCATGTTATTTTTGGGTAAAATTTGAAGATCTTGATAAATCAAATAATTCTTCAACAACTCCAAATATAGAAGAAGTGAATCAAAAAAAGTGGAATATACAAATTCAAATTGGTAATGGATCAACTTTTACTAATCATATAACAAATTCAGTTATTTTAGATGCCCCATCTGCTCAAGATATGAGTCTTACTTTAGATCTTGCGAGTTGTTTAAGTTCTAAAGATTGGCAAGAATTTAAAACGAACAATTTTGTAAATTTAGTTCAGTTAAATCAAGTAAATCAAGTCTGTGTTAAATTTAGAGATTCTAATTTAGAAGAATCACAATGTATTTGTGAAAATATTATTCATGATTCATTGACTCCATTACAACCGGATAACCTTAAAATTGATTGGAGTGAATCTACTTTAATTCCAAAAATTGTATTTACAGAATCTACTGATAGGGGATTAAGTGGGATTAATAAATATCAAACTCGTGTTGTAGAATATTCAAGTGGAAATACCTATAGTGATTGGATTGATTTATCGATTTCAAGCGGGTCATTTTTATATGCAAATTTTGATTTATCGAATATTACTTCAGGTACCAACTACCAATTCCAATTGCGAGTAATTGATTCCGCTGGCAATGTTAGTCCAACTATTTTAAGTGAATTATGGGGCAGCAAGTTCTTAAATAAACCATTAAAAGAGC
Source organism: Bdellovibrionales bacterium (assembly GCA_005793345.1). Taxonomy (GTDB): domain Bacteria; phylum Bdellovibrionota; class Bdellovibrionia; order Bdellovibrionales; family Bdellovibrionaceae; genus SXSU01. The sequence goes on from SXSU01000007.1 coordinate 986, forward strand.
AAGTTTCTTATCCGATGAATATGATAATTGCTGATTTAGATCTTGATGGAGAATCAGACGTGTCTATTTTTAGTCAGGAATCAAATAATATTTATTGGCATAAGAATTCATATAAAGATAAAGGTTATTTTAATGATGCAAAAAAAATTATTTCTGAAAAGATAAATGGTAATAGCTGGTTTAATTATAGCTTTTCAAATTATAGTTTTGTTAAATTCGATACTGATGGAGCATTGGATTTAATTACTTGGTCTAGCTTATCTAATAAATATGAATTTAAAATGTATAAAAATGAACTAAAAGATAATGGTTTGTTTACTGAGGTCTCAAATTTTAATTTGGAATCAAATGACAATTCGTACTTTATTTTTAGCGATTTAAATAATGATGGTAAAGATGATTTTATAATATCTGAAGGTTCACAAATATTTTGGCAGCAAAATGTTTACAATGCTAATTCTGATACTTATTTTTTAACAACTCAATTATTGATATCAATGTCAGATAATGTAAGTGAGTTTAAAGTTGTTGACGTAAATCAAGATACAAGACTTGATTTTTTAGTTCAAGTGGGAACATCTTCACAATGGGTTTTGATCAATAATCTTGGAAATTTAAGCTTTAGTATTCCTTATACAGTAATATCAAATGCCACGGGTCGAATAACAGATGTTCTAGATTTAGATGGAGATGGTTTTTTAGATTTAATTCAATTAGGAGGATGGTATAAAAACAATGGTAGTAATCAAATATTTTCATCTTTTATTAGTTTTGGAATTTCATTTCAAATAAATTATTTTAACTCACAAGTGTTTAGTGACTTAGATAAAGATGGGGATTTAGATTTTTTAGTGGGCGAATATCTTAATGAAGAAATAAAATTTTATAAAAATAATGGTGATGGCACCTTTACATATGCCCAATCAGTTTTTAGTTTGCCACCAGGGCAGGAAATTTTTGGATTTCAATTGAATGATCTCGATTCTGATGGAGATAAAGATTTAATATATTATCTGAGTGATCCAAGTAATTCCTACTATATTTATTATGATCATAATACGAATCTTTTTTTAACAAATAAAAACAACTTAACATTAACGGGTAATGATGCAACAGTTGGAAAAATTGATTCTGACAGTATAAATGATATCATTATTGCATCAGATATTGGAATTTATGGATTTTTAAATGATAAAAATTTTCCAGGAAAGTTGGGAGAGAGTATAAAGATAAGTTCAGATAAAACATCTCTTTTATCTGCTGATGATATAGATGGAGATGGGCGAGATGATGTCGTTGGAGTTTTCAGTGACATCTCAAATAGCGGAAAATCAAACCTAGTTTGGTATAAAAACTTAGGAAATAATCAATATTCAACAGCTGGGACCTTGGCCTCTGGTTTTAATGCAGTAAATGTATTTAAAGTTGTAGATTTTGATAATGATAGTAAACTAGATATTGTTTATATGTCACAAAGTAGTTCACTCATTGCATGGGTTCAAAATTTAGGAGGAGGAGTCTTTTCTAGTCAAAAAGTTATTTCTAACTTGTATAATACTGGATATGATTTGGATGCAGGTGACTTTGATTCAGATGGAGATAAAGATTTAATAATATCTACGACTATAGCTGGTGGCCGGTGGTTTCGGTTTGATTCAAATACACTTAGTTTTAGTAATTCAATACAGTTGATTGCTTCATGTTGGAAGGATATTAGTGTTGGAGATTTTGATTTAAATGGCTTTCCAGATTTAGCATGCAGTTGGAACGATAAATTTTATTTGAATAATTCTGGAAGCTTTGGTGCAGGCCTTGACATAAGCACATTAGGTTTTTTTAATGATATCATAGTAATTGATTTTGACAAAGATAATAAATTAGATTTACTTGCTATTGAGAATAACAGCAAAATTTATTTTATGAAAAATAAAGGGAGTGGACTTTTCGAATCACCAGAATTAATTTTTACTGGAACCAAATACTATAAAAAATTAAAGCCAGTTAATTTAGACTTGGATTCGGCATTGGAAATTTTAGCTATCGATACAAATGATGGAATCGAATTATTAGAATTTAAGTAATTTTGCATCTTGATAAAGTCTGCAAGCAAGCGCAAATGTATCAGACATATATTCATATGAAGTTATTTTCTTAATAGCATTGAACCAAAACTCCGATTTAAACGTATCAAAAAGATCCGTCGCAAAATGAACTCATGTTTTAGTTATTTCAACCGATAAGCTTAATATGTTTAGTATGTTTAGTATGTTTAACGTATATAATATATTTGTAAAATATTATCCTAAGTCAATTAAATCTATTCTTAAATCTATTTCATTATTGTGTTTTCATTTAGTATATCTTTTTATATTTTTAGGGTGTAGTGGCTGTGGATACTTTTATTTAACATTAGAATCAACTGATAAAACTAATATATCTCAAAATTTATCCCTAAATTTAATTCGGATATCTTTAGTCTCACCAATAAATTCACCAGCGGATGATCAAACTCCCACTTTTAATATTGAAGGAAAATTTCAAGGATCAAATTTAAAACTTTTCAATGATTCAAATTGCTCATCAACCCCCATGGCAGAATTGATTGTTTCGATTACTGATTTGTCATCTAATGTTTTAATGACATCTTCAAATCTTAGCCCAGATGGAGATTACACTTTTTCTGCGAAGGCTTTTTCAATAAAAGATTCCACAATTCAATCAAATTGTGTGACTCTTGATGCAACTTACACTTTGGATACTGAACCACCAATTATTTCAACAATAAATCCTACTATTTTTAATACGAATACTGGTGGCTCTTTAACAATTGATGGTTCACATTTTGTCCATGATATGACTGTAAATATTGGACGAGCAAAGTGTACTAATATAATTTTTATATCTTCATCGCAAATTTTATGTACATCACCAAATTATTCTGAGGCTATTTTAGATATTACATTAATTAAACCCAATGGAACATCTGCAACACTTTTGCAAAATTTAACATATGAAACTCCACCTCCAAAAGCCCCTGTTTGTTTTAGTGATTCGTTTTTATCTACTTTTTTTTCACTCAAAGCAGATACTGTAAATAATAAACTTTATGTTGGTGGATCATTTAATCAAATTGGTCAATGCACAGGAGGAGGCGTTCCATTAGATTTAAATTCAGGAGCCCTGAAGTTTAGTTATGGAAATTTTCCTATTGTTGCAGGTCATGTAAATACTTCAGTTTCTGATGGTGCTGGAGGATTTTATATTGGTGGTTATTTTAAAACTGTTGGAGGGCTTCCTCGTCATCACATCGCTCATATTTTATCAGATATGAGCTTAGATCCAAATATTGGAGTAACAACTGAATTTAATGATGAAGTCAATTCACTTGAATATGATTCAGAGAATGCTCGTTTATATGTTGCTGGAAAATTTTCAACAATTAGTCCTGGATTAGAATCTCAAGGTGCAATTTTAGATTTTAATGGAAACATTAATTTTAACCAAAATAAAATAGTTGGAGAAGTTATAACAAGTATACCTGATGGAGTTGGAGGATTTTATATTGGTGGTGATATGTCATGGGTGGGGGGTATTCCTGTAAGTGGACTAGTTCATCTCTTAAGTAATGGTAATGTTGACCCACTTTTTTTACCAACAATTAATAACTCTATTCGAACATTACTTTTAACCAATGGGACATTAATTGTTGGAGGAGATTTTACAAAGATAAATGGATCCACCAGAAATTACATTGCAGCACTTAACTCTACAACAGGAGGAGTCATTGGGGCTTGGAATCCAGATAGCAATGACACTGTTCGTGCATTAGCACTATCCGATAATGGAGTAGATCTTTATGTTGGAGGTTCATTTTTTAGTATTGGTGGACAGATAAGAACAGGAGCCGCAAAATTAAATATTGGAAATGGAGCTGTTGATGGCACTTGGAATCCAAATCCCTTTGGAGGGAGTCAACCGATTATTAACTCCATTGCTATTACAGGAGGTACAATATTTTTAGGGGGGCAATTCACAACAGTTGGAGGATTAACTCGTCCTCATGTGGCCTCGGTCAATAATTCAAATGGTGCAGCATACAGTTGGAATGCAAATATAGATGCTTTTGCTTGGTATGTAAATTCCTTACTTGTTGCAAATAATACATTATTTGTAGGAGGTAATCTTCATTCAGTATGGAGTAATTCAAATAAGTATATTCTTGCAGAATTAGATATCTCAACAGGTACACTCATTCGTCCAGATGTTTCTGTTAATGGTATACCAGGCTTATCCTCCTTAAAAGGTGTAGCCACTTTAAATCAATTTGATTCTAAACTTATTATTGGTGGAGATTTTAATCTTTTAAGTCATAACTTAGAATCCTATTTGACAGTGGTAGATCTATCAACTGGAACATTTGTTAAGTGGCCAACACCTATTGTTAATGATCAGACAAATACAATAAGTGTATCGGGTTCAAATATTTTTATTGGAGGAAAATTTACCACTATTGGTGGAGAAGGAAAAAAAGGATTTATAGCTATTGATCTAACAACTAATCAACCAATATCAAATTTGAATTTAAACTGCTCTTCTTTCAATGGAAGTTCCATCAAATTAAAAAAAATTAATCAAGAATTATTATTAGCATGTAATCATATTTCAAATAATGAAACTTTATCCTATGGTTTATCTCGATTAAAACTTTCCGATTTTTCAATTGTACCTTTGAACATAATGCCAGCAGGATATATAAGTGATTTTGAGATTTTAAATTCCACTCTTTATATTGCCGGATCTTTTTCTTCAGTAGGTGGTCAATTTCGAAATAATCTGGCTGCTTTTGATTTGTCTTCAGGTAGTATAACTTCTTGGGATCCAAATTTTAATAACACAGTAACTTCTATCGAAATATCAGAAAATACACTTTTTGCTGGTGGTTCATTTACTACCGCTGGGAGCCAAGCAAGAAAGTATTTTGCGGCAATAGATTTATCTTCTGGAACAGTTTTAAATACTCATAACGTAAATTTTAATGATACAATAAGTGAAATTAAAATTAATAATAATAATATCATTGTGGGTGGGGAATTTACTTCACCTCAATGGAGTTTAATGACTTTAGAATTATCAACAGGTAGTGTATTAACCGACTGGAATCCAAAAGTAAGCCCCGGTGTTAAAACTTTTTCTATTCATGATGATATGATTTATATTGGTGGATCATTTAATACAGTAAATGGTGTTTCTAGAAAAAATCTAGCATCACTTGATTTAATAACTGGTGATGCAACGTCATGGAATCCGCAGGCAAGCTCTTATGTTTATAAACTGGATATTTCTAATGATCGACTATTTGCAGGCGGAAAATTTAAAAAAATAGGAACTATCGATCGCAATTACCTAGCCGCATTTGATCTTACAACAGGGACACTTATAAATAATTGGGCACCTACTCCAAACTTTGAAGTCTTAACTTTAAAGTATATAGCACCATGGCTTTACATAGGAGGAGCTTTTTATACTGTTAATGGTACCAGTAGAGATTTTATTGCAGCATTAGACCCAACAACAGGTACTTTAACTAATTGGAATCCAGGGGCCTCTTATCATGTTAAATCAATTTCTGAAGGTAATACGAATTCGATATTTATTGGTGGTTTATTTGATACATTCGCTGGAGGAGAACCTCGACGTTATTTAGCCGAAATAGATTTAACAACTGGATCAGCAACGTCCTGGAACCCTGATCCAAATGGTTCATTATATGATTTCTTTAAATTTAACAACAGTCTTTATGCTGTTGGAGTTTTTTCTCAAATAAATGGTCAAGATCACAAGTACATTGCTGAAATTAATACTACAACTGGACTTCCGACAAGTTGGGATCCAAAAGCAATCACTAATATTCAACAAATAATTCGAGTTGGTAATTCAGTCTATACAAATGGATCTAAATTTTGGAATGGTGAAACTCATAATAATCTAACAGCATTAGACGCAACGACAGGAACAATTCTTCAATGGAATCCACAAAATGAGAACTCATTTATTCATTCAAATGGCTTGGCAACCAGTTTTTTGCTAAATGATAATACTCTTTTTATTGGAGGGAATTTTAATATTTTTCAAAATCAGCCCCGAAATCTAATTGGGATTTCAATTACAACAGGTTCTCTTATTTACCCTTAAGATTCATTAGAAATGATCTTAATTAGTTCTTTAGCTTTTTGCTTAAAATACCGATGAGTAGTTTGATGAAAAATGAGATTTTATATTTGATTAAAATAAATGTGATCAAAAAATTTCTGTTATTTTTCATTATTTTTATTTGTTTTAATTTTTCTTTAACTGGTTGTTCGGGATGTTCTTATTTTTATTTAAAAGTTGAATCTTTGGATAAAAATTCAAAATCTACAAATGATATAAATAATGGAAACGATGCAATTGTTAGAATTAACTCAGTGTCTAGTTATACAGCCGATGGGACATATACAGTTGGACAAGTCGTCGATATCGTAATTACTTTTAGCGCTCCTGTTCAGTTAGTAAATGGGGGATCAACCTCCTTACAATCTCCACCCACTATTACTCTTGAAACTGGAGCCAATGATAAGATCGTTCAGTTAGTTAATTTATCTGATGATGGGTATACACTTTCAGGGGTTTATACTATTCTAAAAGGTGATACTTCAAATGATTTAAATTATGTTGATATCACTTCTTTAAGTACAGGCTCTTGGAGTTTTACTCCAAAGTTAAATTCGAATGTTAGTATTGATTGGACTTTACCAGAATTAAATAATCAAAACTCACTTGCAGGGTTAAAAAATATTATAGTAGATACAGTTTTTGATTTTTCAGTAACTTCAGCTACCGCTTCTATTTTAGAGACAGATAATGATGTAACAAATATGCAATTTTTTATTGTTCAATTGAAATATTCAGTAGATCAGGATGTGGTAATAACAGCGCAAGGGAACTCAAGTTTAGCGACTAGTTCAGATTTTGAATTGAGTACGGGGACTATCATTATTCCAGCAGGATCAACCATGGGATATTTTGGTTTAACAATAAAAGGAGATGTTGGTTTAAAAGAATTTGATAAAGAAATTGAATTTATTTTTAGTGAGAATATTTTGGCAAATACTCAAAAATCAATTCAAGTTTTATTGCAAGATAATGATCAAATGAATTTAACAGTTAGTCCCTATTACCCGGTAAATGGCGCCTTATGGAATAGTTATGTTACTACAAATAGTGAAGTTCGTCTTATTAGTCCATATCTTAAAGTTGGTCCAGAAGCTTTTCCAGGAGATTCACCTTGTGGTAGTAGTAATTATTGTATTCATGCTGGAGAAATTAGAAAAGTGATAGTGAGTTGGAAATCTAATTGTAATAACCTCACCATGACAGATGATCTTGATGCATTTGAATGGAGATGTTCTGATTTCTTCATTCCAGTTTTTTTCTATAGTGTAGGATTAAAAAAAGGAAAAGGACTCAGGCATTTGATTAAACCAGATGGAAGTGGATGGACTCAGAATAAAGTTACCTTAAAGGATTCAAATGTTATAGTTTCAACAAGTTCACTAGCAGGGTGGTGGAGTAATCCCATTTTACCACTGAATTCAACTAATATTAATGATGGAATCAACAGTAGTTCTCGACTCACTTTGAGTGGAGCTAATACTATTTATGCAGTAACTGAAACTGTGGCATCATTGGGTATCGATTTTGGAAATAGTAACATTGGATTTGTGGTGCTAGATAGTGCCATGTTAAGTACAGCACCTGCTATAATAAAAGATTGTTCTCCCGCATTAGCAGGTGTTCAATCTTGTTTTATTGATTTTGTTCAAAATGATTTTAATTGGATTGAAGGTAATATTAGAGGAGATGTTGGTTATCGAATTTTATCTAACTCTGATATCAATTTAGGGAGTGTTGGTAAGTTTAATAGATTTCATGGATTGACATTAAGTAATGGTAGTACGGGGATTTATTCGCTATCGAATTTTGGAGGGAGTTATGATGATATCCTAATAGCAAATTGTAATAAGGGACTTGAATCTGATTATGGTGATAATAATAATTTTTTTAACATAAAAATATATGATTCTGCAAATAGGGGTATTGAAATTGGAAATTTAAATTTAAGCTCTTTTTTTTATAATATTGGTATCTTCAATTCAGCTAATGAAAATCTAAATATAGATTCAAATTTTAATTCTTTTGATCATATATTAAGTGTGGGGGGGAAAGGCATAAATATACAGATAGGAAGTAGTTCTTTACAAAATACTTTAATCGTAAACTCTGCCACTTATGGATTATGGATTAAACCAGGTTGGGGTAATAGTTTTTATAATTCAATTACAGTTAGTAACTCTCAAAATTACGGTATAAATATACAAAATTCTTTAAACATCCACAGTAATATTTTATTGACTAATAATAGTGAAGGCTTATTTATTGATACAATTTTAAAAAATACTCCAAATTTATTTTCAAATATTTACTCAATAGATAATCGAAATTCAGAAATTAAATTTCACAATAATTCAAACTCTGCAAAATGGACTAATAATCTATATGTTGGAAGGGCATCACCAGCATGTACTTATGGTACTGGTACAAATTTAATAGGTTTACAAAACTCCACTTGTGATCCAGTAGCTCCAAGTTTAAATAATACTCGTTTATCAAATATCAACGCAAACAATATATTTCAAAAGTTTGTAACTGATAATACTAATACACACGGAGCAGAGGGGATTTCAGGAAAAACTTTTGCTTCAATATCAGATTGGATCCAGTTTGAAACACTATATCGTTTTTGGGCTCCTCTTGATCTTGGAAGTTTGCCAAATTTAAACATAGTGGGTCCTTGTAAGGGCTCCTCACCAAGTTGTGGGATTTTAGATTTAAGTTTAATAACCGAGGCTTTTAACTTAAAGAATATAAATGGAATTTTTATTGCAAATGCTCCTTGCCCTGATTCTGTAAAGTTGTCCAATATGATTCATAATGATACGTCTGCTGATGGCGGATTTGTATTTGATGCTCTATCTGCAAGTACCGAGTATTTATTTGATGGAGTGGGGAATGACAATGGAGCCTGCGAACCAGGTGAATATTGTTATTTTAATCCATCTGCGGGTGCAAATATGGATGATCCCTATTTATATACTGAAACATGTCAGTATGAAAATACAGGAGCTCCGAGTTCATACATAAAAATGTACGGTCGATCTAATTAACTTTACATTTTATTAATATACTAGTGATCCAGTTGTAACATCTATAGCAGTAAAATTAGATCTTGGTTTATAATTAATACTTGTAAATTCACCACCCATAAATAATGTATTTCCAGAATTTGAAAAAGAAAAAACTGAATTATTTAATTGGAAATCAAAGGGTGTCGCTTTGCTTGTTGCCAACTCTATTTCGGCTAGGTCAACTCTAAACTGTCCTCCAATAGTTGTAAAATTACCTCCGACATAAAGATTTAAATTCAAAGGGTTTAACAACAGAGTAAAGATGCCAAAGCCATCTTCCACAGTTGGATTAAAAGGAGTTGCGGTTCCTGATGTTGTATCGAAGGCCGCAAGATATTTTCTTGATTGTCCACCTATTGTAATAAATGATCCACCACAATAGAGCGTTGTTCCTGATATTAAAATTGATCGAATAACTGCATTAGCATTTGGGTTAAAGGAGGTGACACTTCCAGATGTTATGTCAATTGCAGCAATTTTATTTCGAACTTGTCCATCAATATCAGTAAAATGACCACCCAAGTATAGTGTTGAGCCAGAAAGAGCAAGAGTTAATACAATTGCATCGATATCAGGATTTAACGAAGTAGGATTTCCAGAGATTAAATCAATTGCAGCAAGCCGGTGCCGAGATTGTCCACCCATTGTGGTAAATAATCCACCTGCATATAAAGTTGAATTAGATAGTAAAAGTGTATACACTGAGCTACTTGCGTCTGGATTAAAAGAAGTTACTGAGCTTGTTGATGTATCAATAGCAGCAAGGCGATTTCGAATCTGCCCATTTATTGAAGTAAAATCACCCCCAACATAAAGAGTTGATCCATTAAGAACTAAAGCATAAACACTTCCATTTGCATTTGGACTAAATGATGTTGCATTGCCAGTTGTGGTATTAACTGCAGCTATTTTATTGCGTTCTTGAGCGCCAATAAAAGAAATATTTCCACCAACAAATAGTGTTGAGTCTGTAAGAGTAAGAGTTCTTACAACAGATTTTATATTTGGATTAAATGATGTTATAGTTCCAGAAGTAGTATCAATAGCTGCAAGAGAATTTCGAGAATGCCCCCCAATGGAAGTAAATATTCCGCCCACAAATAAAGTGGTATCTGAAAGCGCAAGAGAAAATATTCGATCATTTGGGTTGGGATTAAATGTTGTAGCACTTCCTGTTGTTGTATCAATTGCAGCTAAATAATTTCGATTTTCTCCACCAATAAAAGTAAATACTCCTACAGAATAAAGTATTGACCCTGAATGAACAATTTTGTCTACAACATTATTTGGACTGGGGTTAAATGGTGTAGCAAGACCTGATGAAGTATCAATAGCTGCTAAGTAATTTCGAGTTTGTCCTCCAATTGATGTAAAAAATCCTGCAACATAAAGAGTTGTATCTGAGAGTGATAGATCTTCAACTAATCCATTTGGATTTGGATTAAACGAAGTTATGTTACCTGTTGTGGTATCAATTGCGGCAAGGCGATTTCTTGTTTGTCCTCCAATGTAAGTAAAATTTCCACCTAAGTATAATGTTGAACCCGAGCGCGCAAAACTGTAAATATCACTATCAGGATTTGGATTAAATGATGTTGGAACACCTGTTGTTGTATCTATAGCTGCAAGAAAGTTTCTTGCAAGTCCTCCAATAGAGTCAAATAATCCTCCCACATATATATTTGAGCCTGAGATTGCCAAAGTGTAAACGGTACTATTTATATTTGGATTAAAAGAAGTAAGATTTCCAGTGGCAATATCAATGGCGGCAAGTCGATTACGGGCTTGTCCCGCAATAGATGTAAAAGCACCACCAACATAAAGAGTAGAGTTATTTAGGATAATAGTATCTACACTATTATTTATTACATTTACGTTAAAAGAAGTAGCATTACCTGTTGAAGTATCAATAGCTGCAAGATGGTACCTTATTTGACCACCAATAAAATTAAATCCCCCAGACACATAAAGAGTAGAGCCTGCAAGTGCTAGTGAATAAACTGCACCATCAGGATTAGGGTTAAAAGTCGTATTAATACTTGTTGTTGTATCAATAGCTGCAAGGCGATTTCTTGTTTCACCACCAAAAACAGTAAAACCACCACCTGCGTAAAGTGTAGATCCTGAAATGCTAATTGCGTAGACTCCAGCATTTATAACTGGAGCAAATGAGGTTAGTGACTCTGAAGTTGTATTAAATGAAGCGAGATAAGTTCGTAACTGACCTCCGATGTTTGAAAATTCTCCTGCAACATATAGAGTTGCTCCTGATTGAGCAAAAGCATTAATTTCTCCGTTTACATTTGGGTTAAATGATGTCGCAACACCAGTGGTGGTATTTATTGCAGCAAGGTTGTTGCGGGATTGTCCACCAATTGAAGAGTATAATCCTCCAACGTAAAGAGTAGCCCCAGATAAGGCAAGGGCTTTCACTTTACCGTTTGGATTTGGTAAAAAAAATAAATCCAATTCACCATTACTTTTGATATGTGCTAAATTATTTACCGGAATCCCTCCAATCCATGAAAATTCTCCACCAATATAAAATCCACCATTGTCATCACTAATGCTCTTATTGATCCGTCCAAAAACATTTAATTGAGATGCTAATAATGAACCAGATACTAAATCAATAACAGCAGAAGAGGATTTTAGGGGTTTAGTAATTGAAGTAAATTGCCCCCCCAAGTAGAGTAAGTTATTACTTGAATCAAACTCTAAAGCGTTTACTTTTTTATCAAATTCCAAATTTTTTGCAAATTCACTATCAACAGAACCATCTGCCAATATGTGGGCTATATTTGATCTTAGTAAATCACCTACGGCATTGAAATCTCCACCGATGTAGAAACCTCCCTTCCCATCACTAACAGAAGCATAAACGCTTCCAGAAACTTTTGGAAACTCCCATAGGGGGATTGTTGGCCGAGATGTGTTCACATTTATTGGTATTCCACCTCCCGTACAAGTTCCAAAATGTGTAAACATGCCTCCCAAATAAAGGGTATGGTTGGGATCATCTATGACAGTCGTATTTACTCTTCCATTAAAACAAACAGGAGAAAGTGGATGAAGTGGGGTTATATACTCAATGCTATTAAAAATAGTGCTGCCACTATTATTTTTACTAATCATTACAGTTTGATTTGAATCTAAGTAAGGAGGAGCGACGCAAGTAATATTTTTATCTGAATATAAAATTGAATTTTTGCACTCAACACCACCCACTGTAATGATTGCTCCTACAGTAAAATGAGTCCCAACTAAAGAAATTGTTCCACCCGTTAAAGAATTCAGTGACTGTGGAGAAATCGAATCCAGTGTGGGATTTTGTGTGTCGACAACATAGAGAGTTGAAGAGACGAAGCAAGTCGAAGTATTTATACTTTTATTGGAAATGATTTGAACTGCAAAATTGTAACTTCCATCACTTAAAGGATTAGTAAGTGTTATATTTTGTGTGCCACCAGTTGAAGTCGTAATTGTAACAACTTCCTGACCAGCTTGACATTGGCCATCTAAATAAATTTTTATTGTGTCACCAACTTGTGTATTAGTGACTTGAATTGTTGGTGATGAATTATCGCTAAATATTGTATCTTCTGAATTATTTGTGGCACCTGCATTTGGACTAACAATAGTAATAATTGAATTAGGCTCAGAATCAGACGGGGTCGGAGTGGGTCCAGATGATTGAGAATTCTGATTATCAATTGAATCCACATTTAGATAAAAATAAGTACAACCCGAACAACCTGTAAGTAGAGAAATAAATATCATTATTATCAATATACTAATAAGTTTCAATTGATTCTCCAACCAATAGTTAAATCAAAGAAGTATTGAAACTGTCTTTGCTCTATACTTTGTATCGGAATTTCGAGAACAAACTTTACAATTAATATTTGCAATAGGGTACCATTATAAAACGTTTAAACTGACTCTAAATGAGATTGTAAATATTTAAAATATAAAATTAAACTGCATCGAGGGGCTCTTGGCGGATCCGATAGTTATATGAAATTTGGAATGTATTATAATCCAAATAATGGAGATACAGAATATGTATATTTAAAACCAATTGGTTTAAATTATTCAAGTGTACATACAGATGATGGCAGTTTAATGGAGGCTCAACTGGATAGATTTTTGCAAGAACAAGGTTTAAATGGAAATTATACAATGTCAGAAGAAGCAAAAATAGAGACTATTGATAAAATAACTAAGCTTATAAAACTAGGAATAGATCCCCTAAAAGATTTGCAATTTTTTGTAGATGAGTATGCACCTGTTGGAAGTAAAATTAGTCTATTTGATTTGGATTATAAATTGTTAGCAATAGATGAAATTGCTAAAGCTGCCTTTTATATGTCAAATTTAACTTTTACAGGAACTCAAGGTTTTTTTACACTTGAACCTATAGGTTTAGCATCAGCAATGATAACACCAGCATTTCAATCATTAAATACGAAAATGGCTAATGTTAATTTAAATCCTATTCCAGCTACTCAAGTAGAATATGTTAGGTCTGGTTTTAATTCTAATTCTTTTTTAAATGTTGCTGGAGGGCTAGAAGTTTTAAATTTAATTGGAGATGCAGTTGGATTTGTAGGAAGCCATTATTCAGCTTTTAAAAATGCATCAACAGAAGGTCTTAAAAATGCAGTTATAAATTCTACTGTTAACGAAGCTGTAGATATGGCTTATATTGCATTAGCAGGAGGCGGAGGGATGTTAGCTATTTTTGCATTGGTACCAAAGCCCATAGGAGCTTTATTAGGTAAGTCAATGGTTGTTGCCTTTTTACCAGTGACTGCGAACAATTTAACGGATCCAAATTTCTTTAAAAACATGGCTGCAGTTATAAAAAATCCAATTGATTCTTGGAATTTTGGAATTAAATGTTTTCAAGTCCTTTTTAAAAATAGTAATTCCCAATCTACATTTTCGCAATTAAAGAAGGCAATTTCAGATATTAAACAGTCGAGACTTCAACGAATTAAATCAGATGGTGGAATAACAGATTGGTCCGATTTGACAAATATTATTGCTCTTGAAAGTTGGAAATCAAATGGGAATTCACAAGCTAATTTAAAGTTTGAATCTAGCAAATCTAGCCCTCCTTCAGATTTTCCAAATAATTTTACATTGGGTGAGTTATTAGCATATCGATTAACTATGGGTGAAAAAACTGTTCAAAGAGGTTTGTTAAAAATGTCTGGAAGTAAAAGCTCAATAGTTAAAAAATCAATGACAAGTTTAGCAAATGAAATTGATAGAAGAGAAAGTAATATTAGAAAAATGAGAAGCTCAATTAAAAAATCTGATGTTGGGGATAATATTAAAAATTTAATTGGTGCACCAATAAATAATTCAAAAATTGCAGTTTCAGTACAAAATACTAATTTAAAAAACCCAAATGGAATAAAGTCAAAATCAAGTTTTTCGCCAGAAGATTTAAGTAATTTTAACATTTCAATCAATACAAATACTAAATCTACTTTTGGTGCTACTGTAAACTTTTATGATTTAGCTACATTTCCTAAAGAAAAACCAACTCTTTCAAGTTCAGTTTTATATGGGAACTCTCCTACAGATTATTTAGGTTCGCTTACAGTTAGTAATTCTTCTACTAACTTTAGTAATTCAATTACAGCATTTTTAAATTCAGTTTCAGCAAACGATTTAAATTTACGGCTTGATCTAAATGCAAATTTATTTAATTTGCCAAGTTCATCGCCTTCATTATTATTTAATGGAGATAGTATATCAACATTTTATGATCTAAATATAGACTCATATGTATTACCTTCAGTAACTGTTTTTTAATAAAGGAATATTTAAAAATGAATAAAATTATATTTAATAAAAACAAATTAGTTTTTATCTCACTTGTAACAGTTATCCCTTTTAAAGTTTTTGCAGTTGTAAATTCAAAATGTCATATTGATCCGATTAGTATAAGCTGTGAACCTAATCCACAACAAACTGTTTCAAGCGAACAAATGAGTAAGCCTATCACATGGGCATTGGGGTCAAGTATTCAAAGACAGATATTATTTAATTCTGATGCTGTTCAAGGAAGTTCTTTGGGCTGTACAAACTTTGCTCGTCTTTTAAAATCTGAATGTGTAGTTCCAAATGTTGTAAATGCATACTTTAGTGCAGATGGGGTTAACGTAACAGAACGTACTAGTGTAGTAGGTTTTGATCCTGATCTACCAACAGAGAATTTAGATTTTGCATTTAAGGCTTATTTTGCAAATTGTGCAAATGGCACTCACTATGATGGTGCAAGTTGTGTTTCAAATTACAAATTTTGTAAACAGTTAAATAGAAAAGAAAATTATTCTACAGTAAAAAATGTTACAAAACTTAAAAATGAAATTACACAATATGCATTTGTTTGGGATTATGGAAAAAATACTTTTGGAGATACTTGTGTGCCAATAGTTTGTCAGTCTGGACGTAAAACAACTATTAACTCAAGTAATGAGGTTAAATGTTCAATAGAATATACTCGAGACAAGGGGCAAGAATGTGTACAAGCTGGGGGTAGAAATTTTTGCAAGTACAATACAGCCTTGATACCCTCTGCTTACCCATTTGCAAATCAAAAAGCAACTTATGATAATAAATGGGTTATCTATCCAGGAAGTATTAAAGGACCTAATAAATTTTATAAAAATACTACTATTACAGATAATGGCACACACATATTAGCTTACGAGTTAACTGTTAAAAATTTATTTTTAACTTTTAGATCTATTAATTTTGAGGGGAGTTCAATTGATACAAGTCTTTGTCCTGCTCCTGAAAATTCAATAACAGAATATGATTATAGTAAAAATCTTTGTAAAGTAACAAAGTGTGCAAGATCAGATTATAAAATTGTAAATGTGCCTTCTACTGGTTTGCAAAAATGTGTTAAAAAATAAAAGTTATAAGTCAGCTAACATTTCATTGTACTAATCTTAACTCCACATGCTTTCAAGCATGTGGAGTTTTTTTCTCTTTTTGAGAAGATCCCATATAAGTTATGTTGAATGTAACTAGTCTTTAGGTAAAATTCAAAAATTTGCTGTTAGTTCAGAATCAGAAACTTTGAATATTAATGGTAAATTAAAATCTCTATTTGTAACAAAACTATAACTTAAGAAATGAAATCGATTTTTTCATTATAAGAGAAAAAAAGAGAGTTCAAATTAATTCAAAACCATCTAGAATAAAGCTATATGAACATTTAATTCAATAAAAAAAACTTTAAATTGCATTATTGGTTGAGCACTTGATACTTCTTCATGGAAATCTAAATTAGTTTCAAATTACAATATTAAACGAAATAGCGTAGTTATTAATAGAACACATTTGTTTTTTGCTGATGTAAATAACAAGTTAAAACTCAAATGGTTATACTATTGAAGTTCTATTTTAGATTTTAGATTTTAGATAATAAAGTTGAATATTTATATTTTCTTCGTTTGAATAAAATGGTACGATTTCAAAAAAAGTATCAAACTTTTTAACAAATTCATCATTTTCTCTTTCTTCTCCTACTCCTCTATAAATTGAAAAAAGTGGTGTTTGAAGAATGTTAGAGGGTGTTAAATATTTGTTTATGATTGGCATAATATAGTTTTTCCATTGAAGGGAAGAAGCAAAGGGTTGAGGTTCGATATCGTTGAGTATTTTTTTTAAAAGTGTCTGTTGCGACAAGTCGATTGAAGTCTGCTCTTCCTCGTTTTTATCTAAAAAATAAAAGGGAATATTATTTTCATGTGCTAAAAGCAACCAAAATTTAAATTCTTCTCCTGAAACTAAAAGTTTTCCTTCGCTATTTTTTTGTACAAATACACCTATGACTTTAATGCTTCGATGTGTCTCTGGATGGGTCCCTACCGCATTTAGTTCATTATAAAATTTAGGACTTGTAAAAGCGAGTAATTCATCTGGACTCATGTTTTGTTTATGTTTTAACTGTCTATTGGCGACTTCATGTGTGAGTAATGTATTGCCTCCGGCATCATCTGGCCATGTAAAGTATATATTTTCAGGGGGGACATCTAATATGTAGCCTGCTGGGTTAAGAGAATTTTTACGATGGGGACCTTGATAACTAAATGCCACACTCGGTTTGCGCGCAAAGGATTGAAAATCAGTAAGTGGATTACTCCAAAATTCGGGAGTCACATTATATCCTTGGAGAGCATATCTAAGTGCAGCTATTTCTGCAGCTAGAAAACCAGTTTCACTTTTTTTTACACTATAAGTAAAGAATCTTGAGTTTGGACTATTAATTTCCTCTATAGGAGTGACGGCGTTATCCCATTCACCTTGACCGTTAATACCCATACTAGAAAAATCCCGAATTTGAACTTCGAATTCTTTGATAGGATGTATCTTGATTGGGAAATTAAAAACTGCAGAATTATAATCGAGCCAATCAGCGTAAACATTACAAATTTGATTCCAAAGTAATATAGAACTTTTATTATCCCTCAAAGTTTTATTAGTAAGATTAGTAATTAAATGTTTTTTTAGATAAATTTTATTATAGTTGCGGACAGGTACTCCGTTTATCGACTGAAGTTCATCAACAAATTCTTCAATCACTTTTTCATATGAGATACCTTTTGGCTGCCAAGTCGTTAACTTTTTTGATTTTAATATGATCTTATTTAGTTTGTTTGGTGTATTTTCAAGTTGATCAAACATCCAAAGTAAAAATTCTAATTTTTTTACAAGACCTTTCATTTCATTATAATTAAAGTAAATTTCTTCTTTTCTTTCATATGTATTAAATTTTTCCTGATAACCCCAATGAGGTATTTTGTTAATCTCATCAAGATGCATTTCATATATCTGATCAGCTTTCTTAAGAAGGGTCTCTTCGACATTTTGAATATGTCTCGGATTAAGAAACTTTTTGATTGCAGAAATTAAACTTTTTTGATCTTCAGGAAGTCTCGACTTAAAATAATTATTAAGATTTATAACCAAATCCTTAAATAAATGTGATGATTCGTTTTCAAAATTAATAATGAGAGGTTCATATTGAGCGTTTGCTTTCCTTTTTTCAAAAATATTTTTACAGTATAATTGAGAAGTGTATCCAAAATTTTCAAATAAAAACCATGTCGAAAAGAAAACTAAAGCACATAGTGTTATTTTTTTATATTTAATAATAAATTGATTTATAGAAATCAATATCATCTAAACTCACTTTTCAATAACTAAGTAATTTTTAAATTAAAATAGAATTGGAATATTCCCATTCATAAAAAATAATTTTATATCATTAAGTTATCATATAATTTAAATAAAATAAAACTGTAAAGTTTTAATCAGTCTAAGCCAAAAATGTCACCATCCATTTATTTTAATGGGATTGTGGGATTTTATCCAGATTTGCCTGATTAATTAGAGCAGTGATAAAAGATTAAATCACAAATACTAAATAAAATTTTTAAATCTTACAATATGAAGATTAGCTCAGCAATAAAACTTTTAAAAACTACTGTATTTTAAAAATCTTAATATAATACAATTACATAATTATATAAAATTAAAACGAATTTTTCAATTTAAGAGAAAAAATCGAGAGTTTAAATTATTTCTAAACACTCTAATATAAGTCAATAAGCAGGAGGTTTTTATGAATAACGATTTAAACAAAAACAATGAAAATGTAAGTGATGTAAATTTAGTTAATGTTAAGGGTCAAATTGTAATGAAACAATCAACTCATACAGAAATCAATAATATTGAAGTCGATGAGTTTCAAGAGTTGTTAGACAATCCAAATCTTCCATTTGATAAACGATGGAGTTTAATAAGTGAAATTGACAGATCAAATAAAATCTATGGAATCTATAAAATGTTTACTACAGAATTTGAAAAAGCTTTGAAAAAAAATCCAAATTTAAAAACTATTTCAATTTTAGATGTTGGATCAGGTTCAGCAGGATTATCTGTTTATCTAGAAAAATGGATGTTAAAAAAAGGGATTGAGATTGAAGTAAACTTATATGATTCACAAATTGATGTCTTACATGAAAGTAAAAAGAAATTTTCGAAAAGCCATGTTAATATTCATCAAGCGACTAGTGAACATTTAAAAGTATATAAAGAAAATTCATTTGATTTTGTTGTTTGTTTACATGTTATTCATCATATTCATCCTCATCAAGTTGCGGTATCTGCAATTGAAGAAATGCACCGTATTGCTAGTAAAGGAGTTATTGTTGTAGATATTGATTATCGTCCAGCATTTATTCCTATGGCTGAATTTATCAATTTTGCAATTGGCATTTCAAAAGATTTGCGTTCTGATGGGTATAAAAGTATGAAACGTGCATATAATTTAAAAAATTTATTAAAAAATATGAATTTAATTACAATCAATAAAAAATTTAATATAACAACACAAAATAAATTCTTTATGCCTTATTGGATTATTTCATCTTTCAAAAAATAGAAGTTCAATTTGAAACCATTGCAAATCAATGGAGTCTTAATTTGAGTGTATTAAATTGAGACTCAAAATTAATTGTTTTTCCATAAAATAAAGGACTATGTTATTATGAAAATACAAACTTTAGTTTGGATTTTCATAATACGGGGTGATTGAAAATCGCCCCAAACAAA
>SXSU01000071.1 GCA_005793345.1 Bdellovibrionales bacterium
AAATAGATTACACAAATAAACTTTTTAAAGTTGAAAATATTGAAGTTAAAGAGGGAGATATAATAACAATTGACGGCTCAACTGGAGAGGTAATGCTTGGTGAAGTAAAAACAATTAACCCAGATATTTCTGGAGATTTTTCAGAAATTATGAAGTGGGCCGATGAAGTAAGAACTTTAAAAATTAGAGCTAATGCAGAAACTCCATTGGACTCTAGGACTGCAAGAGAATTTGGTGCTGAAGGTATTGGATTATGTAGAACTGAGCATATGTTTTTTGATGAGGAGAGAATTTTGTATGTAAGGCAGATGATATTATCAAAAACAAAAGAAGACAGATTAAAAGCCTTAGATAAAATTTTACCATTCCAAAAAAAAGATTTCTTAGAAATTTTTACTATTATGAAAGGTTTTCCTGTCACAGTGAGATTATTAGATCCGCCATTACATGAATTTTTACCAAAAACTGATAAGGAAATAGATATAGTAGCAAACTCATTAAAAATTCATTCAAGCGAAATTAAAAATAGAATAAATTATTTACATGAAGAAAATCCGATGTTAGGTCATCGAGGTTGTCGTTTAGCAATTTCTTTTCCAGAAATTTATGAAATGCAATGCCGAGCAATTTTTGAAGCCTTATGCGAATTACAAAAACAGAAAATTGAAGGAGTAATTCCGGAGATTATGATTCCACTTGTTGCAACAGAAAGAGAAATTGAAATTTTGAGATTATTAGTCGATCGTATTGCTAAAGAAGTTCAAAAAAATAATAACTTCAAAGTAGATTATTTAGTAGGTACTATGATTGAACTTCCAAGAGCGGCCCTGAATGCAAAAAATATTGCAAAGCACACAGATTTTTTTAGTTTTGGTACAAATGATTTAACGCAAACAACTCTTGGCATATCAAGAGATGACTCTGGTAAATTTTTGGATGATTATGTTGAAAGTAAAATATTTAAAATTGATCCATTCGTAAGCCTAGACCAAGAGGGTGTTGGCGAACTCATTAAACTCGCGTGTTCAAGAGGACTTGAGACAAATAAGAATATAAAACTTGGGATATGTGGCGAGCACGGAGGAGATCCAGATTCTATAGATTTTTGTCATAGAGCAGGATTAAACTATGTATCTTGTTCACCTTACAGAGTTCCCATAGCCAGATTGTCCGCCGCTCAAGCATGTATAAGATCAAAAAATAGATAATCGCGAACCTTCTAATTAATCAGCTCATTAAAAGTCAGGATTTGTTGGGTTTTAAGAGAATTTTTATTAAAGATCTGAGCTTTTCTTTGTCAAAACAATATTTACTTAAAACTATTAATTTAATATCTTCACCGAAAGTTAACTTAACATCAAACAAAAACAAATGAAAACAATACTAGCAACTATCGTAAGTATGTTCTTGTTCGTATCCTTTGCTAATGCTCAAGCTAAAACTTGTGCAGATTTAATCAAAGCGTACGATGCTAAGGTAAAAACAGTCAAATTAGATGCGGCAGCTACAAAAAAAGCTGGTGATTTAAGAAAATCAGCCGGTGATCAATTGACAGCTAAAAAAGAAGCAGATTGTGTTAAATCAATCAACGCAGCTTCTGCTGTTTTACCTCCAGCTAAGAAATAAGTATTTATTTTTTAAAGCGCTAACAAGGAGTTAGCGTTTTAAAATTTTTTCTTAAAAAAATTTTAAATTATTGATCAAGTATTTAATATTTTTTTATCCTTATTGATTAAAAAATAAATATAGGATCCTAAACAGCATATAAAAAAAACGAAGAATGCACCTTGGTAGGCAATCAAACTGTCAAAACCTAATAACTTAATTGCATCAATTATTATTCCAACTCCCCACTGGACAACAAAAACACCCAGGAATATTACTAGGTTATATGCCGACAAAGCTTTGCCAGCTACATTACTTGAGAAGTGAAGACCAATAGCTGGTTGTGTAAGGGAGGTAAAAATACTACTTACGCAAAATAAAGTCCAGTGAAGAGCTCCAGCATTTGATCCAGAGTAAATTATAAATAAAAGAACTATTAAACTAGAGGGTAAACCGTAAGTGATTATTTTATCTGCAGTCATGCCTTTTTTTAAAATGTAAGGGTTAATTAGTCCCCACAAACCAAAAGCAATTAACATTGTAAAATGTAACCAGAACAATCCAGTTGCAGATTGTAGGGGATTATATCCTGAAACTTGGGTCATCCAGGGTCCGGCCCACAAAGTTATAATTGCAACAAGTCCACCATAATTAAAAAAACCAATTGGAGTTAAACTTCGAAAATATGGGTTTTTCCAAATTTCTAAATAATTTGCAAAAAAACTTACTTTTGTATTTTCATTTTTATTTTCCAGATTTGTAAAAGAAGGGGAAAAAAATAAAATTAAAATAAATGAAATTACTATTAAAATACCTAAAACAACAAATACTGATCGCCAACCAATAATAGGTAAAAGCAATTGAACTGGTAAAGTTGATGCAAGCATTCCAAGCGCTCCAGACATCAACATCCATGCATTAGCCCTTTGTTGCATAT
>SXSU01000072.1 GCA_005793345.1 Bdellovibrionales bacterium
CGGCCGAGTATTTGGAAAATTTCTGGCGTGCCGGTAAGTCCTACGGGGTGTGGACCAAACGCGACATGCCCTTTATGGCCTCACGCGGGTGCCCTTACCCGTGCACCTTTTTCTCTAATCCCCAGATGTGGTCCACCCGGTATATCTTGCGGGCTGTTGAGGATGTAATTTCTGAGATTAAGAGGCATTGATGAAACTAAAATCATTGTTAGATTTTGGATTATTTCCATCTTACTCGCGATTTTAAGTTTAGCGACTCTTAAGCTTAGATAAAATAAAATTAATTAATAAGTAAGTTTTGTATGAAATATAATCATAAGTTCAGCAAAACTTGCGCAAAATAGAATAGAAGGCATCATATGTTTAAAGAACTTTCTGAGTTAAAAGATAAAAAAGTTTTAGTAGTAGGTCTGGGCAGAACGGGCGTCGCTTTAACTAAATTATTAGTTGAAAATGGAGCGATTGTTACAATTAGCGATCACAAATCAAAACCTGAATTATCGGGCACCGTAGAGCATGTCGAAGGATTAGGAGTTAAATTAGATTTAGGAGGACATAGTCCTAAAACTTTTTTAACTCAGGATTTAGTTATTTTAAGTCCGGGAGTTCCTTCTAGTTTAAAAATATTTGATTATGCCACTCAACATGGAATTAAAATTACAAATGAGTTAGAGTTTATTTCTCAATTTATAAAAGAACCAATTGTTGCAGTTACAGGTACAAATGGTAAAACATCTGTTGCTCAATTAATGAAAGAGTTTTTAGAGGAGTCAGGTATTTCATGTTGGTTAGGTGGAAATAATTTCCAACCTATGACTGAGTATGTAAGAGCTAATAATCCAGCAAAAGTAGTAATCGCTGAAGTTTCAAGTTATATGCTTGAGAGACTTGAAAAGTTCACACCCCAAAATGTTATATTCACCAATTTAGCAGAAAATCATTTAGATCGTTATAAAACAATGGAAGATTATGTAAATGCAAAACGTAAAGTTTTTAAAAATACTAATCCAATGACTACTAGTATTTTAAACGCTGATGATAATGCTGTGGTTGAGCTTGCGCGCGATCCAATTGTACAAAAAGGTAGAATATTTTACTTTTCAAGAAAACCAGCTTTAGAGCCGCAAATTATGAATATTGGTGGAGCTGTAAATATTGGTGATGAAATCAGAGTAAGAACAGGTCCAGAAATCGAGTACTACTCAGCAAAAAATATTAAGATGTTGGGAAGGCATTCGATTGAAAATATTATGGCTGCAATATTAGGAGCAAGAGAGCATGGGGCTTCACATGATGCCATTCAAGTTGTGATGGATCGCTTTGTAGGATTGCCACATCGACTTGAGTATGTTCGTAAAGTTGGAGGGGTTCGTTTCTATAACGACTCTAAAGCTACTAATGTTCATGCTGTACAAAGAGCTTTAGACTCATTTACTGAAAACATAATTTTGATTGCCGGTGGTAAAGATGCAAACCTTGGGTTTGAATCGCTAATTACCCCGATCAAGCGTAAAGTAAAATCATTAATTTTGGTAGGTGAAGCAAAAGAGCGAATTAATCGCGATGTTGGTGACCACAGTGAGACTTTTTTAATTGGTACTTTTGAAGAGGCAGTTGTAATTGCTTATCAAAAGTCTCGAATTGGAGATATCGTATTACTTTCACCTGGGTGTCCAAGTACAGATATGTTCGATCACTTTGAAGAGCGCGGTGATTACTTCAAAGAAATAGTTAAAAAGTTTAAATAACTGCTAATGATTAAGTCTGATCAGCTTGCGCTGATTATATGCGAGACAAAATCATGCGCCGTTATTTTCCTGTTGTTGGGGGCGATTTTCAATCACCCCGTATTATGAAAATCCAAACTAAAGTTTGTATTTTCATAATAACATTATCAGTACATTATCAGATTTAGTCTTCGATATAGACTTCCGACCTGAACATTTGAAGTTAGCTTTACATAAATTTTACTAAATCTAGCTAAAGAATTGTCAATCTTAACCGATTAGCTTTGAGTGATTATAATTTTTGAAAAATGTGAAAATATTTTTTATTAAATGAAATCATTAAAAAATTAATTATAATTTTTAAAAATATTTCGGAGGAATTTTGATAATGGATTCAAATAAAAAACCATCTCCAAGAATGTCTTTGGCAATTGAAGTTGAGTTTCGAAGAAGTTATTCACGAAATTCAAATTATGGCACACTCAAGAACATAAGTTTAACAGGGGCTTTTTTAGAACAAAAAGATTTAGATTTTAAAAAAGAAGATAAAATTCAACTTACATTTAATGTTGGTGATCGCATTCGAAAACTAAATGCAATTGTAATTTGGAGAAATGATTCTGGTTGTGGTTTAAAATTCAATCACACAAATAACAGAGACGTGCAAATTATTGATGATCTAATGTACTACGTAGAAAATAAAAGAATATCGCAAAAAGGCGTGCTAGAAGATATCTTTAAAAAAGTTGGATAAAAATCGTGGTTAATATAAAGTAGGAAAGATATGAGAAACCTAATTTTATAGACCCAAGATTTTTGAGTTGTAGGGCATATATAGATTTGCTCTACCGGATAGTGATGAAAGAGTTTCATTCTCAAGCACATCAATCAGAGCCAAAGTTTCTTGGCTCATATTTTGATCAACATCTGCAAAGTTTTTAATTTTTTTAAAGCGAGATTTTATAAAGTTATATTTATCTATTTGTGGAATATCAAAATCAAACACCATTTTTGAGTTTAATATTTTATATGAGATATATTTAATTGCTTGCAAAAAATTATACTCGCTAGTCGCAAAATGCTTTACAAAACCTTCTATGCGTAATCCTGTTTTAGGGGCTGGGTAATTAATTTCACCACCAGTTTCTTTGAAATAGTTTTTATATGTTTGCCAATATTTAAAACTGAATTTAGGAATGGGAATATTCGTCAGATAATCAATTTGTTCAGCTGTTAATTCATATGAAAAAATTTTTTTACACTGGTAATTGCTTGGTTCTGCAAGAGCATGACCAAAGTTCAAAAGTGTTAGCATTAAAATTGAAATTGTTATTCTAGTTTTCATTTGATGCTCCGGTTATAGAATTCAGAGAAATTTATATCCCCTGAAAAATATACTGTCTCAAATTTTTTTAATAGAAAATTATGTTTTCCAGCAAAAAAAATATAAAATGATATAAGTCTTATATAACTGTAAAAAGTTTGTACAACCTATGTTTTGAAGTAACTTGTATGAGATAAGTAAAATCCCATAATACCTATATAGGATAGTGGCACATTAAAATTATTAGAGTGCAGTCGATTAAGGTGGCAAGGAGGAAAAACAAAGTGGATAACTTGGGTCAGAGGAAGGACATAAAGCAAGTTCTCTGCAAGAAATGTTCAGAAAATTAGGGCTTTAAATGAAATTTAAGTAAGAATTAGTTGTTTTTTAAAAAAGTTGGATAAATGTATTAGTGAGAAAGTAAACTTTTATCTTTGATAAAAAACTTTACCTCTTCGGTTGATGTGATCAATTAAATCTATATTGTCAATCATATGAAATAGAGAAAGATCAATTTTATAGGGGAGATCAAGGTCATCAATTTCATTTTCAATTTTTAATTGATCATCGAGAATTAAATTATCCCCTTTTATAGTTAAATCTATATCTGAACCCGGTCTAAAATTTCCCATAGCTCTTGAGCCATAAATTATAACTTCATTAACATGCTTATGATTTTTAAAAATAGAGATAATATTTTGAATCACAGTTTGTGATAACCCAAAATTTAAGGACATAAAAGTTCCTAACTCTTTTTAGAGAGCATGATTTTTTCAAATTCAATAAACCCTTCAAGATATTTTTTTTGTACTTTAATAATTATAGAATCAGTTACATCTTTATTATAAGTATGACTGGTGAGGTTTCTACTTCTGATCATATCCATCCAAATATCACCATCTTTTACTAATTCTGATTTAAAAGCTTCACGGGCAGCATCTTTTGAGCCAGTTATAAGTGTATTTCCCTGATCTTTAAAGTAATCTTTCATAACATTCCATGCGAGTTCATGGGTAAATTCAAAGACTTGAATTAAACCTTGTTTTTCTAAAAGAGATAATTCTCGCTGAGATAATAAAGCAACAGCCTGCGATAATTGTAATAAAGCTTTTGAATAATTATTTAATCTTTGTTCCCATCGAGTATCTTCATTGTTCATTTTTAAATATCCTGTATTGAGTTTGAAAAAAATCAATTTGAGCAGTATCATCGCACCATTTGGAAATAGAATAAAATCATTTCAACAAATTCTCAATCAGAAATATTTTGTGCTTTTAACAAATTGTTGACTGTAAATTCAAGAGCGTTAGTCCCTCTTGGGACCATATATTTGGGTTGATAACCAGTTTTTTCAACAAAGCGACCATCAGAATATATGGCTCCTTGAGTTGGTATATTTACTACCAGGTGGCTATCTGGTAAAAATAATTTACCTAAATTTCCAAAATGAACTACACCAGCTGTTGATTCGCCAACTGTATGGGCATAGGGGTGATTTTCGAGAGCTTCAAGGGTTAATTCACAAGAAGATCCACATTCTCTATCAATTAAGACATAAATATTTTTATTAAAAAGAAATTCAAAATTAGGAGTAAATTTTGTGGATATTTCAGTTTCAAGCCAAGGAATTTCATTATTTAAAGATTTTGTTAAATATCCTTTCATATTTATATATTCTTGCAAAAGATATTCTGGCGGAGTTTGATTATTTATTTCATAATTTTGTTTTTGTAACCAAAACGCATTTGCTAATAGTACCCATGATTCTGGAGCTCTTTTTCTATAGATTTTTTTATTTGGCAGGGGAAGAGGATCATCAAATTTGATTCCATAAAGCTTGCGAACAAGTTCAATTGGCATTCTAAGATCTCCGCCCGGATTGCCTCTAAGATCAATTATAAAAGAGTTTTTTTGAACTAGAATTAAATCAATAGCTTCCAAAAACCCTTTCCAATCTTCAGAATTTTTATTGGTCATTTTCTTAATGCCAAGAATATTAATTTTATTGTTATTTAAATTTATTTGCTCAAGTGACCATGTTGAATTTTGATTATTTAATGAAATATTTGATCCAACTGATCCTCTAGGCCAAGCTCGACCACATGATTGCATTCCAAGATTAACAGTAAGATGAAAGTCTCGCATTGTTTCAGTTGCTTTTGCGATTGCGATGCAAAATTGATTTGAATTTTGAATTTTCGCATCTTTAGAAATATTTTTTAATTGGTTTATTAATTCATTAACCTCTGAATCGGGTAAAATGTCTTTGCCTCCATAACCATTATTAATAAATTGAATTAAAATATTAACATCGTTTACAATTTGAAGTTGTGATAAATAAGGTACAGCTTCTAAATCAACATTTTTTTCAATTAAACCATTGATTGTTTTTGCTTTAAAACCTGTAATTAAAATTAATATTATAAGTGTAAAACTTTTAATTTTGTTAGTCATAATTGGGATACCTCTAAAGAGTTGCCGAGTCTCAAATAAATAAAAATTGATTATATCATAAAATGAATGAAACTTAAATACTAACTTATTAGCTTTTAAAAAAGCTTTTGTGGGATAAGTAAAATCCCAAAATTCCGATATATGATCCAATTAAGGTATCGCCGAGATAATGGTATTGTAAAATTATTCGAGTTGAAGCTATTAAAACGGCAATTGTAAAAAACAAAGTGGTGAATTTTGGCCAGAGATAGGACATAAAACAGGCCATGGTAAAACTCACTTGAGTGTGACCTGATGGATATGATTGAAAATTCCAATCAAGAGTGAAAGGCTTAAATAATAAAGCATCAAATGTAGGGCTGTTATAGGGACGGCATCTACCAAATATCATTTTTAATACAACCAAAATAATTCCCGAATATAAAAATGTATAAAACATAAATTTAAAATTTGTTTTCCACTTAAGTATAGAAGACAGATTTGTTTTTTCTAATTTTAATGTATAGAATAAATATTTTTCGATAATGAAGCAGAAAATAAACCCAATTGAGCCTATCCAGAAGTACACATCTGCAAGACCAAGTCGAGTAATAATATTTGCTGGTTGATCAAGACTAACGCCATAAGTGTTATGAATATACTGTGTGAGTCGATGATCAACAAAAAAAATAGAAAGTACTGAAAGTACAAATAAGATGATCCCTAGGTAGATAACCTTTTTTAATGGCCAGCTTAATAAAAAAAATTTTTTATGCATAAGTTTAATTAAGCTAATTCATAACATAGTGCTTTGACAATACTAGTTTTGAATATCAGTAGGTTGATTCTGGTTAATAAATTATTCGAATTACTATCTAAACGTTCGGGTTTATATTACTCTATTAAAAGCCGAAGATTGTGAGTATGCAAATATATGTAATTAATATATTATTTCTATTTCTATTTCTATGATATTAAATCTTCGGCTTTATTAAACGCTTATGAAAACCGAAGGTTTAGTTGATAATTTCATGATCCCTATATTGTATTCAATGAATAAAAATACACAATCTTAAAAAAGCACAATTCCAGTTTTAAAGATTTGATCTAGAATTGGTGATAGAGTTTCTTTTTTCATATAGTCATAATAATTAATTGGAATCACTTCTAGAGGTGCATTAATTTTATAAGCAAGTCGATTTAACCTGATAGAATCTTTGTGCCGATCAGATCCAAGATCACGTGATACAATTGCTAAATCGATATCGCTGTCTTTTTTCGCGGTCCCTTTGGCTTGTGAACCAAATAAAATAATAATATCTGGATGAATTTTATTTTTAACTAAAATTTCTCTGTATTCGAGAGCTAGTCCTTTAATTTTTTGGATATCCAATCAATAAACTCCTTAGCTTGATTAAGTAATTTTTTAGTTTTATTTGCAGTAGCTTTTTTATAAATAGAATAACTTTCATCAGGATAACGACAACGCAGATTGAACTCATTGACCTCGACGAGAAACTTAAGTTGATCTTTAGTCAATTCTATTTGAGACATACGACCAAGTTGAGGTAAATTATGAACATAAGGAGCATGAGTTGAAGTTATTTTAACAATGTATGCTTTTAAAATTTTTTCAATAGAAAGGTGGAGAAAAAAACATGATTGGACGTATCTTTTAGAATCATAGGCAATAGATTCAGCAGATTCAAAATCAAGTTTTGAACCTTTAATCCAATAATCAATAAGTTTTTTAATGTTAGCTTTTGTCATTTTTAAACAGTCCTATTTATGCAATCTAATTAAAACTTATGTTTAAGGATAAGTCTAGGTTTGTTTAAACAAATAAGATTATAACTTTACGTCTATTTGTGATTATTTTAAAGTTAATCTTCAAGATATGGAGATTGGAGATTGGAGAATGAGGTCACTACTTCTACTTTTATTGATAAACGTTGGCTGTGCTATGTCTGAAATGAAAGAAAGAGATACATTTATTTCTTTCAGAAAATCAGCTGTTGTTGAAGATAAATCACATCAAGGATTGTCTGTGGAATTAATTAAACAAGGATCAGTTTTTTCTAAGGAAGGTATATCCAGTTAATCGTTTTAATTAAATACATACCATAAGGGTATGCTATGAGTATTATTGCAACTTTCAAAGATTTTATTGTATCTTTTTGAGAATTCATTTTAAATAAAATTAAAATACTGAAAAATAGTTTTTTTTGGGCCCCAGAGGAGCTGGGAAAAGCACACTAATAAAAACGTTGTACCCAGATGCAGTTACTTTTAACTTTTATCAGATTAATATGTAATTCATTCTTCGATGGATTTGTTAATTACATCTTTGTAAATATTGATAGATTATGGGGCTTTAAATAAATTATGTTTTACTTTATCATAAATTATTACGGGAATAAAAAAATAGATTTCAAGGTTGTATACTTTTCTAAGTAAATAAAAGTTTTTTCTCTAGTGGTTTTTAGATTTTTAAGATTAATATCTATAATGCATTCAAAATTTGAGAAGGTGGGAGTAATAGTTGCAGTAATAACGGAAATGAATTTAGTAAAAGAGCTTTCACGTTTACAATTATAATTAAATTTTACAAAAATTGTTGAATCATTAGCATCTACATTAACTCTTTTGAATTTATTCGAAGATAAAAATGAGTCTTCGATCATTCTTCTGAAATGCTCTAATTCTTTGTTTTGTATTTCTAACGGTACAACTATAGAGTCATTAGTTACCTTTTTTGGAGGTACATATATTGGTAAAAATCCAACTGCTAAATCAAGAAGTTTGGAGAACAGTTACAAAGCATTTTTAGCTCTAAATGGACCAGTTGCTACAATAAATCGTTCTACTTCAGCACGATTTATATTGTAATCGTGCTGAGATGATACTATAATTAACTATGGAAAAAAAATCTAAAAATCTTGAGATGGAATTAAGTCAATTATTAGAAGAAATAAAATTGGATCAAAAAAGACTAATTTCGGAATTTCTTATTCCACCATTTCGACCGGCTTTTGAGGTAATAGATATTTCCTCCAGGGGCACCCTTTTGTTAGGCCCTCGAGGTGTCGGTAAGACTACTTTTTTACTTCTGCTTTGCCAAAGAGACGAGGGATCTATATACTTAAGTCTAGACAATTTGAGGCTAGCTAACATTAATCTTTTTTATTTTTGCGAGTATATTTATTTAAGTGGCTATCGTACACTCTTGCTTGATGAAGTTCATTTTCGGCAACAGTGGGCTATTGAAGTAAAATCAATTTACGATAGTTTTCCAAAATTAAAAATTATTATATCAGATAGCAGCACTCTGATTCTCAAGCAAGGAAATGCAGATTTATCCAGAAGGTTTCCTATTTCAAAAATTCCATTATTATCTTTTCGAGAGTTCATTTTATTTAAGAGAAAAATATTGCTACCTAAATTTGATCCAATAAAAGGTGATAGTCTGCCAACAGAGTATGTTAAATTCGAAAAAGAAAATCCAGGACAACTTAACCGATTATTTAGTGAGTTTCTTGATTTTGGGCAAAGGCCAATTTTTTTAGAAGGTCGCTATGAGGATAGAATAAAAAATATAATTGATAAAATTTTATTTACAGATATACCTTATTTTCTTCCACAAATTGAAGCAAGTCATTTATCAGCATTGCGTGGAATGATTCAATATTTGGCGTCGTCAGCTGTTCCAACCCTAAACATTAGTTCATTAACTTCTCAATGGGAAATCGGCAAGCATAAGGTATATGAACTTTTATATGTCATTAAAGAGGCATCTGTTATTAATATTGTATATAATAACCAAAGCCCTAAGGCTTTTTCTAAGGGTGATAAAATTCTTTTTACAGATTGTTCATTTTATCATGCTCTTGGATCAAATATAGGAAATCGACGGGAGTCATATTTTGTTTCGACACTTTGTATGAAAGGGTATGAAGTGTACTCATCTAAAAATGAAGAGGAATTTGATTTTCAAGTAAAGAAAATTCGTTTTGAAGTTGGAGGAATAGGTAAGAAGAAAAAAAAATCAGATATTGTTATTCAAGAAAATTTAGATATTAAATCAGTCGATCGCTGGCCCCTATGGATAGTTGGTTGTTTATGGTAAAATTTTTAAGTTAAAAATCATAACAAGGTTTAAAAATTTGCAATGGGAGATATTATTGGTCGACCTTGGCAATACTTGTTTTACTGTATATAAAGAAATTTCGACTCACTTAACTGGGCGCCATTCCCCAATTGAAATGTATCTTTTTTCTTTTAAAGTATATTTAAATTATTTTAAAATCGAAAATAATGAATTGAGTACAACTGAAGAAATTGCGCAAGTTAAATATCATTTTAATAATTACTTGATAGCTCTCGTCTTTAAGAATAGTCTTTGATTAAATTTGCCGTGCTAATGTAATATATAACTATCATTTTCTATATCATTTAATTTACACAAAAACCTAAGCTCCAAAGTGGTCTAATTTTTTCATTCTCAGAAATTATGATATTGTCACGAAGTACAATATCAGATTTTTTTGATTTTTTATTTTTTCCTCCAACTTCAAAAATTAGATTATCAAGTTTAAAGTCACCATGAGTTTCATCATCAGTAGCAAAAACTTTTAATTTTAGGCGATCTGCTTCAGCACAGAAGAAGGCTTCTCGCAAATTTCCTAAATTTCCCATTAATACATTGTAGTGAGTTGGGTCAGCAAAGAATACTTTCTCGCCTCGAGATCTTTTTTTTAATGAACCCTCTAATTGAATTACACGAATTAACGAAGTATCTTTCATGACCTCAATTAAATTATAAACTGTTGTTTTACTAACTTGCCATTTAGTTGCAAGGGAGTCGATCATTAATCGGGGAATTGCGCTTTCTGCTAAATGACTTAAAATACTTCGCATCAAATGGATGTGGCGCTCATTCAATTGCGGAAGAAAAAAAGGAATATCTTGAAAAATTATTTTATCAATAATTTGAAATGATTTTTCAGAGTAATCTCCTTCCAAAAAAAAGGGCCGATATCCTTCTACTAAATATGATCTGAATTCTTCAATAATATTTAAATTTTTCTTCTCAAAGTGTAATAATATATTATTTTGTTTTCTATAAAAATGAGAAGTTGCAAAATCGCTCCATAATATTTGATCAAATTCAATAGTATGTTTCAACCAAAGATATTCTCTAAAGCTAAGGAATGGTAACGATACGTTTACAAAGCGACGAGACAAGTCGCCAATTCCTTTTTTTAAAACTAATGAAGAACTGTCTGATGCAATTATTTTCTTTTTCGGATTACTATCATAAAGAGATTTTAAATGCTGAGACCAATTTTGCATACTGTGGACTTCGTCAAAAATTAGCTTTTCATATCCAATATTAAATAACCATTCTCCAAACTCATAAATATTTATGTTGGAAATTATTGTATTATCAAGGGACATGTAAAGTGTTTTATTTTTATCCTTAATTTGAGATATCAAAAAGGTTGTTTTACCCACTCCTCTAGGGCCAATAAGAAGTGAAGCCCTTCTGTCTGTAATTTTGCTTGAAATCCATCTTTGATTTTCTGGTAATGAAAAGATTAGTTTCGATTGAATTTGCTTTAATTTTTCTAATAAAGTTTCAAATTGTACATTTTCATTCATTTTGAGGTCTCCAAGATAGCGTACTTTCGCAGTACGAATTCACACTTAAATCGTATCATGGGAGTACGCAACAGTGAAGGACTATTTTGTATTAAAGGTAGAAAAGGACTTAGATTTAGAACAATAGTAGTATTTGTGCTCGTCTTAGCAATACTAGTTTTATTGTACAACCGAGCATTAATAGGTGTTATTCCAGAATCAATACCATTTTCATTTTTTTTTATGCAACTAATTAATAAGAAGATAATTGGTAAAATTAAAAGTATATTAGCAGTTTTATTGATTTGATTTGAACATCGAATCCTCTTTATTGAATAAGTTAAGATTCAAACTAAAAAGGAAAGAGTTTTTATTTTAAATCTCTTTCCTTTTATTTATTAAGTTGAAACCAAAATTTGGTTAGAATTATTTTACGCGGCAGATGCAGCCGTTGGAACTTTCGGTCGTTTTCCACCACCTTTTGGCGGTAAAGAATTTTTTCTTCCTTTGCCTGATTTATCAAAGGCCACGATAAAAACCTCATCGACATTTTCTACAAAGATAAAGTTCATTTTGTCTTTAAATTCTTTTGGAATATCGACAATGTCTTTTTTATTTGCCATTGGAATTACGATATCAAGTATTCCATTCGATAATGCTGCTAAACATTTTTCTCTGATTCCGCCCACCGGTAAAACTCGACCTTGTAATGTTACTTCGCCAGTCATTGCAATATCATGTCTCACAGGAGTGTCAGACATTAAACTTACAAGTGCAGTTGTTAATGTTACACCCGCGGAAGGGCCATCTTTAGGAATGGCTCCCGCTGGTAAGTGAATGTGTATTTCGTGTTTTTCAAAAAAATCTTCAGCTATATTTAATTCTTTATAATGGGCTTTTGCGTAAGACCAAGCTGCTTGAGCAGATTCTTTCATGACATCACCCAATTGTCCGGTAAGTTTTAACCCACCATTGCCTCGCATTTTAAGCGCTTCTACATATAAGACTTCGCCACCGGCTTGGGTCCATGCTAATCCTGTTACCACGCCCACTTGTGGGTCTTTTAAAGTTTCATCTCTTAAAAATCTTGGCGGTCCAAGTAATTCAACAACTGATTCAGGAGTAATTGACATATGGTTTGTTTCTTTTAACACAACCATCTTTGCAACTTTTCTACAAACAGAACCAATTTCTCGCTCTAGATTTCTTAAACCTGCTTCGCGAGTATAATGTGAAATCACATATTTTAAACCATCTTCTGTAAAGGTAATGTTTTCTGAGGTTATTCCATTGTTTTCAATTTGCCGTTCAACAAGATGTTTATTTGCAATTAATAATTTATCATTTTCAGAGTAACCAGAAATATTGATCAACTCCATACGATCTCTTAATG
Organism: Bdellovibrionales bacterium; assembly: GCA_005793345.1. Classification (GTDB taxonomy): domain Bacteria; phylum Bdellovibrionota; class Bdellovibrionia; order Bdellovibrionales; family Bdellovibrionaceae; genus SXSU01. The sequence goes on from SXSU01000072.1 coordinate 12,518, forward strand.
CAGGTGGAATATTTTCTACTACGTTTGCTGTTGCAATAAATAAAACGTTACTCAAATCAAAATCTACGTTTAAATAATTATCTCTAAATGCAAAGTTTTGTTCAGGATCAA
>SXSU01000008.1 GCA_005793345.1 Bdellovibrionales bacterium
AACCTGAATTTACTCAAATTGATATAGAGATGTCTTTTATTGATAGAGAAGATATAATTCAAGTTAATGAAAGACTATTACGAATTTTATGGAAAGAATTTAAAGGTGTTGAGGTTGGAGATGTACCTCGAATGAGTTTTTATGAAGCTATGGATCGCTTTGGATGCGATAAGCCCGATGTTCGTTTTGGATTGGAAATAAAAGACATTGCTAATCATGTTAAATCTTGTGGTTTTAAAGTTTTTGAAGATGCATTAGCACGTGGAGGAATCGTAAGGGGACTTTGTGTTCCAAAAGGATCTGAATTTACTCGTGGACAAATTGATAAACTTACTGAACTTGTAAAAAAAGCTGGCGCCAAAGGTTTAGTTTGGGCAAAGTGGGACATTAATTCTTCTGTATCATCGTCAGTTTCAAAATTTTTTACTGATGATAAATTAAAAGAAATTATGACTTCAATGGGTGGATCACCTGGATGTGCAATACTTATTGTGGCTGATGATTATGATGTGGCCTGTGCCTCATTATCTACTCTTCGTTTAAAATTAGGTGATGAACTAAACTTGATTGATACTTCAAAAGATCGTTTTTTATGGGTAGTGGATTTCCCTTTACTTGAGTATGCTCCTGAAGAAAAACGTTGGGTTGCACGACACCATCCTTTTACTTCTCCTTCAGATGCTAGTATTGAAGATTTATTATCAGGAAATGAATCAAAATTTGGTGGTTTAGAGGCCAAAGCTTACGATTTAGTTTGTAATGGTTATGAAATTGCTGGTGGAAGTATAAGAATTTATCGGAATGAAGTTCAGCAAGCTATGTTTAAAGTATTAGGTATGACTCCCGAAGAGACTGAGATAAAATTTGGTTTTTTCATTGAAGCATTAAAATATGGTACGCCACCACATGGTGGAATTGCTTGGGGGCTTGACCGCTTGGTAATGTTATTATGTGGTACAGAAGCAATTCGAGAAGTTATTGCATTTCCAAAAACAGCTAAAGCGAGTTGTCTGATGTCCAATGCACCAAGTGAAGTTGCTAGAGAGCAGCTCCTTGAACTTGGTATAAAATTAGGGGCAAGCGCTGAAAAAGCTCTAGCTGAAAAGAAAAACTAGACTCCAGTTTAAATGACTTAAAACCGAATAAGTTTTGTACACTGGAGTATATATTTTTTTGATTTCATTTACACAGGAGGTGGATATGGAAAAAATCAGTGGAATTATTCCGCAAAGCCCAAGAACAGCATCAAAAAGAGTTATTGATGATCGCCCGGTTCGCCCTGGCACCCCATCATTTGGTCGACCTGAGGGTTCTGATGAAATCAGAGATCGAGTGAGTTTAAGTAATATAAAAGGTGTAATGGATCCTGCTAAAGAAATCAAAACTTATAAAAATCCAAAAGAAGCTCAACACGTTCAGATTGCTGATCGAGTTACAAAAGATTTTTTCTCACGTCAAGAACTTGAGCCAAATGAATATGAGGATGAACTTACATCTTCAATGATAACTCCAGACTCCTCAGTTCCGACAACTTTATAAATACCAGTGAGTTTCCGTTTACCACTATTATTTTTATTACAAATAATGAGGTAATCAATACTCATTGAAATTAATTTGCGAATTGCAGATAGTGACCAATTGGGCGCGCCCATCTGAATCAACATTTCTAGTCGTGTTAAGGCTTGTTGAGGGTGAGCAGCATGAAGTGTTCCTGCGCTGCCATGATGACCCGTGGCTAGTGCTAGCAGTAAATCTTTAGCTTCACCACCTCGCACTTCGCCCACCACAAGTCGATCAGGTCTCATTCTTAAGGTTTGTTTTACTAGATCCGTTAATGAAATATTTGTTAAAACATCTCTATTGTCAAATCTGCTAAGAAGGTTTGTGCTAGATTCATTAATAGAACCTATTTCAAGACTATCCTCAATAGTAACAACTCGTTCATGATTTGGGAGTAGTTTTAAAAGAGACTTGAGAATTGTGGTCTTACCAGAACTTGTTGGACCAATAACCAGAAAATTTTTTTTCTGATGTAGAATTTTTAAAATTATGTCTGATTCATTTTCACTACACCAATTATTATTAACTATTTCTTTAAAACTCAGAAACTCTTTTCTATGTTTTCTAAAAGTCATCCTTACTTTATGATCTTGTTGAAATTGACCAATGATATGAATACGAAAATTCATCCAATTAGAATCTACAAATGGATGGGTTAAGGTAGGTTCTGCACCAATTGTTAAATAAAAGCGTTTTAAAAACATCTCAAAGGTTAATGCAGAATAAAAATTATCTTCAGAACGTACAAGTTCTCCGTTGAGTTCAATCCAAATAGATTCAAAATTATTAATAATTATTTCAGTAATTAAATTATTATCAAATAAATTTTTTAAAGGACCAAAACCAAAATATTCTTCGTAAAAGCGTTCTTTAATTTCTGGAGTTAGAGAACTCATTTTTTTATTTATAAGACGTTCAAGAGGCTCACGTCCCAAACTTAACTCTTCTTCTGATTCTAAAAAAGAAACATTAAAAGAAATATTATTTATTTCTACATTTGTCGAATTAACAACTTGTTTAAGATCGTCAGTATAATTATTCATAAGCGACTTAGTTTTCTAAAATTTCAGGGGTGACAAAAACTATCATCTCAGTTTTGTTTTGTTGGTAATCGTGGCTTGAAAAAAGTTGCCCTAAAATGGGCACATGAATTAACCCCGGCCAACCTTCAATAGTTTTTTCATCCACATGTTTAATTAATCCTGATAATATTAAAGTTTGGCTTTTCTGTAAGTCGAACGACGCTTGAATTTTATTAGTTAATAAAGCAGGAATTCCGTCCACAGCTTGAGTGTGATCTAGGCTTGAAACTTCTGTATCTATATCCATTTTAATATGTCCATAAGAATCAACAGTCGGTTTTACTTTTAATTGAATTCCATATTTTTTCCAAATCACTTCGTGGGATTTTGGAGTAATCATTTTAATTGGGAACTCACCTCCGGCAAGAAAATTAGCTTCACTTCCGCTCTTAGAAAGTAAGACAGGAGTAGCTAAGATTTTTCCAAAACCATTTCGTTCTTTTAAATTTAGATTCACTGATGAATCCCAGCCCTGTTTAATGGCGTCTGCTCCTCGTGTACTTAAAATGGTAGTTGAATATTCATTGGGAAATTTGAAACCAAAATTTTCTAAATCTTTTTTTCGCACTTCTGCTAAAGTCATCTTCACACGGACAAGTGGTTCTAAATTTAATATATTGTCATCCTTATCAACTTTCAAACCAAACTGTTTAATAATCGACATAAAAGTTATATTTTTATCAGCAATATCCTTTGATACTTTTACGGTTGGAGTAGGTGTGTTTAGAATTTTGACTTCTTGAAGATGATTCATTTGTAATTTTTGGTTGAGCTTATATTCTATGAAGTCAATAATTTTTGAATCAACCTCTGCATTCAAAATCCAATTTGAAAGTTTAAGATCTATTAGATTTTGCCAATCTTGTGTAGATTTAATTTGCCCTTCAACAACTACATTTATACCATCAAATGAGAGCTGTAACCATGGTGTAAATCTTAAAATTGATTTGAGTTTATTAAAGTTAAATTTATCATGTTGGCTACCAACAACTATTTGAATACTACGACTACCTATCTGAATCTGACAATTACCCTTGGATTTACCTATAATTTGTAAAAATTTTTGCTGATCAGTAACTTGAATGTATTTTTTATTTTCAATCCATATTTTTTCATTGTTAGATACATTTAGTTGTGCGTGTTCATTGAACTGTAAAAAAATGAGTTCCGATGCCAATAAATATTTAGCCATCACTATTAATGTTATTAATATTATAAATAATAACTTAGCAAAATTTAAAAAGTTGTTAAACCAATTTTTGGAGATTTTTTTCATATAATAACCTCAATTCTAATGTAAACATAAAGTGAGAATCTTTTGGTTATTCAATATTTTGGCCAGTAATTTATAGCAGCATTAGTTTAATTGGTATTCGGCAAGCTAAAGTGGATCCGAACTTCGTCCTTATTTTGCGAACTGTCTTCAATATTTAAATTTGAATTAAATTTTAACAATAAAGTTTCGCAGACACTTAGGCCCAAACCTATTCCCTTAGAGTGATTCATAATATTTGCGGGCAACTTAAAAGGAGTAATTAGCTGCAATTTGACCTCGCTAGATATGGGATTCCCTTTATTAATAATTTCAAATTTTACTTTATTTTCAATTGCATGCTTATTAATTTTGAGTTGTATTTCAGTATCATTTGATGCATATTGAATGGCATTTTTAATCAATTCATCAAGAATTTTTTTCAAGTAAACTTCGTGAATCAAAATAAAAAAAGAGTCTTTATTATTAATTTCATTTAAATTAAAAGTCAGTTTTTTCTTTTTAAGTTCGCTATCATATTTATCTTTAATTATAGCAATTATTTCTTTGATGGTTGAATTTAAATTTACCTTTTGATTTGTGGTTTCTAACTGATCTGTTTGCGCCTTCATTATAATCAATGAGTTTTCGACAATGGTTTGTAATCGTTGTGAGCTTGCTATCGGCTTTTCAATCAAAGTTAACAAGTCTTGTGAAGTTAATTGTTCTTTAATTAAATCTAAATAATTTATAATTACAGTGAGTGGAGTTTTTAATTCATGATTAATTAAAATCATAAATTTTGATTTTGCCTCATCTAACTTTTGTAAATTAGTGTAAGCAACCTCTAGTTCTTTATTTTTGTTTTTAATAGCCTGAAGCAAATCATACTTTTGTGTTGCTTGAACTATGGAGTTTGCGAGATCAGTTGGATCCCAAGGTTTAGTCAAATATCTAAATATGTTCCCCTGATTTACCGCAGTTATAATTGACTCAATATCAGTATAACCAGTTAATAAAATTCGAACTGTATCAGGATGAGTCGTTATTGACTTTTCTAAAACTTCAACACCAGTCATCTCGGGCATACGTTGATCGCATACAATTACAGATATTTCTTTGTGATTTGCAAGATGTGCTAAGGCTTCTCGTCCCGACGAAGCTTTTAACAAAATATAGTTTTTTCTAAAAATTCTTTCTAGGGCATCTAAGTTGTCAATTTCATCGTCGATAATTAATAAAGTATGTTTCATATTATAAAGACTAGCTAGTATCAGGACCTTTTTCAAGTATTGGTCTAGATTCTTAAAGTATTTTCTTAATCTGACCGAAAGTTATGATGAAATGTAAATATATAGTTTTGTTATTTTGTTAAGGAGCGACTATGTACCTTCAACTTCAAAAGGTTTCACAAATATTGTTATTAGTATTTTTTATTCAATTTATGACGATAAAAAATGCTCATGCCCAATTTTATGGTTCTGGAATGTACCAAGCGATGCCTCAGTGTGGTTATGGTTATGAAGTTGCTGATGGTGCAGAAGATGAAAGAGACGATATTGTTGAAGCTCAAGAAGCCATTCGTGATTTAAAAGAAGAAGTGAAAGATCTTGAAAAAGATGTAAAACGCGCTGAACGTGATCGTGAAAAATACACAAAAGATTTAAGTGAATCCATGAAAGATGGATATAATACATTTGTAATTGATCATATTGTTAGAGGATTTGACTGTAGTGAGTATGAGGGATTTATTAGATTTGAAAGTGGTGAGATTAAAAAGGTAAAAGATGTTAATACAGAAGATTGTAATGGTCTAAGTAGAGATGAATGCATTAAAAAATTTAATAATGGCCAAAAATCTGGTACTGGACCTTTTGGAGATGAGTGGGAAAAATACTGTGATTTTGATATGCGTGGACAAGTAAAGTATAATGTTTGTGATAGTTATTCTACCAAAAAAGCTACCTGTGCATCATCAATTCCTAGATTGGCAAAAATATCAAGAGACGAAGAAAGATATCGAGCGGATTTAGAAACTAAAAAAGAAGCCTTAGCAAGTGCTGAGGATGATCTTCGAACAGCAAAAAAAGATTTTCGTAAAGCCATGCGTGAAGCAGAAAAAGAAGCTAGTGAGGGTTATTGTGAAGAATGTTTGCGAGCTGGTAATGGTTATATTTATAAACCTAAAGGGCCATCTACTGCACAGGTTATTGGTGGGGTAGCTTTAGGGTTAGCCGGAATGTACGCTGGCAATCAAGCTTGGAAACAAGCTCTTAATACAAATGCTCAACTTGGATTTCCCACAAACCCAATGCAAGGAGTTGGCTATCCATTTATGCTTGGAATGGCAGGACTTGGTTTATACGGATCAGTCGCAGGCGGAATGAGTGGTGGCTTTGGATGTGGTGGTGCAATGGGTGGCGCTGGCTTGTATGGTGCTGGTGGATTGATGGGATATCCAGGTGCTATGATGGGATTAGGTGGTGGTATTCCCGGTGGTGGAATGTATTTACCCGGCTTAATGGGATATGGTGGACTTGGAATGAACCCTATGATGGGTGGAATGATGGGCGGCCTTGGTGGAATGAACCCTATGCTTGGCATGATGGGCGGCCTTGGTGGTCTTGGCGGACTTGGAATGATGGGCGGTCTTGGTGGTATGGGATACCCCATGATGGGCGGCTACGGAATGTTTGGCAATCCACTATTGGGAGCTATGGGTGGAATGGGAGGAGGCCTAGGAATAGGTGGACTGGGTGGCTTGGGGGGTTTAGGTCTTGGTGGATTTGGAAACCCAGGAGTTGGTGGTTATGGAATGCTTGGTGGTGGTTTAGGAGGCCTTGGTGGACTCGGCGGCCTTGGAATGGGTGGTCTCGGTGGTCTCGGTGGTCTCGGTGGTCTCGGTGGTCTCGGTGGTCTCGGTGGTCTCGGTGGTCTCGGTGGAGGACTGGGGGGCTTAGGATATGGTAATCCTATGTTAGGCGGTCTTGGTGGTCTAGGAGGTCTAGGTGGTCTAGGAGGTCTAGGAGGTCTAGGAGGATTGGGCGGACTCGGAGGTTTAGGAGGTGGTTTGGGAGGTTTGGGTGGCATTGGTGGAGCAGATTCACTTCAATATCAACAACAACTCATGCAGATGCAAATGCAACAGTATCAACTTTACATGAATCAACAAAAACAATTGCAAGATAATCAAATGGCAAGACAACAAGCTTTGGTTGGTCTTAATAGTGAATTACAAAATTTAATGTATCGTATGCAACAAATTCAATATGGAACAGGTCTTAATGTAGGCCTGGGAGGAAGTAGTGGCGGATACATTGGTGGTGGTTACTTAGGTGGAACTACTGGTACTGGCGGATACATTGGTGGAGGATATACTGTTTCTCCACAACCAGGAGTCAGTGGTGGCACAGTTCCATCCGTTAGATAGAAAATAATATTATAATGAAATTAAAATCCAAGTTAAATAAAAATCAAGATATTACATCAGTAATTATACCTCGTTGTTATGATAGTCATATTCATTGGAAAAGTACAGGTGAAACATTATGTCAGCTCAATTTGGCAAATGTAAAAAGTGAATCAGATTTACTAAAAATAAAAAAAGAATTAGATAACGTTGATTCTAAAAATAAAATGTATTTTAGAGGAGATTGGTTAATAGGTTTTGGATGGGATGAACATAAATTTGAATCACAATTAAGACTTCATAAAAATACTTTAGATCAAATTTTTGGAGCTATTCCTGTTGTATTTTCTCGAGCAGATGGACATTCAATTTGGGTCAATTCGGCAGCTCTTGAAAAAGCAAAAGTTGCAAAAATTAATCCTGAAATCAAAATAAAAGGTGGTCGAGTAGAATTTGATGAGAATGGTGAACTATCTGGAGTTTTTATAGATAAGGCTCGTGATCTTATTGAATCTAAAATTCCGAAAAATACAGAAAATGATATTAAAAATTTCTTGTTAAAAGGAGCTGAAGAGTTTTCAAATAATGGATTTACTCATATTAGAGACCTTGATGGGTCTGAAGAAATTTGGAACATAGCTAAACAACTTGAGAATGATGAAAAGTTAAAATTATTTATCGAAGTTAATTTTACTTTTGAATCTATGTTAGAGTTTAAAAAAACTCTTGAGTTTGCTAAATCAATAAACTCTAAATCAAATAAAAAAATTCCATTTCATGAGTCGAAAAAAAAGAATCGCTATGAGCAGATCCGCAACATGGGATTGAAATGTTATTTTGACGGAGCTTTAGGGTCTGAAGGAGCCTTGCTAAGTGTACCTTATCCAAGTGGTAAAAAAGGGTTAATAATGTATGAAATGGCAGAACTAGAAGAAATTTTAGTTCGAACATGGAGTAATAATTTACCAATTTCGATTCACACTCTTGGTGATGAAGCTGTTGATAAAGTTGTTAATTTAGCAATTGAGTTAAAACAAAAGGGCGTTGAAGGTTTACTTAATTTAGAACATTGTGAAGTTGTTCGACCCGACACAATAAAAAAAATGAAAGCACTTGAGATTTACTGTCATCTTCAACCATCTCACTTTTTAACCGACAAAAAATGGTTGAAAGAAAAGCTTACTACAAATTATATGCATGCATTTCCATGGAGAAGTTTAGAAGAAAGTGGAATTAAATTTTTTTTCGGTAGTGATAGCCCAATAGAACCTCCACAATTGCAAAAAACAATATTGGGTATTGAGGCTGCTGAAAAAAATGGAATTTTAAAACCCTCACAAGCAATTTGGAATTATCATTCACATCCAGACGGTAATTGGGGAACTGACTGTTATACAAAATATTATAGTAATAATAAAATTGAGGTTCATTTCTCAAATTCATTTCTCTAATTATTTTCTTGTTTGTACGGGGTGATTTTCAATCGCCCCCCACCCCCCCTATTTCAATAATTCATTTCAATAACAATTTCATTTTTGTTAAAATACTCTTTTGTTCCAAAGTATAATATAAAAGAAGTTAATATAGCTCCAATCCAAAAGGATTTTTGAGTATAAAAGTGAGATGAAGTTGAGAGGGGTATGGGATTAAAATTTTCAAACTTTTCAGTAAACTTTTGTTGATTTGCTTTAAACATTATTGGGCTTACGCAATGATTATTATAAAGAGCAAATAAGTTATTTTGATTACGAGGTATAAAAGAAGTTTCGCTAAATCTTGATGCTGAGTTATTACATTGCCCCATGGTCAAATTACTTTTTATTGGAGAAAAATTATTAATGAAGCCAAAATAAAGAACAGGAGCGTACTGATTTGAGATTATACTTATATGGTAAATTGCGTTTGGATCAAAGCTAAGATTTAAAATCTCATCAAGTTCAATTTTCCATCCGTTAATATATAGTTGATCGTTGGAATTAAGCTCGTATTTAAATTTATAAGGATGCGATAAATTATTAGATAGCTTAAATAAATTATTTCGATCTAAAAAATAGTTAACACTTTCTATATCAGATTTAATTTTTAAGGTTTCGATTAGTAAATTTTTAAGACCTTCGCTTAAAAACTTAAACTGAATAATTTCAATAAGCTCTTGAACACATTCTTTTGATTTTGAATCAATTTTATTTTGAATTTTACAGCTGTCAAATTTAGCAATAAGTTGACTATCTATTGTACCAGATTCATTTTTGAAATAATCACTATATGAGAAATATTCAGAATTTAAATACAAGAACTGTTTAAACTCCTCATCGCTAACATCTTGAGTTTGAATTAAAACTTTAGCATTTCCGATAGATGAATAGGTCATCATTGAAAAGTAAAAAATTACATATAAAACAAATAACAATAAATTGTAATTTATTTTCATATTTATTCTCCAAATGAAATTCGTTGATGTGGCATGCTTTTTTGTACATGTTTAGGTTGTTCAATAATTTTTGAAGGTAATTTGAAATTAGGATTCCTAATAACGGCAAAAATGGGATCATATAGCTTTTCAATTAATGTTTGTTCATTCTCATTAACTAAAACAGCAAACTGCCCATCATCATTTGGGGCTTTAATCATTCTTAGATTTTGAGCTAGAAGTTTTCCTTTTCTTTCACCATTTTCTGAACTTGCATAAATATCAACCAGGGTAAATGGACCCATCAAAGAATTTATTCCAGTAGAATTTGTTAATTCAATTGGAACTAAAACATATCCTTTTGGAATAAAAGTATCTGTTGTCTCAATACTTTCATTTGAATGATCAAGTGAATTATTTTGTGAATTGTTTTTATCGCTCAGTGTATTCGCTAATTTTAATATTAATAGAATACCTAATAGTAGTAAAACCCATTTAGGTTTTTTGGGATCCAAGAATTCGCTTAGACTGGATTGAACATGATTATAAAATTTATTTAGAGAGAGTTTTATTTTTGTTGAAAGATTCATATTTTTTTACCCATGAGTAATTGGTATTTTTGTAATACTGTTTTAAGTTTTCTTTTGAATGAACTGCAAATTGTTGAACAAAATAAACAATGCTTAAAATAAATATAATAAAAAATATAGATTCAATTATAACTTGACCTTTATTGGAATTGGGTTCCATGGGTACTTCTCCTCTAATGTAGTGATACATTGACTTTTTAAATGGCTATTATAAAAAGAAATTTGATTGATTTTATTTTTAATTACAGAATTATATTTTACACCTAATGAAGAATAAAAGGACCAAGAAAAAAATAACTTTTGTGATCTTTCAAATTCATTTTTTAATTTATATTCCGAGAGATATTTTTTGGGGTTGACCTTTTCAATTGCAACCTCGGGAGTTTTCTCATATCGCAAATTAAAATTGCTTAGGATTAAAAAATTTAACAATTTGAATCTATATTTCCAAAAAATAAAATAAAGATGAGATTTAATTGCTAAGTTTCCTAAACGTATTGTTTTGTTCATGAGCGCAATGAGCCCATCTTGAATTTTGACAATGATCTCTTCAATTTTTTTTGCAGTACTTAAAATGTGACTTAATTGAGGTAAAAGAACTGGAGCAGAAATCGAAACAATTGCTATTAAAAATTGTGTCGCATATTTAATAAATTTAATTGCTTTAATCATTGGATTTAGGGACATTAGACCATTTAGTTCAGTTTGTAATGCCTTAAAAACTTGAACTGACTCTGTTCTACAAATATCATTGAGATGAGACTGGACTTTAATGTTTGCAGAAATAATATAAAAAAATAATAATGCTGAAAAAATTAGTGGAAAAAGTATAATTAAGCCAGTCATTGCATAACCCAATTCACTTATTTTTTTTGTGCTTTTAAAATCGTATAGTGATTCTGATCCCATTTGATTTTAACTCCATATTCAAGGGGTTTTGAGTTTTTATATACAATATCTTTTGCATCTATCCAGTATGATGAGATTGCTTTTTTAGCTTTATTTAAACATCTGTGATTTTTTCTACCAATACCTGAAGTATAGTTTCTGCTTTGGATCAGCTTTGTCTCTTCACAGTAAATTGCTTCATTGAGGTGATACTGTATCCATATTATAAAGCTCGATTTGTAAACTAAAATTAAAAATAAAATTATAGCGCACATGACAGGTATTATTGTGATAATTGTTTCTAACAACGCCTGCCCTCTTTGGTTATTATTTTTTCCATTCGAGATATTAAAAGACACCATTTTTGCTGCCACCTGGGTCTTGATCCATAAAATTGGAAAATGATTTTTTGGTAGCATGTGGAGAAGCTTGTTCAAAATTTTTGATTTTATTTTGATCACTGAGTGCGTTTGAAATATTTGCAAGATTTATTGAAATGTTAGCCCCCAAGGCTCTCATTACTGCAATTGAAGCTACGCCAACGAAGGCTACTATTACTAGGTATTCTACCAGTGATTGTCCTTTTTGGTTTGATGTACTTAATCTAAAAGATTTATTCATATACCCTCCTGAATAGATAATTGAGTTTTACTTGATAATACTCTAAAGCAAAAAAGGGTAATAAGTTTAAAGTTAAACAAATCTAAAGAAAGATTTAATAAATCCGGTTTTGGGACCGGGCCGGATATTTATTTTTTTAAGTAGGCCCAGCTTCCAAAAATTAGAGCTAAACTGTATCCGATAAAACTACCAACGGGAATTCCTGCTACATAATCTTGTGCAGGTTGATTTAATAAAAAAGAAGCACTGATTATTAAGCTTGAAATAATTAAACCCCAATAAAGCATTATGCCAAATCGGTCTATTGATTTTGAGATATCTTTTATTGAAATTAAATCAATTTTAACTGCAAAATTGGGACTATTTACTTTTCTAAAAAGTTGTTTGAGTTGTCTCGGCAAAGTATATATTAAGGTTTTGGAATCTCGAAGTGCATCTAAAGTTTCTAATAAAATTTTATCTTTATCATAATGTGTTTTAGCAAGATCAGTTGCAAATTCGAGTGCGTAGTTTAAAAAATCAAAATCTTTTATGATTCGGCGACCAAGTCCTTCAATTGTGACAATGGATTTAAAGAAAAGCATCATCTCTGTAGGTAAAGAAACATGATTTCGACTTGAAACGGTTGCAGAACTCATTAATACTTTTCCAAGGTTTACATTCTTCATTGTAAGACCATAGTAAGGTGCTACAGTATCTCTTAGTTCTCTAGCAAACCGATCGACATCGGTTTTATCATTGAATGGGGCCATATCTACATATTCGTGTGCAAGGCGATCATAATCTTCCTGAGCCAAAGCTATGAGCATATTTGCAATAGCGGTTTGAGTCTTCCGATTTATTCGGCCCACTACTCCAAAATCAATTAAGCCAATTTTGTTTTCTGGTAAAATAAAAAAATTACCTGCATGCAGATCTCCATGAAATAAGCCATGATGAAATACCATTTGCAAATAACATTTTAAACCTAGGCGGACAATTTGATCTGGATCAATTCCTTGTTGTAATAGTGAAGAGTCAGAACTTAATGGAATTCCAGATAGTGCCTCAAGGACTAATACTCGTTCTGTTGATAAATTTAAATATACTTTGGGAATAATTATAAATTTGTCATTTTTAAAGTTATCATCAAATCGTCTAATATTATTTGCTTCAATTAAGAAATTTGTTTCTAACTGTAAAGTTTTAAAGTATTCATCAATAATACCCAAGGGATTAAAGGGGCGTACTTCCTCGATATAAGTTTCAAGTAATTCAGCTAAGAAATATAACATATTCAAATCATCATTTATGAGTTGAACAATTCCAGGTCGCTGTACTTTGACTACAACATCGGTGCCATCATTTAGTTTTGCCTTATGAGCTTGAGCAATACTTGCCGCCCCCAAAGGTTCAGGATCAAATGATTCAAAGTACTTATATAAGTTTTCGCCAAACTCTTCTTTTAAAACAGTCTCAATTGTTGTAAACGGTAATTTTTGCACGGAAGCATGTAATTTGCTAAATTCATCTGTCCAACTTTCTGGGACTAAATCTGGTCGAGTTGCTAAAAGTTGACCTAGCTTAACAAATGTAGGTCCTAATTCTTCAAAGCTCATACGTATTCTTTGAGGTATAGTGAACTTTTCTAAATCTTTTCGCTGTGGCGAAATTTTATCTAAAATAAACTTTCCTAGTTGCAATCTTTCTAAGACATTCTCAAACCCATGCCTTGCAAAAACAGCTATTATAGTTTTTAGGCGACCAGCATTTTTAATAGTTTTACCAAGGGTTCTACCAGTAGAGATAATTTTCATTATCTTTTCCTCTTTTTATTAACTTGAGATTTAAAAGCTGATTTTTTTTTCTTAGAAAGTAGTGGTTTGTTTTTTCTATCTGTATCTTTATTTCTATCCTTATTATTTTCCGAATTAGAAGTTTTTGTAACTTTAGACTCTTTGCTATTTAAAAGTTTATTTTTTTCAGAATCTAGTTTTACAGTATTATTATTTTTAATTGCAATTGATTTTGAATTGCCATTTAATTTTGATCTCTTTGAACTTTGATTTTTTGAACTGCCAAATCCAGGTTTAGTTTTCATATGCGAAAGTAATTCGTTTAGTTTTTTACTAGATTCTAGTTTATTCATTTTATCGCCATCATCTTGATGTGTTCGTCGATGCTTATTCTTTTCAAGGTAATCCGATAAGGAAGAATATTTTGGTTTGTACTCAGAATCCCCTTTTGATTTTAATTGAGTGGTTTCATTAAAACTATTTCTTGATTTAAATTTAGTTTTAGCAGGTTCTGAAGGCATATTGGAGATTTTGCTTTTTTCTTTTCGGTTAATTTTTTTAAAAAATTGCGAAACCTCTTTTGGTTTTTTATTTTTTTCTCCATATGGAGTTGGATGATCAAAATCTTCTCGGCTAGTTTCTTTCAAGAAACTAGATAATTTACTTTTAGCATTCCATTGAAGTTTTTCATCTGGCATCAAATCAAAGTCAATTTGACCTAATTCTACATTGGAACCAGTAATTTTTATTTGCACCCATTGTCCAATTGAAAAAACTTTTTTTGATCGATCACCAACCAATTTAAGGTGGTCTTCATCGAAAATCCACTTATCATTACCTAGATTTTCAAGTTTTACCAAACCATCAATGTCGTATTCTCGGAGTAAAACAAAAATTCCAAATCTTGCGACCGAGCTAATTAGACCTTTGAACTCTTGGCCAATTAAGTTTTGAACAAAGCGGGCTTTTTTAATGGAATAAAATTGCCGCTCACACTTTACGGCCCTTTGCTCGCATGCGGAGAGCATATTTGTTTCGGTAGATAAAATATCTTCAGGAATTATTAGATAGTGGCCATCCTTTAAAATTTGACTTTTTAGTAATCGATGAACAATTAAATCAGGATATCGT
>SXSU01000073.1 GCA_005793345.1 Bdellovibrionales bacterium
CCATTGCAAATGGAACATTCAAAATTTTTGCAATAGTTTGAGCGAGCAAGGTTTTTCCAGATCCTGTTGGACCTATGAGTAAAATATTACTTTTTTGTAATTCAACATCATCTTTTTTACGACCAGCAGCAGAGTTAATTCGTTTATAATGATTGTGAACTGCAACTGATAAGGCTTTTTTAGCTTGCACTTGACCAATAACATAATCATCAAGATGGGCTTTGATTTCAAAAGGTTTTGGTACTTTTAAACCAGACATTTTTGTCGTATCTTCTCGTTCTCTTTCTTCATCTATAATATCATTGCATAGGTCTATACATTCATCACAAATATAAACTCCTGGACCAGCAATTAATTTTTTAACTTCTTTTTGGCTTTTTCCGCAGAAACTACATCTTAAAGATCCAAATGTATCGCTTTTATTCATAAAGTATCCTTGTTATTAAAAAAAATTATGTTGATGTTTTTCTGAAATCAACTACGTGATCGACTAATCCAAATTCTTTAGCTTCTTCAGCTGTTAAAAAATAATCTCGGTCCATTGCTTTTGTTAAATAATCAAAATTTTTATGTGTATGTTTTTCATAAATTTTAGTTAATCTTTCTTTAGTTCGTGACATTTCTTTAACTTGAATTTCAATGTCACTGGCTTGTCCACCTAATCCTCCTTGAATCAAAGGTTGGTGAATCATAACTCTTGAGTTTGGCATTATAAATCTTTTGCCTTCAGTTCCTGCAGTTAGGAGTAGAGAACCCATGCTCGCAGCAAGGCCAAGACAGTAAGTTGCGACATCGCACTTTACAAATTGCATTAAGTCGTAAATAGCCATTCCAGCAGTAACACTTCCACCAGGAGAATTAATGTAAAGGTGAATATCTCTTTCTGGGTTATCGCTTTCTAAAAATAAAAATTGTGCAATGATGCTGTTCGCAACATCATCTGTCACTGGAGTGCCAAGGATAACTATACGATCTTTTAGAAGTCTTGAGTAAATATCATAACTTCTTTCGCCTCTTGAAGTTTGCTCTATCACATATGGAATTAATGCCACCGACTATTCCCTTTCTTAACATTTATTGATCCAAAGTATTATAAAATATCAGATAATATACTTACTCCAGAATGATATCTTTTTACTAAATTGCAATTCTTTATCGGAAATTTTTTTTAGGACTTGATAGTAAGATTAATAATAAGCTCTGTATTTTAGTCTAAAACTTAACCTATTTTTTACGCTCAGTGTTTATTTTTTCATCGATAAATTCAAAAAATCTTTTGAACTTTTAATTTCTACCAAAAAACAGAGGAATTCTGTAATTAGATGAATAAGATGTCATTACGGCTCCTGATTATGTCTGTACTAAAGTGAGATAAGAAGTTTACGATTTAAAATGCAATCGAAAAACTTACCCCACAATCTGAAATGAGAATAATTTTTTATAAGTTTTATCTTCTTTAAAGTGAATAAAAAAATATTTTCAACTTCATTTACAAAATAACTGCTCATGATTAAGTCTGATCGCTTCGCGATTATACGAGACAAAATCCTGCGCCATTATTTTCCTGTTTGTTCGGGGTGATTTTCAATCACCCCGAATTATGAAAACTCAAACTTTAGTTTGGGTTTTCATAATAAGCAACTTTTTCGAAGCAGAGTTGACTAAATACTTGTGTAATACTACGTTTTTTTTGCAAAGCATATTTGATGAAAAAACATTTTCGATTCATCTTCGAGAAGCAGCTTTTGACCTCATGCATATAGCCCTCAATAAATAGATGATAAAATTGCATAGACACATTATAGATAAAATCTCGGTTTTTGTTAATTATGAACAAACAAGAAAATGCAAATACAAAAATCGAAGTGGATAAATCCAAAAAGTGTTAATCACGCGTCATCAACAAAGAAGAGGAAATAATGAAATTAGGCTGCCTGTCATCTTTAAAAAAATCTAAAGCACAAACATTGGTTTTATTTGTACAACAAGTAACTTCAACTAAATCTACAAAAAAAGAAGAAACAAAAATTCAAATTCAAGTAAATAATATTTCTTCTCCGTTAAAGAAATTAGTTGAATCGCTTACTGATGATAAAAAACTGGAGAACCCAATGACAGGTAAGCATGGTGAATCTGTATTTTTAAAAGGTACAAAATTTGAAACTTTTAAAAATATATTATTTGTGGGTCTTGGAGATACTTCTAAAATTGA
The DNA here is from genome assembly GCA_005793345.1 of Bdellovibrionales bacterium. Lineage (GTDB taxonomy): Bacteria > Bdellovibrionota > Bdellovibrionia > Bdellovibrionales > Bdellovibrionaceae > SXSU01. The sequence goes on from SXSU01000073.1 coordinate 2,213, forward strand.
GGGCGAAAGTTTTAGAACATTGGGTGGAACATTAGAAAGCTTATTTTGTGCAAACCATATTAAAACAGCTGCAATCAATTTAGATTCGTTTGCTAACTTTCCAAATGGAGAGCAAGTTCAAGCTCTGGTAGAAGGAATGTTACTTGCTTCGTATAGATTTGATGAATTAAAATCTAAAAAAGAATCTTCAAAAGATTCTTCGTCAAATAAAAAACAAGAAAAAGATGAAAAAGAACTATCAATAGAAATTTACTCAAAAGAACTTACTAAAGATTTAGAGAAATCAGTAAAAACTGCAGAAGCACTAGCAAGTTGTGTAAATTTCTCACGACGACTTGGAGATATGCCGGGTAATTTAATGACCCCAACAATTTTAGCTAATGAAGTTCAGAAATCAGGTAAAGAAGTTGGTTTAAAAGTGACTGTTTGGGATAAAGCACGAATTGAAAAAGAAAAAATGGGTGGGTTATTAGGAGTATCCCATGGAAGTGAAGAAGAGCCTCGTTTTATTATCATGGAATATCATGGTGCTAAAAATAATCAAAAGCCAATTGCCTTTGTTGGTAAGGGGCTAACATTTGATTCAGGTGGTATCAGTTTAAAACCTGGTGCAGCTATGGAAGAGATGAAATATGACATGTGCGGTGGAGCTAATGTTATTGGAACAATGCTTGCTATTGCAAAATTAAAATTGAAAATAAATGTTATTGGTTTGGTTCCTTCAACAGAAAATATGCCAAGTGGTAAAGCAACTAAGCCTGGTGATATTCATACCGCTCGAAATGGAAAAACTTTTGAAGTTAACAATACAGATGCTGAGGGACGATTAATTTTGGCAGATGCTCTTTGTTATGCTTCCGAGCAAAAACCACAAATAATCATTGATGCAGCAACTTTAACAGGAGCGATCGTTGTTGCTCTTGGAAATACTCACACAGGATTTTTCACTCGTAATTCAGATCTTAAAAAACAAATCGATCAAGCAGCATTGAACTCTGGTGAATTAGTATGGCAAATGCCATTATGTGATTATCATGCTAAAGATATTAAGGGGACATATGCTGATCTTTCTAATATCTCTCATTTTAAAGGAGCGGGAAGTGCCACTGCCGCGGCATTTTTGGAACACTTTGTAGATAAAGAAATCCCATGGGCACATTTTGATATAGCGGGAACAGCTTGGGCCGTTGGAAATCGTCATAATTACTGTCCGAAGAAGGGTGCAAGTGGAGTGATGGTTAGAACCTTTGTTGAGTTAGCAAAACAATTTGAACAGGTTTAGAATAACTGCTTGTGTTTAAGTCTGATTGCTTCGCGATTGTATCAGACATAATCACAAGCAGTTATTCTCTTGTTTGTTGGGGGTGATTTTCAATCACCCCGTATTATGAAAACCCAAACTTACGTTTGTGTTTTCATAATAACTGCTCATGATTATGTCTGATTGCTTCGCAATTTTATCAGACATAATCACGAGCAGTTATTCTCTTGTTTATTGGGGGCGATTTTCAATCACCCCGTATTATGAAAACCCAAACTTACGTTTATATTTTCATAATAACTAGTTAGATAAAAAAAAGTTAAATTAATTAAATGGTTTTATGAATGTGGGTACTATGGATAATGAAAAAATTCTTGAGGTAAAAAACTTAAAGACTTCATTTAAAGTTGAAGATGGACATTTTTTTGCCGTTGATGATGTGAGCTTTAGTTTAAATAAAGGGAAAACATTAGGAATTGTTGGTGAGTCTGGTTGTGGTAAATCAGTCACCTCATTGTCAATTATGCGATTAATAGCTACTCCCCCTGGAAAAATTGAATCTGGTGAAATATTGTTTAAGGGCGAAAATCTTTTAAAAGTTTCGGACGCTCGGATGCGCCAAATTCGTGGCAATGAAATTGCGATGATTTTTCAGGAACCCATGACATCTTTAAACCCAGTATTTACTTGCGGAGATCAAATAGCAGAAGCCATTCAACTTCATCAGCCCAAATTAAATTCCAAACAAATTAAAGAAAAAGCTATCGAGATGCTCAAGTTAGTTGGAATTCCAGCTCCAGAAAAAAGGTATGATGAATATCCTCATCAATTATCCGGAGGGATGCGACAAAGAGTTATGATTGCAATGTCTTTAAGTTGTAGTCCCTCATTGTTAATTGCTGATGAGCCAACTACGGCTTTGGATGTTACTATACAAGCACAAATATTAGATCTTATGCGAAAGCTTAATAGCGAACTTCAATTTGCCATGATTTTGATAACTCATGATCTGGGAGTGGTAGCAGAAATGTGTAATGAAGTTGCCGTAATGTATGCAGGTAAGATTATCGAATATGGAACTGTCGAAGATATTTTTTATCGACCACAACATCCCTACACAAAGGGTTTGTTGGATTCAATTCCACATTTTGAAACAGGTCAAAGATTAGAAAAATTAAGCACAATTCCAGGCATGGTTCCAAGTTTAACTCAACTTCCAAAGGGGTGTCGATTTAGAGATCGATGTACAAAAAGTATTTCTCAATGTGCAGAAGTTGAACCACTACTTGAATCAAGTAAAACAGATACAAGTTCGCATTCGCATACGTATGCGTGTTTTAATCCATTTAAATATTAATGATTAACAAAAAGTAAGGAATTTAATTAATGAGTTCTTCTAGTAGTAACCAACCTATATTAAAAGTTGAAAATTTAGTTAAATCTTTTCCGATACTAGGTGGATTGTTTAGTCGTGAAGTTGCAAGTGTAAAAGCCGTTTCAGGAGTGTCTTTTGAACTTAAAAAAGGTGAAACCCTTGGTTTAGTGGGTGAGTCTGGTTGTGGTAAATCCACTCTTGGTAGAACTATTATTCGTTTACTTGAACCAACTTCTGGAAAAATTTATTTTGAAGGCAAAGATATTACAAATTTAGAAGGACCTGAATTGCGAATTCTAAGACGTAAAATGCAAATAATTTTTCAAGATCCATTTGCTAGTTTAAATCCACGAATGACAGTTGGTGCAATCATTGAAGAACCTCTTGAGATTCATGGATTATTTCCCAATCCTAAAGATCGAATTGAACGCATTAAACAACTTGTAGATATGGTTGGTTTGCGGTTTGAACATTTACAACGTTATCCCCATGAATTTTCAGGTGGTCAAAGACAAAGAATTGGTATTGCTCGTGCTCTTGCTGTTGAGCCAGAACTCATAGTATGTGATGAGCCAGTTTCTGCTTTAGATGTTTCTATACAAGCTCAAGTGATTAATCTATTAATGGAGCTTCAAAAAAAACTAAATTTAACTTATATTTTTATAGCTCATGATTTAAAAGTTGTTGAGCATGTTTCTAATAGAGTTGCTGTTATGTATTTGGGTAAAATTGCGGAGCTTGCAGACTCAATGGAGCTTTATAAAAATCCTCAACACCCGTATACGCAAGCACTTCTTTCGGCTATTCCATTTCCAGATCCTCGACACAAGGAAGATCGAATTATCTTAACAGGTGATGTTCCAAGTCCTATGAATCCACCAAATGGTTGTTATTTTCATCCTCGATGTCCAAAAGTCATGGAAAAATGCAACTCACAAATCCCAGAATTGAAAGAAACTATTTCGGGACATGAAACATCTTGCTTATTATACTAGCTCAGTGCAGCTATAATTAAAGTAATTTTGCTTTGATTCCTTCTTCTTGCAAAAACTTTTTGATTGCTTGGGCGTCTAGGGATTCCATTCTTCCCAATAATTTTATAATAATCTCAAATGATTTCTTTGATTCTTCTGATCTTAGTTTTCCAGTAAAGTAAACAACATCATCTGAAATGGTTACTGCATTACTTAAAAATCTTTCAAGCTCTTTATTTTTAGAAGACTTATCTAGTAAAATAAGAGTTTTATTAAAATTAGTAATTAATGTGTTGGCTTGATTTAACACACTAGAAATGGGAGCCTCATTTTTTGATACGATATCGATAATTTTTCCAGCAAGTCCGTAACTTTGGGAGATCAATTGATCTATACGAGGTGGATCTTCGCCACGTACAACATCGCCGGATTGAAAGCCAGGAGAGGCTATTGAGCCTGGTGAAATTTCTAAAAACTTTTCTCCAATTACTCCAGCCATATTAATATAAAATTTTGAATCTTGACGAACAGAATCCCAAGCATCTTTTTTAACTGAGATTTTTATTTTTAATTTAACTTCTTCGTTGTCTTTAGTTTTTCCTGAAGGGTCAAACTCAATTGATTTAACTTTTCCAACTTCTATTCCCATAACTCTAACAGGTGAGCCCTTATCAATTCCACCAGCATAATTATAAAGGATAGTTAATTCATTGGAGCTTGAAAATGGATTTAGCAAACCCATCATTGATGCAAACATCATTACAAAAACGACAGTCACTATGAATAATAATCCAACTTTAGTTTCGACTTTCATCTTCAATCCTTTTTCGCAGAGTATGAGTGATAAAATTTATAAAATTTCTGCGAAGTTAATCAAAGAGTGATTCGGTTTATTCTCAAAATAACTCAATAGACTAAAGTAGAGAACTTCTCATGGTGAAGTCTGATCGCTACTTCAAAAATACTAGACTAGATTCATGTTAATAAAAATATGTAAATATATATGATAATACAAAGTCTATAATAAATATTGAAACCGAACTTGCAACAACACTGTTTGTAGTTGCTAGCCCCACTCCCTCAGCTCCCGATTTACATCGAAATCCAAAATAACAACTAATAATTGGAATAACGGCTCCAAATGTAGCCCCTTTAATAGTGGCAAAAATAAAATCCTGCATGGAAACAAATCTAGTCATTGCTGATAAAAACATTGATGGAGTAAATCCTAACGAAATTTCACTAACTATAATTGCACAGTAAATACAAACAACATTTGCAATTATTGTAAGAATCATTGTCCCAAGTGTACAGGCAATAAGTCTAGGAACAACTATGAATCTTATGGGATCAATACCTAACATTTTAAGTGCATCAATTTGTTCAGTGACTTTCATGGAGCCAACTTCAGCTGCGAATCCTGCACCTACTCTAGAAGTAAGTAATAAAGCAGTAACTACTGCACCTAATTCTCTTAAAATTAACATTGCCGCAAATCCTGGTACCATCGAATCATCTTTAATTACTAATTTCATATGAAAAGAAGATTCAAGTATTGTAACAATTGCGGCAAAGCACACGCAAAAAACTACAATTCCAATACTACCATTAGCTACAAAATAAAATTGTTGAATGGTTTCTCTAACTCTTAATGGAGGGGTAAAAAGTGATTTTAGGGTATCAGTAATTAGAATTAAAAACTCTTTTACCGGAGAAAAAATACTTATCCTTTGAGTAAATTCCATTTGAGTCCTCATAAAATAAAGGGATTCTTTATTAAGAATCCCTGTTACATTTAAACTGAAATAACGTCTGATAAAATCGCGAAGTGATCAGACTTAATCATGAGCAGTTATTTAAGTTTCTCTAAATGTTTATCTATAATAGTTTTGAATTCTGCAAAAGGATAAGCACCTTTTAAAGATACACCATTAATGATGAAACCAGGAGTTCCAGAAAACTCAAAACTTTTTGCTTCATCAATATCCGCTTGGATTTTCTTAGCAACGTCTTCAGACGCAAGATCTTTTGCAAGTTTACCCATATTGATTCCAAGTCCAGAAGCAACTTTTTTCATAAAAGCTTCACCTTCATTTCTTAATTTATCTTGATTAGAAAAAATCTCATCATGATATTTTAAAGCTTTAGCTGGGTCTTGAATCGCAATCGCTTCAAAATATTTTGCTGCAGGCATTGCTTTAGGATGGAAATCCAGTGGAAGATGTTTAAATAAAACTCTGACTTGAGTTGGGTATTCTTTTAATACCTGTTGAATGGTGCTAAAACCTCTTGAGCAATATGGACATTCAAAATCAGAATATTCAACTATTGTAATTTTGGCATCTTTAGGTCCCATCAAAGGTCTGCTTTCATCAATTGCTGGTTTTAAAGGATTAGCAAATTCTGCATCTCTTTTTTTAGTTTCTTGCTCCATTTCCTTTTGTTGAGCTTTTGTTTGAGCCTCTCGAGCAGCTTTATTAACCACTTCAATAAATTGATCGGGTGCCTTTTCGATTGCTGCAAAAACGATTGAAGGGTCATTTTCAATTGCTTTCTTTAGTTGACTTGCGCTTGGTGCACAACCACTGGCAATCAAAGCTAGACCAGCCAATTGTAGAGTTAGTTTTTTGAAATTGTTTTTCACGATGCCTCCTGTTGATGGTGAATTGTCTTTAAGAAACATTGTTGCACACAACTAATGTCTAAGAAAAGTTTTCTTCCATAAAAAAAAATCAGAGTAGCACTATGCATTATAGACTCAACACCTGTCAAAAAAATGCCGAGAGAAAAAATGAATGAAATTTCGAAGAAAAAACTTTTTATATCAAGTCATAATTTTGACATCAATAATACTAACATTATCGATAGTGTACATAATTGATTTAAGCACTGATTTCACAGAGAGGATTCCTTTTGAAATGATGGGATCTATAAATTCAAAAATTATTGAATTTAAAAATACTGATCAAGAAAGAAAGCCTGCTTCAGAATCGAAACTAGAATCGAACTCAATAATAACCAATATAATTGATAATAGTTTAGATCTAATTAAACCATTTGAGTCTATAGAAAGTAACGCGGAAGAAAATGTAGAAATAAATGAACTTGAAGTAGAGGTTCTTAAAATTAATTGCGATTTTGCGTTGAGCTATAAAGTGAATCACACCTCATTGCGATTGACGGGCGAGTGTAATCAATTGCCATTGAGTATTTTGAATTTAAGCAATGGTTATGAAGGAAGTATTTTTATTTCAGGTAAAGAATATACCACTGATTTCATAAGGTTACGTATTGGTGTTAATAAATTGAAAGTTCAACTTCAGGACAGTAATATGAGACCTTTATGGAAAGAGTTTGAAGTCATAGTAGAGTAGATTTAATTAAATTTAAAAAACAAAACAGAATAATTCATAAATCTCCTGACAATGTGTTCTATAAATTATCAAAAGAGAAATATTGCGGATATTAATGCACTCTTATAGATTATCTTGGTTTTCAAAGAGGTATTTGTGTTTATGAAAAGCTTAGGTTTAAAAAAGAGATCCGATCTGCATTTGGCTCGAAAAATGTGGCATGCATGCGGAGTATTATTAATTGCTTATCTACATTCAATTTTAGAATTTGATGTATCAATTGTTTTGCTAGTATTTTTTTCTACAATAACTGTAGCGGCAGATACTTTAAGAATGTATTCACCTAAATTTAATAATATTGCCCTTAGGACCCTCCATATGGTGATGAGGGAAAACGAAATAGATAAATATTCTGGCAATACATATTTAATATTTGGAGTGCTCATTATAACTCTTTTCTTTCCCCACGAAATAGTATCATTAGCCTTGTTATTTTTGGCTTTTGCTGATCCATTAGCAAGTTTTTTTGGTATTAAGTTTGGAAAAACAAAAATAGCTGGAAACAAAAGTCTGGAAGGTTTTTTAGCTGCACTTGGTGTGTGTTTTATTTTGACCTACATTTACTTACAATTTAAAAATGGAAATTTAGAAATGATTCGTTATAATATGACGATATTGCAAATTGTAATGTTAAGTTTTATTGCTGGAATAGTGGGTGCATTTTCTGAAATATTACCAATAGGAAAGCTTGATGATAATTTAACACTTCCAGTGTTGAGTGCTACTGGCTTATATGTTGCATTTAGTTTATTTGGAGCCCTTCCTTTATAATTTATACCTTGGAGAAGTTTAAATATGGAAATAGAGTTTTTAAAAAACAGGGAAAAAAATAGATCAAGTAGCTCCATTAATGATAAATTTTTAAATAATATTAAACCCATTAATTTATCTACAAATTCAAATTTAGACGTTGTAGAATATAATATAAAAGGAAATTCTGTGACAGACGAAATGCCTCGTAAAAAATTATCAATGCACATTTATATTTTACCTAATTTAATGACAACTGGAAACTTATTTTGTGGTTTCTTTGCAATTGTATCGGCAATAAAGGGTGAATTTTTATATGCAGCATATGCTATTGTTGCAGCCTCTGTATTTGATTTATTAGATGGCCGTTTAGCAAGACTTACTAGATCTACAAGTAAGTTTGGCGCAGAATATGATTCGCTTTGTGATTTATGTAGTTTTGGTATGGCTCCTGGAGTTCTATTATTTTTATGGGCATTGCAACCTTTTGGTCGAATTGGTTGGCTAGCATGTTTTTTATTTGTTGCTTGTGGAGCTTTGCGCTTGGCGCGTTTTAATGTTCAAGCAAACGTAATTGAAAAAAGTTACTTTCAAGGTTTACCAATTCCGATGGCCGCAGGAATCGTAGCCAGTTCTGTTTTGGCTTTTAATGATCTAGGATTAGAGCCCAATGGAAATATTGGGTTATTAGTTATGACATTTTTATTAGCTTTTGTAATGGTCAGTACGTTTAGATATCGCAGCTTTAAAGATTTAGATCTTAAAGAGAGACATCCGTTTCGTTACCTTGTGGTTGGTGTAGCAATTTTAACAGTTGTTGCATTAAGGCCGGAAGTTAATTTGTTTGTTTTATTTTTAACATACGCTGTTTTAGGTGCATTATTTGGAATTTTTAGATGGGGAAAAAGTGCTCGGAAAATAAAAACAAATGCTTATAATCCTCCAATTCCACAAACTCCTGATCAAGATTTAATAGAAGAATTTACAGATGAAAATGAGTCTCATGAAGAAGAAGGATCTAAAAAATAATGAAACAGTATAAAGTTGGTTTAGTGGGTGCCACTGGAATGGTTGGAAAGGTTTTTGTTCAACTTTTGGCAGAAAGAAAATTTCCGGTTAGTGAGCTTAGACCCTTTGCAAGTGATGCTTCACAGGGAAAAAAAATAGAATTAAACAATAAATCTTGGGAAATTAAAACATTAACTACAAATTGTTTTGAAGGTTTGGATTTAGTGTTTTTTTCTTCAGGTGATGACATTTCAAAAGAGTGGGGGCCTATCGCTGTTAAAGCTGGAGCTTATGTAATAGATAATTCAGCAGCATTTAGAATGGATCCTGAAATTCCATTGATAGTACCCGAAGTTAATTGGACCAATGAAATACTAAAAAAACCTTGTTTGATTGCAAATCCTAATTGTTCTACCATTCAGTTAGTTGTGGCCCTTAAACCTCTTCGGGACTCGTTCGGTATAGAGGATGTTAGAGTGTCGAGTTATCAAGCGGTAAGTGGAGCAGGGCAAGCGGGTTATGATGAGTTATTAGATCAAACTAAAAAATATCCTGAGTCTATATCTAGTCAAACTTTTGCAAGACAAATTTTATTTAATTGTATACCTCAAATTGGTTCCTTCGATAAAGATGGTTTCACTTCAGAAGAAGTAAAAATCATGAATGAAACTCGTAAAATTTTAAATGAACCTAAATTAAAAGTTTCTGCTTTCACGGTTCGAGTTCCCGCATTAAATGCCCATAGTGAAACAGTATGGGTAACTCTTAGTAAACAAATTAATGAGGAGCAAATTCATCAAGCACTAAGTGGCAAAGATGGTTTAGTATTTATTAAGGATCATAATCAATATCCAACAGCTTTAGATGTTTCAGGAAAAGATCCTGTTTATGTTGGGCGAGTTCATAAAGATCCAAACGATTTAAAAACTTGGATGTTATGGATTGTAAGCGATAACATTAAAAAGGGTGCTGCTCTTAACGGAATTCAAATTGCAGAAAAAATAATAACTGCTCATGATTAAGTCTGATCAGCTTCGCTGATTATACGAGACAAAATCATGCGCCGTTATTTTCCTGTTTGTTGGGGTGATTTTCAATCACCCTTATTTGACTACTAATGATTAAGTTTGAATTTAAAAGAATATTGAACACCATTGACCGATGTGTGAGGTTATGTTCTGCTTATTGGTATGGACATAAAATCTAAGGCTCACCGAAAAAAAGTATATGCTATTTTAACTTTTGTATTTATCTTTACTATTTTTTTTATCCCACATGTGGATGCGAAGATTAACTCTTTAGAATTTGATGAATCTACCTTATCAAATATTGTAAAAAAATCATCATCTTCGTCAACGACAGTAACCACTGGAACAACTTCTTCGTCGAGCACCACGCAAATAATTTATGGAGGTATGGCTGGTACTTGTGATGCATCTACTAGTTCTACTTGTAATAGTTGTACAGAAACAGTGGCGCCTTGTAATGTTAGAAGAATTTACCCTGAGCTTGAGTTGGTAATAAGATTTCAAACGGATAAGTCTGACGTCATTACTGATTCATCTCGAGTTTTAATAAAATCAGATGATGGTTCATTAACACCAACTTCTGTATCATCTCCAATAACAGTAAACTCAACTATAACTGTAAATATAAAATGGTCAGCACTTTGTAATTTTATTGGAGCGGGGACTAGCTGTGCAACAGAGATGACAGCACCAAAATCCTTAAATATAGGGATCGATTCAAATTCAGATGGTGATCTTGATGATTCTGCTCCTTTTCAGGTTCATGTGACAGGTGCAAATTTAAATGCGGGGTCTTACTCAAATCACACTTTTTGTAAAGAGGATGGTGATACTGCTTTAGATTATGAGGGGTTTTGTTATTTTAAACTTTTTAAAGGTGATAAAAAAGCTTATATAGATGATTCAAGACAAAGTACAACTTACAATGAGGCTCCCGGGGGAACAAATTATAAAGCGGTTAGGTTTTATTATTCGGAATCTGCATCAGAAACCTGCAGTACTAGTGATTTCGCTAATGTAAATCCAACATCAGACTACTTTGATATTACCACAAATAATGTAGATAAGACGTACTATCTGAATGAGTCTTATATGTCTGGTCTTACTAATGGCAAAGGTTATTATTTTAGATTGGCCAATGTTGATAATGCAAATAATGTTTTTTATTTTACTAAAACATCTGATTTAACATGTGAAGATCACTTTGTTGTTCCAGAAGAAGTTACAGGTTTATTAGACGGACAAAAATGTTTTATTGCTACAGCAGCTTTTGGCACACCTTTGGCAAAAGAGTTGGATATATTAAGAAGCTTCAGAAATAATTATTTATTAACTAATAATCTAGGTACAAAATTTGTAAAGTGGTATTACTCTTGGAGTCCTGGAGTTGCAAATAAGATTAAAGAAAATGATTTTTATAGAGCTGTCGTTCGTGTTTTACTTTGGCCGATGATTGGAGTTGCAAGTTTAGTTTTAACTTTTGGGTTAAAGAGTCTGAGTGTTGGTATAATATTTTTGTTTTTTTTAGGATTATTTTTGTTTAAATTTAAAACAAATTACAGTTTATTTTATATTAAAAATAATGGAAAAAAAATAGATATTAATCATGGAAATAAAAAAAAAAATTCAAATATAAAATACAAAACTATAAATTCGATCAATGGTAAAAAAACAAATCTAAATATGAGATTTAAAATTTGGTCGATAATATTTGTTTTTGGTTGTAGTTTGATCTTTTGTAGAAATTTAGTCTATGCACAAACAACAAACGATTCGTTAGAAAATAGCGACTTTGAAAATACCGACAACAATGATGGTTCAAAAACTGACTCAAGTTCATTACTAACAAGTCCTGATAAAGGTTTTGAAGGCGTTGATGAAGATGGCGCATATTTATATACGGAATCGGAAACGAATGATGAAAAAGAAGTTGGTGAAGCTGTTGAGGTTAAACCAAATCAAGAAAACTACAGAAATGGTTTATTAAAAACTACTAGTGATGGTTCTTATTTATATAAAGTAGATTTGTCAGAACATCATAATGGAGCCTCTCTGAGAATGGGGAGGATTTCTCCACCGCAAATAACTATAGATTTGCCAGAAGGGTCAGCTCAAACGCAATTAAGTTATTCAGATATTTATAGTAATGATCCTTTAAATTCAATGTTGTTTGAGTACTTTTGGGAAAAAGCAAAATATGGTGTATGGAGTTTTTCTATTGGGACTGGGTTGGCGCAAACTTCTGCCTATGGTCGTTTTAAAAACCATCCTGAAGAGCAGGCTAGAGAGAGATATACATTTTATTTATTTCCAAATCACATGAGCTTAACTTATAAATTTCAATATACTAAAAGACCTTGGGGAGTGCCCTATATCACAGGTGGTTATGCTCCTTTTTTATTAATGGAAAGACGTGATGATGGCGGAAAGCAAAATATGATTACAGCTCAAGCTGCAACAGCTGCTGCTGGAATTAAATTAAATATTGGCGCACTAGATGATGAAAGTGCTTTTATTTTAGATGCTGAATATGGTATTGGAAATGTTTGGTTAGACATTGAAGCTCGAGCTTTTCAGGGGTTTCAGAAAAATAGAAACGTTACTTCAAACATGATCAATGCTGGAGTTGGATTTGACTTTTAGATTAAAACTTAAAATAGCTTACGATGGGACTGATTTTTGTGGTTGGCAAAAACAAAATTCCTCAACATACGGTAAAGCTGTTTCAAGTGTTCAAGAACAACTTGAAAGTGCAATTTCAAAATTATTTCATCAACCAATACAATGTAACTCATCCGGAAGAACAGATGCTGGAGTTCATGCTTTGGCTCAAATTGTACATTGTGATGTCCCTCGGGATCCTCGAGGAATTAAATTTGCTTGGGCTTTAAAATCTAGTTTGCCAACCTCTATAGCGGTAAAAAAAGTATGGTTGGCGCCAGATGATTTTCATTCTTTGTTTTCATGTGAGGCAAAAACTTATCGCTATGTGGTGCACACAGGACCGACGCCCCCTGTTTTTTTAAACCGCTATTGTTTGTGGTATCCCCATAAGTTTGACCTTGAGCGTCTTAATAGAATATCAAAATTAATTGAAGGTACCCATGATTTTAAATGTTTTCAATCCCGAGGTACTGAGTTGGCATCAACAGTTCGTACAGTATTTAAAGCCAAATGGACTCAAAAAAGCAAGTATTTATACCACTTTGAAATAACTGGAGACGGATTTTTAAAGCAGATGGTAAGAAATATTGTTGGAACTCAATTTTTATTTTGTAAAGATAGTATCGAGCCTGGTGAAATTATAAATTTGATTAAAATGCAGGATAGGACCCTGGCAGGATGGACTGCCGCTCCACAAGGTTTATTTTTAAAAAAGGTTTATTATTCACAAGAGCTTGACAAGAGATGTCTACAAATTTAGAACAGCATCTTCACAAGTCAATCAAACATAGTATTTTGGAGTTTTGGAATATGAAAACTTGGATCGCAAAACAAGATGAAGTAAAAAGAGCATGGTGGATCGTTGATGCTACAGATCTTACACTTGGCCGTTTAGCAACTGAAGTAGCTAATGTACTTAGAGGAAAAAATAAGCCTATATTTACACCTAACGTAGATTGTGGTGATTTTGTAGTTGTTATTAACTCCGATAAAATCAAAATGACAGGTAATAAAGCTGTTCAGAAAAAATATTACAGTCACACTAGATTTTTCGGTTCATTAAAAGAAAAATCAGCAGCACAAATGATGATAGATGATTCAACATTTGTAATTTCAGAAGCTGTTCGAGGAATGTTACCAACAAATAAATTATCTACTAGCATTCTTAAAAAATTAAAGGTTTACAAAAATGCTGAACACATTCATGCTGTTCAAAAACCTTTACCTTTAGTGATTAAACATTAATTAAAGACTTATAAAAAAATTCAAAAGGGAAACAATAAATGGCTACAGAAAAATATTATTATGGAACAGGCAGAAGAAAAACAAGCACAGCTCGTGTTTTTATTAAGCCTGGAAAAGGAAATGTTGTTATCAACGGAGTTGAAACAGAAAAAGTTCTTAAAAAAGCTGTTTCAAGAATGATTATACTTCAGCCTTTAGAAGTTGTTCAACAAGCGGGAAAGTTTGATATCATGGCAACTGTTGCTGGTGGTGGAGAGACTGGACAAGCGGGAGCAATTCGTCTTGGTTTAACTAGAGCTTTAATTGCGTTTAATTCTGATAATAGACCATCTTTGAAAAAAGCCGGTTTTGTTACAAGAGATCCAAGAATGGTTGAACGTAAAAAATACGGTAAACATGGAGCTCGTAGAAGTTGTCAATTCTCTAAGAGATAATTTTTTTTATAGATTATAAATTTCAAAATTTATAATATAAATCAGTTTCAATAAAAACCCTGAGCATAAAACTCAGGGTTTTTTTATGCCATTTTTTGGCAAAAATTTCGAAATAATTACTAATTAGTAATAAGTTTACCCTAAAAAAATCTCTTTGATTTATATAAGTATATCTAAATCGCTCATGATTAAAAGACTGATAGTTTTTGCGATTTGATCAGACTTAATCATGAGAAGTTATTTTTATAAAAATTTATACTTTTAAATTTATTCGCCATGAAGAGTGAATTCTAGGAGATTGAAATGCAATTCAAAAGGATTTTGAGTGTAATTTTAGTGACGATAATGCTTTCTAATACTTCATATGTATTTGCAGATCTAGTATTAAGAAAAAGAATTCAACCCAGTCAGGAGACTTTTCAAGAAGAGGTATCTAATTCTAATACTCAAAACCAACAAAATGATTCTTTACAAAAAACTTTATTGGGTGGAGAACCCAAATCAGTAGCTTGTTCTTTAATTGAAAATCAAAATAAAGATATTGTTCAGGCATTGGATGACTTGTCTTTAGCTTTAAAAGAAATATCTAAAGCAGAAGAATGCAAAGATGATACTGACATCCAGGAAATGATTGCAAAACAAAAAGAAATGCAAGCTTCGGCTTCAAATGTAATGTCGATTTGGGAAGATAAAGATAATATGTCAGAAAATCTTGGTGGTTTTTCTTCTGAAATTACAGGGCTCTTGCATGGAGTTGATACGATCACTAAGTCGTTAAATAATAATTCATTAGTTAATTCAAAGTGCAGTGAAAAAATATTAACAACAGGCAAGTTGCTAGTAGCAGTGAGTGATTTGGTAACAAGTATGGCTCCCTTTGCCATGTTTATTGCAGTAAATTCAAAAATGAGTGTGGCTGTTCCATGGGTAATTGGAGTTGTAGGAGTAGCCTCAGTAATTAAATTTATTGGTGATAGGGCTAAAAATAATGATTCGCTTGAGATGGATAAAAATCCTGAACATCAAAAATTAGTTTTAAAAGCTACATGTGAATTTTCAAAAATTGCAACAAAAGTTAGATTCTTAAAATTAGCACAAGCTGGAAAGTTAGATGAAATTTCAAATAGTTTAAACAAATCTGAAAACTTTCAGCCAATGGCAAATCAGATGTCACAAGAATTACAAAAGCTGATAAAGCAACGAAATTTATTTTATGATAAGTTAAATCAAATAAGAAATAACTTTGAAAGACAAAAAGCATCTCTTGCGGAAGTTAAAAATACTATAACTGATCACTCGAGTAATACTTTTGTTTGTTCGCTTGGAAAACAATTGGGTGATCAATACAACAAAAAGAAATTTCCATATGACGTTTTTCAAACGATGGAGAGTATAAATCAAATGGGTAATACTAGTTCAGATATTGTCGGAGATTCATCTGATGAATTAAAAAAAGCCTTTGCTATTGGAATCACATCAACGCTAAAAAAACAGCTAACTTCAGAAAAAATGGAAGAGTGTGCTGCTGCAACAAAAGAATTAATCGGATCAATAGAAGATGCATTAATTTTTACAAATAAAGAAATTAAAGTTCAGAAAAAACTTCAAGAAGAAAAGTTGTCTGTAAATCAAGAGTATAAAATATGGTATGAACAAAATAAAGATTTAGAAGAAGACAAGCAAGTGGTAAATAAAATCAGTCAAGTAATGAAGTCTGCAACAGAAACTAAAAATGCAATTGAACAATCGAATATCAGTGAACGTCTTGAAGAGCTTCGCTCAGTTTTATTTGGAAATGCTGATGCTGATGAAGGTTTGTGGTCATTAGTATATCCTAATGAACCTCCAATTTACTTATGGTTAAAGTATACTTTGGATTTATATGATACTAATATTAAATCTTTTAATTCTGCATATGAAAATTTACATAAAAAAACAGCTGATTTATATGTTGGACGAGGAAATGGTAAATATTCAGATTTACGTCCACAGTCAGTTATCGCTTATTTTTTAAAAAAATATGAATATAATAAAGAGAAAAATTCTTCAGTTATGCGTGGAGTTGAAAGTTTAAGTTATATTAATAATAAATCATTTCCTGCGGGTACTGAAGAAAGAGCAGAAGTATGTAATTATCTTGAAACTTTATGGTTGGATTATTCTACTTCTATGAACCATTTTGATTCTGTGAAAGCATTTTGTGGTTCGATAACTGAATATATTAATTATAAAACAAGTAAAAGTATTGTTGAAATATGTGGAGAAAAACCTTTAAGTAAAAATCCAGATACCAATTCAAAGATTTACCAATTTGAGAGGGGAATGGCTTTGGCTGGTTTAAAAAATAAAAAAGAAGTCTTATCTTTGAAAATGGATGAGTTAAGTTGTTTAAGAGGGATTCATTAACTAAATTAATGTTGAGCTGTCTTTGTTGTTTCTTGTGAGTGAGTAGCTCTGACAACAACAACTTTAATTTGCCCAGGGTAGGCGACTTCTGCTTCAATTCTTTGTGCGACACTTCTTGAAAGCTCTAACGCTTTTGAATCGTTAAGTGTTTTGCCATTTGCGATAATTCTAACTTCTCGGCCTCCGCTTAAAACATAACAGTCATCAACTCCATTAAAAGATTTAGCGATTGCTTCAAGTTCGGATACTTTTTGGTTGTAGGATTCTATTGTGTTTCTTCGAGCTCCAGGTCGCGCTCCTGAAATAGCATCAGCTGCTATAACTAAATAGGCAAGATCGGTACTTGGGGCTTCATCAAAGTGATGGGCGCGAACAGCATGGACGACATCAGGTGATTCGTTTCTGGCTTTTATAAAATCAGCACCTATGACAGCGTGTCCACCATCCATTGCGTGATCCATGGATTTGCCAATATCATGTAGCATTCCTGCTCGGCGCGCTTGCTTAATTGGTAAATTAAGTTCTGATGCTAGGAGTCCGCATAGCCAACCCACTTCGCCACAATGAAAATATTGATTTTGTGTAAAGGAGTAACGATATCTTAGAGAGCCCATCATTTGGCGAATTTCTGGATGTAAATTGAATAAGCCAAGTTCTTTTGCGAGCATATCACCGTCGTTTTTAATTTGTTTGAAAAGTTCTCTTTTAGCATCTTCATAGCGACGTTTAATAAGATCTGGGTAAATTGATTTTTTTTCTTTTAATAATTTTTCCAATGTTCGTCGAGTAAGTTCTCTGCGAACAGGATCAAAGCCAGCAATATTGATATAATTTGTTTCATTATCAATAATTAAATCACAACCCGTCAGTTCTTGAATTAAGTTTAAATTTTTATTATCTTTATCAATTAAATTTTTTCTTTGGTAATCATCAGAAAATTCAATCAATCCTAAACCTTTTTCTGAACAATATGGACGTGCAAATCGATCAATTGCTGTTGCTAAAATTCTTTTTGCCAATGATTCACTAGATAAAGTTACTTCATTAAGAAAATAAGTGGCTCTTTTGTTGGCGCTTATTTCTGCTTCTTGAGTTAAATTTTGTATGAGTTCTTTTTTAAATTCTTCTTTAGAGGATTTTAATTTTTCAGAAAGGGAGTCGATAATTTTATTTTTAAAATCTATTGAATTCTTTTTTAAGCTTTCTACTCTTGAGCTTAACTTTTGAAAAAGATCTTCTTTAGATTTAAAGTTTTGAAACTTGGGCTCGGCTTTTTTCTTAACTTCTTTTATATTTTCATCTAAATTTGATTTCTTTTCTTGAATTAACTCTTCAAGTTCTTCAATTTTCTCTTCCAATTTTAAGTGTTCTGGTTCTGCTTTTCCCCATAAGTCTTCTTCGATCTCAAGAAGATATTCTTTTTGATCCATTTCAAGAAGTTCTGCTGCGTCTTGTGCTTTATCTAATATATCTTTTGCTTCAGATTGGGCTCTTTTTTTTTCAAGAATGTAAAGGTATTTATCTATAAGAAGAGCAGCTGCTCCTCCACAAATCAGACTTATAATTAATGTTATTAAAATTTCGCTATTCATAGTTGCTCCATTAAAATGTACTTTTCTTGTGATGAGTATTTAAAAGTAAATAACTGCTCATGATTAAGTCTGATCGCTTCGCGATTATATGCGAGACAAAATCATGCGCCGTTATTCTCTTGTTTGTTTGGGGCGATTTTCAATCACCCTGTATTATGAAAACCCAAACTTACGTTTGTGTTTTCATAATAACTGCTCATGATTAAGTCTGATCGCTTCGCGATTATATCAGACATAATCATGCGCCGTTATTCTCTTGTTTGTTTGGGGCGATTTTCAATCACCCCGTATTATGAAAAGTAACACTCGTTGCAGAATAGCAATTTAGGGCTAGAATTGCACGTTAAAAGGTTGAAGAAGTTTTTTAATACTATTGACGAGGTGTGATGTTGTGGACAAATGCAAAATATCTGCTTCAGATATTAACTGCTAATGATTAAGTCTCATCAGCTTCGCTGATAATATCAGACATAATCATAAGCAGTTATTTTTTGTTTATTGGAGGTGATTTACAATCTCCCAGTATAATGAATACACAAACTAAAGTAATAGCAATGAGTATAATAACAGAAGGAGTTGATGTGAAAACAGTATGTACATTTAAAGGCGGAATGAGATTTGATTCAGAGGTGCGGGGACATAACGTAGTGATGGATGCAAAAGCTGAATTTGGTGGGACGAATCAAGGTCCATCTCCAAAGGAATATGTCTTAGCGGGAATGTGCGGCTGTACAGGGATGGATGTTGTGTCATTGTTAAAAAAAATGAGAGTCGAATATGGAAAATTTTATATTAATGCTGATGCTGAGTTAACAAATGGTCATCCATCAGTATTTTCAGTAATAAAAATTGATTATTTATTTGATAACGTTGTTTCGTTAGTTGAATCTAAGGAGAAAATTATTAAATCGGTAACTATGTCAATGAGTAAGTATTGTGGAGTCAGCGCAATGCTAGCTAAAACTGCTCAAATTAAACTACGAATAATTGTGGATAATTCGACTATTTTTGAAGGTGATGCGGTTTTTACTTGAAGCTTGGCATTACTTATTTTTATGTTGATTTAATACATAATTGATACAATTAATAATTAAACATGAACAATTAGTGTTTAACTTGCATAAGTTTAACATTAATATGGAAAAATTTTAGTGTAACATGGGTGATTGAAAATCATCCCAAATCATTAGCAGTATTATAGTGGTAATTTAATAAACCCAAATTAAAGGAGAGAGTTATGGCAGAGTTAAGAAGTTTTTTAGAATTATCTTATGATGAATTAGAACAACTCAATCTTCAGACAAAAGAAGAGAGAATGTCACGCATTACTGAAGAACAAGCGCGTGAAAAACGAGTTAAATATTTAACTGATGAGAAGCGAATAAAAGCTGTTACTGTTTGTTTTACTGACTTAGAAGGTCGCCTTCATATGTTGGATTATGATAAAAAGTTTTTATTAAAAAACCATGATAATTTATCGTTTGATGGCTCTTCCATTAGAGGGTTTTCGCAACAACATGAATCTGATTTAAGATTAAAAATTGATTGGTCGGCTTTTTATTGGCTACCTTCTGATGTGTTTGGTCCAGGGAAAGTATTAACATTTGCAGAAGTTTGCGCAAGAGACGGTGGTTTGTATGTTGCAGACATGAGAGGCCAGTTAAGAGCTTACATGAATAATGTGTATAAAGATAGTGAAACTGTTTTGTTCGCTGCTAATGAAATTGAAGGTTTTTTATTTAAAGGAAAAGATGCCGAAAGACATTATCATGAAACTGGTAAATTTGATTTTATTTCTACAGGCGGTTATTATCATTCATTGCCAAATGACCCATTAAGAATATTTATTGACCGTGCTGCTGAGGCTCAAAGAGCTATGGGATTTTCAAATGAAAAAGACCATCCGGAAGTTGCACCATCACAATTTGAAATGAATTATAGTTATACTGACATGCTTATTGGGGCTGATCAGGTTCAACTTTATAAATTACTTTGTCGTCAAGTAGCACATAACTTAGATATGACAGCAAGCTTTTTACCAAAGCCTGTAACTGGCGTTAATGGAAATGGCATGCATACAAATATTTCTGTTGGTAAAAAAGGTAAAAATATATTTTATGATGAAAAAGGACCAGATCGTTTGTCAAAAATTGGTTGGGATTTTGTAGATCGTATACTAAATAATGCAGATGATGTTTGCTTGGTATTAAATCCAAGTGTTAATGCTTATAGAAGACTAGATCCACATTATGAAGCTCCTAATCAAATTAAAGTTTCTGCAAACAATAGAGGTGCAATGGTTCGAATTCCATGGGGTAATGAAAAATCATCTCGAATTGAAGTGCGATCTGTTGGTCCAGATGCAAATCCATATATGGTTATGTATACTCTTGCAAAAATTGGATTAGAAGGTGCTGCTAACGATGCTGCAGATAACGATAAAAAAACTCGGACTCGCTTTTTACCAGACAATATTTATGATGCAGTAAAATTATTTAAACAAAGTAGATTTATGGCAGAAATATTGGGGGAAAATGTTCAAGCTCGTTTTGCTGATTTAAAATTAGCACAAGCTGATCGTTGTCCTAAAGCTCTTGGTTCAATGATTAAGCCTTCTGAAATTCAATTCCATCATGAGGTAACAAATCAGTATTTATGGAATCAATTTTAGTTTTTTAATTTTTGTTTGATTTTGAGAAATTAGAAAATAAATTATTAATTAAATAATTTATTTTCTAATTAATGAAATAAAAATATACTTTTTTTAACGAATTGTTTTTTATATATAATATCTGTCTTGATTTGAGAAAAGACAAAAAATTGTTTAATTTATATACAAAAAAAATTAAATCTTCTATTTTTATAGTTAAGTATTTCTAAATAATTCCGAATAAACTAATACAATAGTTATAATTTTAGGAGGAAATATATTTTGAAATTAAAATTAAATAATTTTTCATTCAATATCAAGTTAGTGAAAGAGTGTCTTATCTTTATTTTCATCATATTGAACTTAATATTAAGCTCATGTGCTAAAAAGAAAGAAGTTGAATCATCACTATTAGCAGACTCAACTTCAACAAATGATCCTTCTGATGTAACCCAAACTCCAACTGAGGATCTAAGTAATACCCCAACGCCAACGCCAACCCCAACCCCTGTATTGGATACTCATTATATTTATTTATCATCAGGTACAAGTTATGCAGGCTTGGGAGTAACTTTATCAGCTCCAAGTCAAGTTATTGCTAAATATGATATTTCTGGAAAACTTATAAATGTTTTAAGGGACTTTACAGCTTCTCAAGGAGATAGCC
Source organism: Bdellovibrionales bacterium (assembly GCA_005793345.1). Lineage (GTDB taxonomy): Bacteria > Bdellovibrionota > Bdellovibrionia > Bdellovibrionales > Bdellovibrionaceae > SXSU01. The sequence continues at coordinate 23,680 of SXSU01000073.1, forward strand.
CTGTTGCACTTTTAGATTATAATCCAAACTATATTTTAGCTTTAATTGAAAATTCTGCTGGTCGAAGGGTAGAAATGATTGCCAAGGACGGGAGTGGTTATTCTTCGTATTTAATTAATTCAAATCTTAATAGTAGTGTTAAAGATATGATTTTTGACTACACAGGTGGTTTATTAATAAGTAAAAGTACTTCAATTGAAAAAATAACCTCTTCTGGTACGCGTATTTCTATAGGAGGTAATCCTTATGTAAATAATCCTGCAGGATCATGTACGGCTTCTGCAACGAATATTTCAAAAATAGAAAAAGGGCCAGATGATACTATAATTTTTGCACATGCATTTACTGCCGCCTCAGTTAATAATAGAATAAATTTAATTGCTAAAACTGGTTATTCTACTGCTGTAGACTGTTTAGCTTCTATCGCAGCACCAACAATTAATCATTTTCCTACGGCAATGTTATACCATTCCTCTGGGAAGCTTTTAGTTGCATATGGAAATAATACTGGTGCTATAAATCAAGTTTATTCATATGATATAACTAATAACTCTATTGCAAATCCAATTCTTGCATATAATGATTTGAGTGTTTTACAAGGGATATCTGAAATTGTAGAGCTTCCTGATCATACTGTACTGATAACAAGTGCTTCATCATCGTTTAATACGGTTGAAAAATTTCAACTCGATAGCAGCTCTGGAATACTTACTCATTTAGGAACAATTCCTTTTTTAACGCCTTCAATTTTTACTAGATCAATTTCAAGTATTATTATTGCTGATTAATAATATCGGTTTCACAAAAATAAAAGCAGCTCGAATTGTTGAGCTGCTTTTATTTTAACTTTCAAAAACTAATTTCAATACTTTCATCAATACTTTTGTCTGGTTTTGTTTCATTTTATTCAAGTTTGTGATTTCTTAGCCGATGAGTGCATTGTTGAGGTGATTGATATGAAAATGAAAATAATATTGATAATGAGATTAAGAAACATTCTATTAATGATTCTGTTTTTAGTTGGGTGTTCTTCTGCATCATTAAAAGTAGAAAGTTATCCAGCAGAAGCTGATGTTGAGGTTATCTCTAAAAATGGAGCTCGAAAATCAATTGGAAAAACACCTATAAATATAAATGATATTGGAGAACTTAAAACAGGTGATGCATTTATTATATCAGTGAATCGCGTGGCATTTGAACCTGAACAAATTTTTGTACCAACGGGTGCGTCTGACCGTCAAGTTGAAATAAAATTAAATTTAAAAGAACAAAAAACGTTTTCTATCAATCCAAATAATCAAGTTAAAATATTAAATGAAATTGCATCCTCTGTGGCTGATATCCAAAGATTAATTCAGATAAAACAATATGATATTGCAAAACAAAAAATTTCATCAATGATGGGAGCTTACCCTTCAGTTGGTATCTACTATAGTTTTATGGGAAATATATACTACTTAGAAAGAAATATTTCACAAGCTATATTTTATTATTCAAAAGCACTTGATATTGATCCGTCAGCAGTAGAGACGAGAAATGTATTAGAAAAATTGCAAAATCTAAAAAAGGGAGGAGAATAATGGTTGCATATTTATTAACTCTTCTTAGTGGTGTAGTAATATTTACCTTAGCTATTTTGCATCTTAATCAAAATTTATTAAACTATCTTGATTTTATTGCATTTATTCTAGTGGCAGGTGGAACATTTGCCGTGGCATTATCAATATTACCTTGGGAGTATAGGAACGAAGTATTCTATTCTATCAAAGTTTTATTTAGAGGGGAAAACAGGCGCTATAAAAAAGTTTTGAAAAACTGCTTTGAAGCAACGAGAGATCCAAATTTAGTTACAACTTTTAAAGAAAAAGATTTAAGTACAAAAATTTTGCGTGATGGTTTTGATTTAATGAGTCTTGGATTTAACGAAGAAAAAGTTGAATTTATTTTACGAGAAAAAATTTATCAAAATATTAAACGATTAGCAAAAATATCCAATTCAATAAAATCAATTGCTAAGTATCCACCGGCTTTTGGTTTAATGGGAACAGTTCTGGGATTAATAAATGTTATGCGAGGAATTACACAAGGAGTAGATGTAAAACAAACAGGTTTAGAAATGGCTATTGCACTTTTGGCAACTATGTATGGATTAGTTACAGCAAACTTAATAGTACAACCCGCAGCTGAAATCTTGTTAAAAAAAGCAGATGAAGAAGAAGAGTATGCAGAAATTGCAATACAATATATTTTGTTAACAATGAAAGGTTCTTCTCAATTAGAAATTCAAGAAGTATTAAATACTTTAGTTCCAGAAGAACAGAACTATAATCCTTTTCAGTCTTTATCCAACGAAGATAATGATAATTTAAAGAATAAGGCTAGTTAAATGAGTTTAAGAGTGAAACGTGACAGACATTCTAAGCACCATCAAGAAGTTGATAGTGAGGGAACTTGGGCCATATCTTATGGAGATATGGTGACTTTGCTTTTGACTTTCTTCGTACTATTCTTTTCCGCCGATCGAGTACAAACTCAAAACAAAATGAAACTCGAGTTTTTAGCAAAAAATAATAGTGGGCAAAGTCAAACCACCGGTTATGATCAAGCTCCGGCCCTAACTGAAGTATCAAAGTCAATGGCAGAAAAGCTAATTGGGAAGATTTATCCTAATGATAATTTTTTACTTATTGAATTTCCAGGCATTTCTTTTTTTAAATTTTCAAAGATTGAATTAACTTCTAAAGGAAAAAAAACATTATCTGATTTTGTAAAAACATATTCACCATATATAAACGATTATCAAGTTGGAATAAGAGCCTTTACAGATTCTAAAAAGGTAAAAAATAAAAGCTCAAGATTTAAAGATAACTTGGAGCTTTCTGCTCTCAGGTCTGTTGCAACAATGAGATATTTACATGAATTGGGAATACCAATGAATCGAATTCGAGTTGGAGGGTATGGTGAAATGGAGTTATCAGATGAACAAATAAAAAAAATTATTACTGCTCAAAAAGAAATAAATGAATCTGCAGTCGAAGTTGGAAAAAAACCAGAAAAAGTAAAAGAGCAGTCAAAATTTGATTTATCTAGAACAATCATGTTACTTATAGAACCCCTTAATCGGGAGATTAAATAATGAAAATAATTTTATCATATTTATTAATAAGTGTTTTTTTTATAAATCTATTGTTTGCAGAAAATAATCGTAAACACCCACGTGTTATTCAAGTTGAAAAAGTTTTATTCAAAGATGCAAGTCAGATTATGAATGATCTCATTCCTAATAAACCTTTTGCGATATTTATTGAAATTGATCCTATACATCGTAACACTCAGAATAACAACAATAAGGATGCACTTCCTTTTTATGAACCAGATGATGAAATAAAAGATGAATGGGATGATCCTGATAAATCTGATTATGCACTTTTAAGTCGAGTGAATAGAGTTAATGTAAAAGTTTTGATTCCACCTGAATTGACTGAGGAACAAGTAGATGAAATAAAACAAGGACTTTTTTTATCATTACATTTAATAACTGGACGAGATACAATTGAAGTACAAAGAAAAAGTTGGATGGCTGAAAAGGATGCCACAAGTTATACACGTTGGTTAATATTTATTGGATTAATTTTTGTTGGTATGTTTGGACTAATTATTTTAATAATTTCTTTTTTATCTTTAAATCGTGTAGTGAAAGCAATCAATAATATTAAAATCGACTTTCCTGAGGGAAGTAGTGGTTCAGGAGGAGGCGGAGGCCTCTCAATGAGTATGAGTTCGCCTTCATCTTCAAGTGGAAGTAAAGATCATAGCTCAGGCAATGATGGTATGCGTGACCTACGTTTAAATGATCCTATCAAAATGATGGAAATTATTAAGAGCTTAATCCAAACTCTTGTGCAAAGTAAATCATTTCCAGATCTTCATGATATGATTATCTTAGATAAATTTTGTAAAGAAGATTCTCAATCACTTGGAGCCTTGCTTGCCGAGTTTCCTGAAGACTTAAGAACTAAGGTGTTTGCACTTTCTTCGCATAGTCTTTGGCTTGAGGCACTTTCTAATCCTGGTGAAATTACTCCACGATGTATTGAAGTTATGAATCGATTAGTAAAAAATTTAAGACAAGAAGAAAAGAGCATTTGGAATCATTTTTTAATTCTATGTTGGAGGTTGAATACAAATGAACTTACAGACTTTTTGAAAAGTTTGTCTTGGGATTATTCAATGGCAATTTTAGTTGATTTACCATGTTCATTATCGTTACCAATTGCAAGAGAAGTTGTACCTGGAAATTGGGGAGTTTTACTTAAATCAGATTTTAGACCAAGTCCGATTCCACAAGATAAGGTTGATCAATATAAGCAAAAATTATTAAGTATGAAACCTTTAAAAACATTTAAAAAGATTGAAGACTATAAACGAGAAGTAGATTTGTTAGACTTTCTTAAAATTGTCGATCCAGTAATTGAAAAGGAAATTTATGGAGCTTCAGTAGAAAATTCTTTGATTCGACAAAGTCGTCCTCCATTTTATAAAGTGCTTGAAGGAACTGATTTAGAATTAAAAAATGTAGTTCAAAATGTTTCTATGGAAGATTGGGCACTTGCTTTATTTAATTTAACTAAAAAGCAAAGAACCTTAATTGATATTCATTTTTCAGATAGACAAAAAATTAGATTGATAGAATATTTTAAAACATTTGATCGTTTATCAGTTGATTTATTTAGAGTTGGAGAAGCTCGAGAGAAAGTGGCTAAAATATTTAAAGAACAAAATGATATTTTTAAAGAGAAAAAAATAGAAAATGATGAAGTTTTTAATCAAGATCAAAAGGCAAGTTAATGAAATTAGTGACAATATTTTTTATTATATTTTCAGGACTATTTGTCAATGCTCAAAAGGTTACTTTTATGGGAGGAATCTATTCTCTAAAGGCTAGTGCAGATGCGGCATCAGTTACTCTGAGTAAGCCAGGAATCTATGCGGTAAGTGGTGCTTTTCCTATAATGGAACATGTCGAATATAATATAGGATATACATTGTTTATGTCGAAAACAATTTCAGGTGATATGGGTTACGGTCCAGACTTAAGTATTAATTATTTTCCTTTTCAAAAACCAACAGGTGATCATATAAATTTTCATGAAATTAATTATTCTAATTTAGATAAACATAGATTTTTTTTACAAGGTTCTTTTCATCAAAGACAATTTCAGTCTGTTCAATCACCTTATTCAGGATTTGGAGCTGGAATAGGATGGGAGTACCAGGTTTTTGAAAATTATGCTGCGTATTCATTAGTAAGATATCAAGTCCATTCCGGACCTAACAATGCAAATTTAAAACAATTAGATGTGCTTGTTGGTATTCAATTTCAATTTTTCAAATAACTGCACGTTATTAAGTCTGATTGCTTCGCAATTATATCAGACATAATAACGTGCAGTTATTTTCTTGTTTGTCTGGGGTGATTTTCAATCACCCTCTGTTACTGCTCGTTACTAAGTCTGATTGCTTCGCGATTATATCAGACATAATCATAAGCAGTTATTTTCTTGTTTGTTGGGGGCGATTTTTGAATCACCCCGTATTATGAAAATCCAAACTAAAGTTTGTGGTTAAAACGAAATTAATGGTCTTACAGACTTTTCATTGACTCAAACTAAGAATAAATATTTTTCTTCATGCCTCTACTTCTTAATTAAAGTTTTTTGTCGATTATTCCGACAATATTGTAGTGGGAGATTATCAAATGGATTATAATATGTTTAAAATTATTTTGCGGATTAAAAAAAGTATAAAGTTTATATTTTTTTATATCATGTTAATACAAGTTTCATGTAATCAAAATAGTAGTAGTGGCGATTTTTCTAATTTAAATGTCTCATCAGGGGATTCTGTTGATTGCACGTTTTCATCAGTTGTACCTGATAAAAAAACTGTTAAAATAGCTTCATCTTCTACGACCCAAACAACATTTACTTCTATTACAAGCACTGATGGTTGTACGATAAAATATTATATCAATGGCAGTACAACCGAAATTCAATCTGCTGATGGAATTGCACAAATAAGTTCTGATCTTTTTCAAGAGGGACTTAACAAATTAGTTGTAAAAGCAAGTAGTTCAAAAGGTATAAGTACCCATGAATGGGTTGTGCAAAAAAATAAAATCCCAACTTGTGCTTCAACGATTCCTGCAAATAGTTCTCAAATTTCTGCACCTGTTGGAATATCAACTGCCTTTTTAGCATCTGCCACTGATGGAGATGGTGACGATGTAATTTTTGAATGGAAAATAGATAATCAGGCATCAGATAAAATTACAACTTCTATTAATGCAAATACTGCAAGTCAAATACAATTCACACCAGATGGTAATTTTGTTGGAATAAGAAAATTAACGGCAGAAATTAGTGACGGTCTAGATAAATCAAATTGTGAATGGAATGTTAATATATCGGGTGACTGCTCTATTGTTTCTACTTTGCCAGTAGCTGATAATGCGAAAGTTGCAAAAGCTGATAGTATAATAAATGTTTTTCAAGTTAACACTGCTTCAAATGGTTGTGTTGTTGATTGGAAATTAAATAATATTCCACTAGCAGGTACTGATTCACTACGATCAATGGCTTCAGTAGATTTTTTAAATGGTGCAAATATTTTATCTGCACAAACTCATAGTGGTGGAGGTTCCTTACTTAAGACATGGACAGTTTTTAAAAACACGCCACCCACCTGTGTGCAAACTCCTGTGAATACTTCTTTAATTACAACAAGTGTGGGTGCATCGATTCCATTTTCTGTTGTGGGTTCAGATTACGATCAGGATTCAATTTCGTATTCATGGAATATTAATAATACATCAGTTAGTCCTACGATATTAAATTCAAGTAGTAATGCTGTTGGAAGTGCCGCTCTATTAACACCATCTGATGCTCAAGTTGGATTGGGGACACTTAATACTGTTCTCAATGATGGACTGGACGAAGTGATTTGTGGATGGCCAATAAAAGTAATTTCGGCATGTACAATTGTATCCCACACGCCCTTAAACAACAGTTTGAAAATTTCAAGAACTGCATCGGTAAATAGTTCTTTTGCTGTTACACCAAATGATAGTTCTTGCACTACAACTTGGACATTAAATGGATCGCAAATAAGTACAAGTTCTTTTTTGACTTTGAATAGTCTTGATGTCTTATTAAATCAAGAAACAAATACTCTAGTAGCAACTGTTTCTTCTGGTTATGGAACTCCTGCAACTCAATCATGGACATTAACAAAAAATAGAGTGCCAACGTGTCCATCGCAAACACCTTCTAATCCAACAGTATCAGTGAATTTTCCAAATGATGTAACTTTCACAGCTAATGCAAATGACATTGATGCTGATACTTTAACTTTTAATTGGAAATTAAATGGTGCAATAGATATTACACATTTATTTTCTTATAATAATTTAGCAACTAGCTCCCAGGCCCAATTTGATACTGCCATTTCGCATGTTGGAAATAATTCAGTGATTGCTGAAATTAATGATGGATACGATTCTTCAAGCTGCAGTTGGAATGTAAGTGTTGCAGGTGATTGTTCGATCTCTTCTTCTTCTCCTATTTCTGCAATGCCTAGAGCATTAAGCTCTGATGCCTATCAAAATATTTTTCAAATAAATACTTCCACTCCTGGTTGTTCTGTTTTATGGACCTTAAATGGAATTGCGTTATCAGGTTTAGAGAGCACTAAACTAATCCCGTCATCTTATTTATTAACAGGAGCAAATAGTTTAATTGGAACTGTAAGCAGCGGAACAGGATCAACTTCTGCAAACTGGACAGTAATAAAAAATTCTTTACCTACTTGTTCTGTTCAAGCTCCTCTTGTAGGAGCTCCAATTCAAGTCGGGGTCGGAGCATCTCAAAATTTTACATCAACAGGAACAGATCAAGATACGGATAGTATCTCAACGTCTTGGAAATATAATGGAGTTGTTCAATTGGGATCCATTATTTCTGCAGTACCTTCTGGAAATAATTCGACTGCAACATTTACTCCAGATTCCAGTTTTGTAGGTTTAGGTTCTATTCAAGCAATTTTGAATGACACCTACGAAACTAATACTTGCAGTTGGCCAGTCAGAGTAATTCCAAGTTGTTCTGTTGCAAGTTATTCACCCTTATCAGGTACTGTACGCCTACCAAGTGTCGATGTTAATTCTACAAACTTTTCTGTAATCGCAAATGATTCGGCTTGTAGTGTTGAATGGTTTTTGAACGGAGTTTCTGTTGGAACAAGTCCAGGATACATTTTAAGTTCAAATAATTCTAATCTAACATCTGGAACTGGATTAATAAAAGTTGTTTTATCGAATGGATATGGACAATCAGTTGAACAACAATGGGGATTAACTCGAAACGTACCTGCAGTTTGTAGCTCACAAAATCCAGCTAATCCAAGTCAATCTCTATCATACCCTAGTAATATTACTCTAACAACAAATGCTACTGATGCTGAAAATGATTCTTTAACATTTTCTTGGAAGATTAATGGTTCTACTCATGCTTCGTTAGTTCCTTTTGGTGCAACTGCGAGTTCCAGTTCTGCACAGTTTACTCCAGAAATTTCACAGACGGGTAATAACAATATTGTTGGTGATATTTATGATGGCTATGATCATAGTGGTTGTTCTTGGAATGTTGCGGTATCTGGAGATTGTTCAATTGCAACTGTATTACCAGCTTCGAGTTCATTTAAAGTTGCTGCACTTGGTACAACTCAAACTACTTTTACTGTGAATACAACTACACCTGGATGTGCAGTAAATTGGAAAATTGGAACTACTAATATTACTGGTACTGAATCGATAAAAATAATTTCTTCAAGCTCACTTTCTGCTGGAAATAATTTAATTACAGCTACAGTTACCAATGGAACAGGTTTAACTAGTGCGACTTGGACAGTTGCTAAAAATAGTGCGCCTATTTGTTCGCAAAATCCTTTAAACAGTTCAACTGTAAATGTTTCTTTAGGTCAGACTAAAAACTTACAAGTGACCTCTGTTGATCCAGATGTTGGAGACACAACTTCGGTCGCGTGGAAAGACAATGGCTTAACAATAGGAACAGGAATTTTATTTCCCATAGCAACGAGTGGAACATTTACTGGTGCTTTTACTCCAACTTCTGCGCAATTAGGTGTTAACGTTATTTCTGCAGATTTGAGTGATGGCTACGATTCTACTCAGTGCAGTTGGAATACTCAAGTTTATAATAGTTGTACGATTGTATCTGCATTTCCAACTTCTGGAACATTATTTCCATCAACAGGAACAATTAGATTTCCTACTCTTTCAACGAAAACTACTGGATTTGGATTAATTCCAAATGATGTGAGTTGTGGTGTGCTTTGGAAACTAAATGGTGTTACAATTGGAGTTACAAATTTACTAGATTTAGATTCGGACAACGTATTAATAAATCCTGCAACAAGTAATACTCTTGAAGCTACAATTTCAAATGGAATAGGGTCTCCTGTTACACAAACTTGGATTATAAATAAAAATCATGCACCAACATGTTTTGCAAAGAATCCAACGTCATCTTCACTTAATATGTGGTACAATGATACACAAAATTTTAACGTAAAGACCTATGATAGTGACAATGATACTTTAACATACTCATGGACTATGAACTCAGCACATAGTGATTTATTTTCTGCGATTGTAAGTTCGGGAACAACTTCGCAGTCAGAATTTGCTCCAACTTATACATATCTAGGTAATGGACAAAGTGTTGTGGTGGGTTTTACTGATGGGTATGATGCTGGAAATTGTGCATGGAGTGTAAATGTTCTTGATCCTGTACAAGTTAATATTGCTAGTTACTCACCGTTAAATACAAATTTAATTTTAAAGACACAAAATTTAGATAATTCAAGCGTTGCTGATTCGCAAATATTTAGCGTGTCTATTGGAGCAGGTTTAAATGTAACTTATCAATGGTTTAAAAATAATATTGCAGTTTCTGGTGCAACACTTACAAGTTACACAGTAACAGGAGGCACTGCTGGTAATTGGTTAGGAATAAATCCATCAACTGGAACTTTAAAACTAGTTGCTACAGATACATATGGAAATACAGATGAGCAATCATGGATTGTAAAAGCTAATACCCCTCCTGTTATGGGATTTAAAAAACCAATTCCAATTGGAAATATTAGATTAAATTATGGAGAGACTTTAACTTTAGAAGCGGGTGCAACTGATATTGATATTGATGATTCTACGTCTTTATCTTTTCAATGGTATTTGGATGATAGTGCTCTTCCGTATAATTCGACTTTGTTACCATGGTCAAGTTCAAGTAATTGGGATGATGTGAGTACGGGCACAGTCGAATCCTATTATCATTCACAAGCAACTTTAACTCCCAATTTTAACAATAATCTATTAGGAACCCACATTATAAAAGCTGTGGTTTCAGATAATAATTCTGTTGGAAGTGAAAATCGTGAATATGCATCTTACTCTTGGACAGTTGAGATAAATCAATTTTCAACTCAATGTAATACTTTATTAAATAGTCCTGTGTTTGTAAGTGGTACCAGTGGACCTTTAGATGCCGGAAAAAAAATCTGTACAATTATTGGTGATGCTGGAATTGGCGGAGGTAGAAATCCAACTGAAGATCAAACAAAAATGAAACATCGGATTCATCAATTGGCAATGGATGGAGATAATATAATTTACACCGATGAAGATTCTCATTCAGTTTTTTACTATAATAGAGGAGCTTCCTCAGTGGATCGATTGGGTAAAACCATTGAAGCAGGTAAGGTTGAAGCAGTTTTAGGAACTGGAGTCGCAGGGAATTCAGTGAGTACAGTTACGGATTCATTATTATCAAAAGATTATAGATTGAATACACCTCGGGGCGTAGAATTTGATATAATAGATGCTACTCATCACAATCTTTTTGTTGCAGATTATAGTAACCACAGAGTTGTAAGAGTTGATGAAACAGGTACTGTAACAATTTTATTAGGGTTTAATAGCAGTTCACCATTAAACGACTTAGCTGGAAATACTGATGGAAGTAATAATCTTACGGCACCTCAGTATTGTCAAAATCCAGTTGGATTAAAAAAAGTAACTATTTCTGGAGTTAAGTGGTTATTTGTAAGTTGTAATAATGGATCTGCTGGTGCAATTAAAAAAGTAAATATAGATTCGACAACAGGTAGTAATTATAAAAAAATTTATATGGGTGTTGGATACACAACGGCTGGTTATTCTTATGGGGTCGAAGATGGGACCGCAAGTTTAACTGGAACAGCAAGAACTTATGGTCCAACTTATGTTAAAGGTGATGGACTGGGTAATATTTATTGGACTGAGTATTTTACTTTATTAGGAGTTAATCATACTCGTATGCGTATTTTAAATAATACAAGTGGAACATTAAATTTTTTCTCTAATGGTACAGTTGCGAATCAAACTCAAATAGTTTTAACTCCCTTAACAAATGGAGCAACTCTTTGGCCATCTGCCGCGAGTTTATCTTTAGGAACAAAAGCGGCGTCAACTACAATAAGTTATACATCAGTTTATGGACCACAAAGTACAAGGCAATCTATTTGTACTCCAATAAGAGCGCAGCTTTATCAAGATAACTTATTAACTCTTCCTGCTGCATCTGCTGTGACATCATCAACAGTAACAATTGGTGTCTCGGCAGTAACAGCAACTACGTCTGCTCTGTATTCAGATTCAGGGTGTTCTTCTTCATTGACCGGTAGTAATTTAGTAGTGCCAATTAATAAAAGTGATGCGGAATTTTATGTGAAAATAACAGCAGGAACAGGTCCATTAAATATTACGGCGGCCAACGCTAGCCCTTTGATTACTTCAATGGGAACTTTGAATTTAAAAATTTCAACATCAGTTGCTGCATTTAATAAATATGGAGTAAGATCACCCGCATATAATATTTTAACAGATTGTTCACGTGTTTTTATTCAACAACAAGATTCTGCCAACCTTCAAATAGTTCCTTCAGCCTCTACGACAATTAGAGTGTCAAGTTTGGGTGGTGGAACTTTTTATAGTGATAGTAATTGTTCCACAAAAATTAATACTGTTACACTTACAAATAATGCATCTAATATGACTGATGGATATATTTATTTTAAGAAAAATTACCAAATAAAACCTAACGAAGTGGGTACTTTATTATATACCTATAATAGTCCAAATATTACACCCACTAGTAATTGGTATGCAGGAGCTGCGACGATACATAGCCCAAGTGGCTTTGAAATATTAACGGATGTCAGTGGAAATCCTTTAGGAACTTTTATTGGCTTGAATGGTAATAATGCTATATCGCAATCTATCGCTTACTTTCTAAATTTTGATACCACAACAAGAGTGTATGGAGGAATCTCAACAGGAAATAGTGTGGGTGATGGATTAAATTATAAAGCAATGAATATTGCAGGGATTTATAATTCAGCTCAAGGTTTTAATGGAGATGGAAGGCTTGGCCCCGCAGCAAGATTTTCTGTTATAAATGGTATTACTTTGAATCAAGATAAGAGCCAACTTTTAATGGCTGATTATTCAAATTCACGAATTAGAGCTTTTGATTTGAGTATTGCAAACGGCGTCGTTGAAACTATTTTGGGAGCAGGTAAAACCAGATCTGGTTGGAATGGCGATGCTTTAATAGCTGCTTCAGATGCATTTTTATCAAATCCAAATTATCTTCTTTATGATAATTTAAATAACTTATTATTAATTAGCGATTATAGTAATCAAAGAATACGTTCAGTAGATTTAGCTAAAGGTACATTGCAAACTTTGATTGGACGAGGCAATGGAGATACAATTTATCCAAATGAAGATCCTTATGCTCTATATATGCGGGGGCCTACTCAGATTTCCTTGTATCGTAAAAACTCAAAAGATGTTGTAGTTTTTGGAGATCGTTTACCAAATGGAACAACAAGTAATCAATCTTGTATGGTTAAAGGTTTTAATCAGTCTGTTAATCCAATTACTTTTTTTGGAGAAAGTATCTTGGGTTTAAAAGTTTCGAATATTGCTGGAGATTACCCAATGGGTTGTGGAACTAATTATCTTTATGCAGATGGAATTGCTGGTACTAATATTCCACTTAGATTACCTGAAGGTATGATTATAACTGATGATGGAAATATGTTTATTTCATCATACGATGATAGTTGTATTATAAAAATTGATTCATCAGGTGTATATTCTAAATATATAGGTAATTGTAATAGTGGAGCGATTGGTGCAATTGTAAATGGTTATAACTCAGGAACCGTTCCAGCCTATACTAGATATCCTAGAGGGATGTTTGTAGATCCTCTTTATCCAAATAATTTTTTTGTTGTTGATAGTTATGATCAAAATCCAGGACGTATCAGATATGTTAATAGGGGAACCACAGCAGTAAAATTTTATTGGGATAATGCAAATGCTGGTGGCGTTAATGGTATTTCAGCACCTGGAAAAGATACTGCAATTGAGCCTACAGCTGATTCTTATGTAAGTACCATTATGGATTATAGCTTATCAGGTCTTAATTCGAGGTATCATTCAGTTGCGGCTTTTGATAATTGGATTTGTTGGAGTGGTGGGGCTTTGAATTCTCCAACTGATGGGCCACACAATGTTCAATGCATTGATAGAACTGATATCACTAAACAAGTAGTAAGGGTTGCGGGCTCAGCTGATAATACAACTTATAAATCTGCTGGTGCAACATTAGGATTAGAACAAGAAGGAATTCTTGGCCCATCTTCACGATTATATGCACCTTATGGTTTAGCATTTGATGGTGAAGGTAATTTATATATTTCCGAGTATAGTTCTCATGAAATACGGATGGTTCGTCGTTGGTGGTAATATAAACGCGAGTTCGATACTAAATATTTGTTTTAGCTTGTTAATTTTTATAATTCCATCGTCATAACTCAAAAAATTATCTGCGGCTTATCGCAGAGGATAAGCCGCAATAATTTTATTGAGATATTCCTTGTACTTAAAAAAATTCCCTGTGCTAAAAACAAAATTTATTATCGAACTCGCGTTTTAATTAATTGGAAGTTTTATTTTTTGCGCGCAAAAACAAAAAACTCTTTACCCCAACGTGATTTATCAGAGTTGTGACTTCTAATCCATTTTATAGCTTGCCAGTTTTTTTGCAGACGTTGACGAAGTTCCCACTCACTTCCACCAAACGGAGGTCCGCTTCTTTTTTCCATTGCAAAGAATATTCCCATGAGTTGACCTGTTTCGTGGGTTAGTGTTTTCCAGAGATGTGTGACATCATTTCTTTTTGTTGGATTAATTGCGCAGTAAAAAGTATGTTCAAAAGCAATATCAAAATTACGATGATATTCAGCTCCCAATTTAAAAGCATCTGCCAATACAAAATTTAAATTTGCGATGTGAGAATATTTATTTTTTGCTAATTCAATAGCAGAAGGACTAAAGTCAAATAATGTTACATGATGACCTTGCTCAGCTAAAAAAGCCGCATCATGACCAGAACCTCCACCCAGGACCGCAATTCGAGAAATTGGCAATTTTAAGGAAGGATAATTATCTTTTAAAACTGTAGAACATGCGCCAAGGTCCCATTTCGATTCATTATTTTTATATTTTTCAGTCCAAAAACTTTCATTATCAGGTTGAGTATCTGAAGTCCAATAATTTGGAACTTCAATTGTTTTGTTGTCAAAAGTAATTGTCTCATCGGTATATTCATCTAATAAATTAAAAAAATCATTTTGCGCATTATTTGATAATACAAAAGGAATTTTATCATCTGTATAACCATGGAACCTGTCCCATTCGTCGAGAGATAAGGTGTTTACTTGAAATTGAAAAGGAGTATTATGTGTGATTGTGAAGTAAAAATTATCTCTTGAACGAAAAATTTTTTGTGCAACTAGAGGCTCATCAAAATATTCGACATGACAGGATTCTCCATGAAATAAAGAAACTAAAGAGTTATTTTCAAGATAACTAAAAGAAGTAAAGAATTCTTCGAGCACATCTAGATTTGAAATTTGAGCACCATTATAAAATACATCGCCCTTTTCATTTATTTGGAGATACAACTTGGGTTGAGTTGGATTAAAGCTCATTAATTTTACTCCTATTTAAATTTTTAATGTGGGGTGAATCACCAATTAATGTTGGTTCTCCTCTTTTGGTTTTTCATTTTCAGATTCGGTTGCAGCTTCTATTGTAGCAGGGGGAGGCGTTGTTGCTTCAACTTCAGGTTTATTAATAACAGGAGTTTCTTTTGCAAAAGGATTTATAACAATTCCTTCTCTGAAATTTAAAGAACCCGTATTTGTTTTTACAGAGGAGATAATCCAATGTTCATTATCTGAAGCAATTGATTCTTCTTTAGAAATGAGAGCGGAACCATCAATAATAGTTTCAACAAGTTCTCCAGTAGAATCAACCTCATCAAAGCGATAGGTAAAATGAGCTTTGATTTGTGAAGGAGATACATTTTCAGTCCAAATATTTAGTATTTTAAAATTGTCAGAGTCTGGTTTTAATTCAATAATTGACTTTTCTATTATATCTGCAAGTTTTGATTGAAGAGTTGAATGAACTTGAAATGCAACTTTAGGTTCTGTGTGGATTATTTTCCATGTCCAACCTAAACATAATGCAAATAAAACTGTGCTGATATATTTCATGTTGTATCCTTGTGGTAATTTGTAAAGATGTTAACTGAGGGTTTTTTGTCGGTCAACGAAAGAAAATATTATGAATACATATTTGAAACATTTTAAATCTCAAATTAAATTTATTTGGCATGAAAAATTTAAAAATAAAATTAATGAAGTGGCTGCAGAAAATGGGGTCCCTATTCGGTGGCCTGTATTTTTAACTTTAATTGAAGAATCTTTACCTCCCACAGCAAAACCTTTAATGAAACCTTTGGTTAATTTTTTAGCTAAGTCCAATGAACCAATTTTAAATTGGATACCTTTTGAAATTACACATTTTGAAGGACATGAAATTGAATTAAAGTTGAAACCCAAACCCCATCTTCTTGATCTTGAGGGTAATTGGGATGTGGCAGTAATTACTGCGGCCTCAGCATTACCTTTAAGGTGGGGAATTCAAAAGTTTTCGCCAGTTGGAAGCTTAAAAATTATTTCAAAATCTATTGAATTAAATTTAGAAAATAGTCCAATTTTAGAAAAGGAAATCTATTTAAGATATGCGATTAATCAATCTGAAATTGAAAGTTTAAATAATAATTTACTGACAAATGGGATTTCTGAATTGGAAGGTGTTGTCAATTTGTTTAGTTCTGAAAACTTGAAATTGGCACATGTATTTATTAAAGCTAAAATTCTTTGGACCCCCACAATAACAAGTTGACCTCAATATTGAATCTAGTAATCTGGCTCCCAACTATATTTTAATTATTTGACCAGGTGATGTTTATTCACCTTCTTTTTAGTGGTCAGCCACTAAATTAAATATCGAGGGGTTTAAAAGATGGAAGTTTTAACTTCACTAATTCAGAAAAACTCAGAAGAGTTCCAACATAATAGTTTTGCAATGAAAAAGTTTGTCGAAGATTTAAAAAATAAAATTCAAGTTACAAAATTGGGTGGCGGAGAAGAGGCAATCCAAAAGCATAAATCACGAGGAAAACTTACTGCTCGCGAAAGAATTGATGCATTGATTGACTCCCAGTCGGCATTTCTTGAATTTTCAACATTAGCAGCATGGGAAATGTATGATCAGCAAGCGCCAGGAGCAGGGGTTATAACTGGAATTGGAATAATACAGGGACAAGAATGTGTAATTGTTTCTAATGATGCAACAGTAAAAGGTGGAACTTATTTTCCAATGACTGTTAAAAAACATTTGCGAGCGCAAGAAATTGCCCTTGAAAATGGACTGCCATGTTTATATCTAGTTGACAGTGGGGGAGCTTTTTTACCCTTACAGGCAGAAGTTTTTCCAGACAGAGACCACTTCGGGCGTATATTTTATAATCAAGCACGAATGTCAGCGCTTGGAATTCCGCAAATAAGTATTGTGCTAGGTAGCTGTACTGCCGGTGGAGCTTATGTTCCAGCAATGAGTGATGAAAATATAATTGTGAAAAATAATGGAACTATTTTTTTAGGAGGTCCACCCTTAGTAAAGGCAGCAACAGGTGAAGAGGTCAATGCGCAAGATCTTGGAGGAGCAAAAGTTCACTGTGAATTAAGCGGTGTTACAGATCACTTTGCAGAAGATGATGAGCATGCCTTAGAAATTGCAAGATCGATCGTTGCTCATCTGAATAAAAAGAAAGAAGTTATTTTAAAAACTTTACCTGTGGAAAATCCTATTTATTCCGAAGAAGAACTTTATGGAATTATTCCTGCAGACTCTCGGCATCCGTTTGATGTGAGAGAGGTGATTGCTCGAATCGTAGATGGTAGCAGACTCCATGAATTTAAGGCTAATTATGGCAAGACTCTTGTCACTGGATTTGCGCATATTTGGGGTTATCCTGTAGGAATAATTGCAAACAATGGAGTTTTATTTAGTGAGAGCGCACAGAAAGCCGCTCACTTCATTGAATTGTGTGAGCAAAGAAATATTCCAATTGTTTTTTTACAAAATATTACAGGTTTCATGGTTGGTAAAAAGTATGAGAATGAAGGAATTGCTAAACATGGTGCAAAGATGGTGATGGCAGTTTCAAATGCTCATGTCCCTAAATTTACTGTTGTCATTGGTGGAAGTTATGGTGCTGGAAATTATGGGATGTGTGGACGTGCTTTTCAACCGCGGCAATTATGGATGTGGCCAAATGCACGTATATCCGTAATGGGTGGAGAGCAAGCGGCCAATGTTTTACTTACTGTTAAAAAAGATCAAATGGCCTTAAAGGGCGAACCAGAAATGACTCCAGATCAACAACAAAAATTTAAAGCACCTACCCTAGATAAATATGAAAAAGAAAGCTCAGCATATTATTCAACCGCTCGTATTTGGGATGATGGAGTAATAGATCCTGTTGATACAAGACGGGTTTTGGCATTGGGAATCTCAGCAAGTTTAAATCGAAATTGGGGATCGAAATCACAAGGCGTATTTAGAATGTAAGGAACTTAAAATATGAAGACTATTTTGGTAAAAGAATTTGAGTTTATGGGAAAATTTTTTTTAGAAATTATTCTCAATAGACCTCAATTACGAAATGCATTTGACCCTTTAATGATAAAAGAACTCACACAAACTTTCAAAGAATTAAATAATGATTTTAATTTTAATAATAATAAAACAAAAAAAAAATATCGCGCAGTTATTTTAAGAGGAGCAGGAAAAGTATTTTGTGCAGGTGCTGACCTTCAGTGGATGGAATCAATGGTGAAGTACTCTTACGACGAAAATGAAAAAGATGCCTTAGTTTTATTTGAAATGTTTGAATCATTATTAAATTGTTCAATACCTCTAATAGGTATTGTCCATGGAGCGGCAATGGGAGGGGCTCTTGGGTTATTGGCAACTTGTGATATAGTTTTAGCCGAAGAAAAAACACAATTTTGTTTTAGTGAAGTAAAGCTTGGAATAGCTCCAGCTGTTATTAGTGCCTTTATTAAACGAAAAATAAGTGGAAGTCTTGTGGATCCTTGGATGATTTCTGGACGAGTGTTCGATTCACAATTTGCACTTAAAATGGGTCTTGCTCATGAAGTCTTTAGTGGAGATAGCTCTCAATTAAATTGTAATCAAATTACAGAATTACAACCATGGTTAAAATCTTTTGTTGAAGCTGCACCTCAAGCTGTTATTGAAACAAAAAAAATAGTAAATTCGATTGCAGGATTTAATTGGAACTTACAAAAAAAAATTACTTCTCAATTAATTGCACAAAGGCGTGTGAGTGATGAAGGGCAAGAGGGCTTGAATTCATTTTTAAAAAAATTAAATCCTTCGTGGAGATAGTGTATGAAAAAAAATAAAATAAGTACATTGGCAATTGCTAATAGGGGTGAGGTCGCAGTTCGAATAATACGCGCTTGCCAAGAAATGGGAATATCAACAGTGTTATTACATTCTGAAGCAGATATAAAAACACGAGCCTATCGTCTTGCAGATAAAACAATTTGTATTGGTGCAGCACCTACTTCTGAAAGTTATTTAAATATCGAAAAAAATATCGACGGTGCAATTGCTGGTGGAGCACAAGCAGTACACCCTGGTTTTGGATTTTTATCTGAGAATGCAGATTTTGCAGCTGCTTGTGAAAAAGCAGGTTTAATATTTGTTGGCCCAACATCTCATTCTATTCGTACTTTGGGAGATAAAGTTTCTTCTAAAGAAATTGCTATGAAAAATAATATCCCACTTATACCTGGTTATCAGGGTGAAAATCAGAATGTAAATCATTTAGTAAGTGAAGCAATTCAAATGGGTTTTCCAGTGATTGTGAAAGCAGCAGCTGGTGGTGGCGGTAGAGGGATGAAGGTTATTACTACAGCTGAAGAAGCTGTAGAGTTAATTGAATCTGCTCAACGAGAAGCTCAGGCAGCCTTTGGTTCGCCAAAAGTGTTTCTCGAAAAATATTTGAATAAAGCAAAGCATATTGAGTTTCAAATATTTGCAGATGCCTCAGGCCAAGTTCGTCATCTTTTTGATAGAGAATGTTCAGTTCAAAGACGACACCAAAAAATAATAGAAGAAGCTCCTTCACCATCATTATCCAATGAATTAAGAGAACAAATGGGAGCCGCAGCAGTAAAATTAGTTAGTGCCGTGGGCTATCGAGGCGCGGGAACTGTTGAGTTTTTATTGCAAGATGGAAAGTATTATTTTTTAGAAATGAATACGCGTTTGCAAGTTGAACATCCAGTTACAGAAATGATTTTAAATATTGATTTAGTGAAAGCTCAAATTCATACAGCACAAGGTGATCCTGTATTTTCTGAACTTTCAAAAAATGCTGCTCAATCCATTCGTGGACATAGTATAGAATGTCGCTTGTATGCTGAGAACCCTTATTTGGGTGGGATTCCAAGTACTGGATTATTAGGTGCAATGAAATGGCCAGAGGGTTTTGGTCGAAGATTTGAATATGGATTTGAAGAGGGTGATGAGGTCACTCCGTACTATGATTCTATGATAGCCAAATTAATTGTTTGGGATGAAGATCGAAATAAAGCGATTTTAAAAATGTTACGAGTTTTAAAAGAGACAATTTTATTTGGAGTTTACACTAATATTCCTTTATTATCTCAGATTATTAGTCATCCAGAGTTCGTAAATGGAACAATGACAACTCGTTTCTTCGATGAAAATTTTAGTGACCCACTTAAAACTGTTGAACCAACAAATGAAGATAAAATGTTTTTTGACCATGTGACAAGACAATTGTCAGTAAAAGAAAACTCAGTAAATTGTGTAGAACATAATCCTTGGTTTGGTCATTGGAGAAACTCATGAAAACTTTTAGTTTAGATTATTTTGGAAAAAAAATTGAAGGTTATGCCCAAAAAATTGAAAATAAAATTTGGATTTATAAAAACGGAATTACTACAGTTGTGGAATGCGAAGTCTCCTCAACACTTGGGCGAAGGTCTCGCAAAAAGACCGAAGGAAAAGCTTCAACCGATCAAATAATTGCACCCATGCCAGGTAAAATTACAAAAATTTTGTGTCACAAAAGTGATGATGTTATACAAGGCAAAGCTCTTATTGTGATGGAGGCAATGAAAATGGAATACACTCTTAAGAGTGAAATTTCAGGCAAAATTGCTAATATCAACGTTAGTGTTGGGCAGCAGGTCGCCTTAGGAGAACTATTAATTCAACTTGAGATGAAAAAATAGGAAAATAGCAATGAATAAAGTAACTCTAGTGGAAGTTGGTTTGAGAGATGGTTTGCAAAATGAATCAACTCCGATCTCTATTGAGAACAGGCTTAAAATTGCATCAATGTTGCAAGCGTCGGGATTAAAAAAAATAGAAATTGGATCATTCGTAAATCCCAAATGGGTTCCCTCGATGGCTCAAAGTGAACAACTCACTAAAGCAGCATTACATAAAATATCTTCAAAAGAGTTTTTTGAGGATATAGAATTTTCAGTGCTTGTCCCAAATGAAAAAGGATTCGAAAAAGCACTCGAAGTTGGAGTTTCTGAAATTGCATTGTTTGCTTCCTGCAGTGAGAGCTTTTCTCTTAAAAATATTAATTCAACAATATCAGAGAGTTTTAAAAAATATAATAAGATTGCAAAACTTGCGCATGAACATAAAATAAAAATCAGAGGTTATTTAAGTGTTTGTTTTGGATGTCCCTTTGAAGGTGATATTAATCAAAATATTATATTGGAGAATGTTCAGAAATTTAAGGATATGGGAGTTTATGAAGTTTCAATTGGAGATACAATTGGAGTGGCGAGTGTTGGCGATGTTGAAAAATTATTTAATTCACTTTTAGATAAAAATCCAGCGAGTTTTTTTGCTGGTCATTTTCATAATACTCGTGGGCAGGCATTGGTTAATATATTAAAATCCTATCAATTGGGTTTGCGAGTATTTGATACAAGTATAGGTGGATTGGGAGGATGTCCCTATGCACCTGGAGCGACGGGGAATGTGGCCACAGAAGATGTCGTATATATGTTTGATAATATGGGAATTGAGTCGGGCGTACAACTTGATTTATTGCTAAATGCTAATCATTTTATTTCACAGTTGTTTCAAAGAAAATTGCCAGCGGCAGTAGGCTTGTCAAATGGAAAATTACAACCTCTTGGAAAAGTTAAATGATAAAATTTGAAAAAAAAATTCTTTATTTTATTTTTTCATTAATTATTTTGGATTTGATAATTTTAAGTTTTATTAATCGCAAGTCCCTTTGCGTTCAAAGTCACTTCGTCAATGAGGTGAGTTGGTATTCAAAATCAAAACCCAATACCGAATCTACATATTCTCCATTCTTGCAAAGTGAACCTTCTGATTTTACAGTTTTCTCATGTAATACTAAGAAAAAGGTATTATATAATGATGAGTATGTTGATAATTTAAATAAAATTAATTATCGATTGAGCAAGTTAGAATCAAAAATTGCAACTCTATCAGATTTAAAAAAAATAAATTTAAATTTAAGTATTCATATTTATAAAAATATTAATTTATTTCTAAAAATAAATTCAAATGAAATATTAATAAGTGAAGATTTATTAACCGATGAAAAGAGTGATGAGTTTAGCCGAGCAATAATTAAATCTTGGGTGTTTTACAATCAAAGAAATTTAGGGTTAAATTTATTTCGCCTAGAAACTACCACTGATTTACTAATGCGAATATTTAAATTAAATAATGTCAGTGATGAAAACATAAAGTGGCAAAATTTAATTGAGCGTCCAAAATTTATTTTTTCTGGTGCTTCTTTTGCATCATGGTGCCAGTCCCCCTTGATGCAAGTCGAATATGAATCCATTTGTTCAGAAGATATTATTAAATCTGGTGCTGCTATTTCATTATCTTCTTTATCTATTGTAAAATGGTTTTCTAACTTACTTTATAATGCTTTTACTGAAATAAAGGTCGAGGATCAAATTTATTTTTATAAGCAATTGGCTTTTCTTATTGAGGAGTTATCTGAGCAGGTAGGGTTTTTAGATCCTTTACAAAAAGATTCTATAGATTTTAATTCAGTTTCGGAACAGAAAAAATTCATAAATACTGAAATTATAAATTGGATTAATAAGTCTGAAAAAATAGGACTTAAAAATTTTTCACAACAACTTGAAAGAATGAGATTAAAGTTAGAAATTCCTTTAAATGAAAAAACCCAAAATTTAGATTTTATATTTTATCAGAGTAAACCATTTTCAAAACAACAAATTGAAGCCTTTAATTATTTAACTTTTATAGAAAGTGATTATTCTTTTTTAGGTTTAACAAATGAAGGGTTTTGGTTTTGGCCATTTATTGGTTTTCATGGTGAATCAGTTTATGATATCCCTTTGCAGGCAAAATATATTATATATCAAAGTTGTGAATTACCAACAGTGCAAAGTTTATTAGGTTTCCAAAGGTGGACACAAAGAGTTCTCTGGGTTCAAGATTGTGACTTAAAAGATAATCATTTAGCATTGCATGGTTTTTTACATAGAGGGATACAATACTTTTCTTTAGATAATGCAAAAGTAAATTTTATGTTATTATTTTTGCCATCGCTAAATTATTTAATTCAAAAAAATAAAAAGATAAGTCATGGAGCTTTTGCTTTTAAATCTATGCGTGAAAATCCAACAAATTATTTAGCTGAACTTGCAGGTTGGACAACTCCTTTGTGGAATCATAAAGCGCGAGCGTATGAAGTTAAATCAACAATTGGTTTGGTAGAGTGGTTTAAATTTACTAATGATTTTTGGCCAGAAATATTAATCAAATAAAAAATGGCCCCATTGGTTTATCCTTGCAATAATACCACCCACTGATTTTCTTCCATTCATTGGTCGAGTTAGATTTTACTATTTTTATTTCAAAATAATAAACGTCCAGCAACAAACTTTATAAGTTTCAGAAAACATACAACTAAAAAAGATCAAGCAGTTTTTTTAAAACTGCCAAAAATAACAAAATCAAATCCAAAATTAACTTTATATTTCTATAAAGTTTTCTAAAATTATGACGATTAGTACACCACGTGTGTAGTGTACAATAGTTATTTTTGATCATAATGACCTCTCATTCTTTAGTAGTGGGAGGTCATTGCCTTTTAAAAATCAATGGGGCCAATTTTTTAATTAGCATTAAAGATTACATCCATTAAACTCAAAATAATGTACTTTTAGAAAATAGAATTCAGTTCCAGTCTGGAATTCGGAATTAATTTAAAGTTTTAATTTTTAATTCAACAATTATTTATTTAACAAACAAGAAAATAACGGCGCAGGATTAAGTCTGATATAATCGCGGAGCGATCAGACTTAATCATGAACAGTTATTTTAAAACCAAAGTTGTTAAAATTGACATGTTTGACAGGTGTTAAACTTTTTTACGTTCAATCTCAATTTGAAACAGATATTCTAACTTCTTAATTATTTTAATTAATACTTAAAAAATTTTGGTTTTTTCAAGTGCCAAAGAGTTAATTTATTTTGGCATAGATCGTGTACTACATTCTGTTGAAGGAGTTTTTTATGAAATCACCTATCAATATGAAGAGCACGAAAACACAACTTACACTTTTACTTTTGACTTCAATGGGTTTGAATGCCAGTTGGCTTTGGAAAACCCACGAAGATCAATTAGCAAGTCAGGTTGGTTATTATAAAATAGAAACCTCCGATTTGGCTTCAAGTGATGGTGAAGTAAATGAAGATAGTATAAAAAGATATACTGATAAGTCTTTTTATAATTTAGAAAATGGAAAGAGAGTTGAAAACAAATCTGATGATAGTTTTATGAATGCAGATTTGAAAAATGATGCTTTAGAAAATCTTAAAAAATCATCTCCTGAGATAATTGAAAAAAAACAAAAAAAAGAAGCTACTGATGGGGCTGGTAGTGGCACTTGCGGTGATTGCGAAATTGAATCTTTAAAAAAGAAAGTTCAAATTTTAACTGATGAAAACGAAAAGAATTCGAAAACAATTGCGGAGTTAAGTCAAAAAAAAGCAGAAGAAAAGCTGGCAGAAGATAAAGCCAAAGATAAAGACGCTAAAACAGATGACGATTCTGATGTCGAATTGGATTATATAATTAAATATGCTTTGGAACATAAAAATTATTGTTTAAAAGGTGCTGCTAAAGATAAAGATTCAAAAGATAATATAGATCCAGAAGATGTAACTTTTTCATGTGCACTAACTGCTTTTGAAAGAAGAGCTAGTCAAAAAGACGTAAAAAAAGATGAATTAAAAACTTTATTTGATTTGTATATTAAACCTGAATTTAATTCAAAAATTACTGATGCCGATGAATACAGTGAATTAACAGGGGCTAGAGATAAAATCAATTCCATGTTAGGAAAGTCCAATATTGCTAAAAAAGAAATTAAAAAATCATTACTCGCTTTGCGAAATAAAATTGATATAAAAAGTGCCGAAATGGTTAAGAATCGATTCGAAGAAGTTGATAGTGAATTCTACGATGGTGAAGATGCGAGAGACTTTGCTTCAGAAGTTTTAGCTGATCTTGAAGGTAAAGATTCAGTTGCAGTTAAAAAAATTATTACAAATATGATTGCAAAATATGATAAATCAAAATTAGATACTTCAATTCAAGAAAAATACTTTGCTTCACAAGATCTCAAAAACCTTGACCCTGTTACGGCTTCTTTATTGCTTAGGGAGTTCCAAGTTGATCGGGTTAATTTTTTAAATACTTATGCTGGTAGAGTTGATTCACTTTCAAAAGACTTTGCTGCTGGATTAGATGGTCAATCAAGAGGATTAGCTTTAAATGAGTTTAGAAATTCTTATATAGAAAGTATGGCTCCTTATTTGAAGGCTTTTAAATCAGGAGATATTGAAAATCTTAGTGTACCGAGACTTTCAACAACTTTAGCCACAACTGATGCTTTGCTACTTTCAGGTAGTGGTTTAACTTCTCTACCAGCTCTAGGTGGTGGACGTAAATCTCGATTCAATGGTTCTCGTTCAAGATTAGATTTTGATGAGAATATTAGTGATAAAAGTGTATTGGGTCGTAGTCGGCTTAGTGGAGGAAGTAGTCGTCTTAGAAGTGGAACAACATCTAGACTTGGTGATGATAATCAGTTGTTATCTTCTGGTTTAAGTGTAGTAACAAATGTAAATCAACCGTATTATCCTTATCCGCATGAAAAAGTTACTAATTTATATCCCCAAAGAAATTACTTAGGTGTTCCATATAAGACTCAAGAAGCTCAATTACCTGCTACAATTTATTCGCCTATGTACCCATATCCAACTGGGGGTAGATTTTAAAATAAATATTTAAAAAAAGGTTGAGTAGAAATTTCTGACTCAACCTCATAATACGGGGTGATTAAAAATCACCCCCAACAAACAGGAAAATAACGGCACATGATTTTATCTCTCATGCAATTTCGAAGCAAACAGATTTAATCATGAGCAGTTATTTTAAATTCCAAACCCAACAAAAACTTTTATATATGATCCAGACATATCAAGGTCATATTTATTGTTATTTATAGAGTCTTTTGCATCTTTATATTTCATGGTCATATATCCAACTTCAGCTCCTGCATTAAAACCAAGTAATCCAGCACCAGCTTCTAAGCCTAAACTTGTAGAACTTGTGCTGCTTGAGGAAATTTTATTTAAAGTAGTACCTGCAGCTTTGAGTTCAATATTATTACTGTGATTCATACCTATAGTTGCGACGGGACCAACATATATTAAAGTATCTAACAATCTATAGCCAAGGACCAATGAAGTTCTTTTAAATGAGTTAGTAATTGATAATGCAGAGTTATCATAACTGATTTTTTGATCTTCAGTTCTTAATCCTATTCCTAATCCAACAAGTGGAATTGTTACTCTTGCATCGAGAGTTAATCCTGCAGTTGGAATCGCAGAAGGAATATCTGATGAAGCTCCAGAATAAAAACTAGTGAGGTTTGTTTTAGAAGCCAGTGTTCCGTAACCTAATTTTACATCAAAGATTGCATTAGCAATGTTTGCTTGTAACATAATAATTGTAACTGCTACACTAAGTACTTTTAATGAATTAAATGATCTGTAGTTCATAATAAGATTCCTTTCGATATTTGTTTATATTTTCATAGTATATAAATGGAATTATTATGAAGGCAATAAGTATACTTCTTTTAGTTTAAGTAAAATCAAGTTGAACTAGGCTTTTGTCATTAATAATATTAAATCAATTCTTAGGTCTTAAACTAAAAGATATAAAATTGAAAAACTATATTTTGGCTTTTTTATATGTCGATAATAAATTATGACATACGATTTAAGAATAGACTCTTCTTGGGAAACTCAAAATAAAATATTAAAAGAAAAACTTCAGATTGAACACCCGCAAGTTCAAATTGGTGCTTACTATGGAGTTGGGCATGCACTGATTGATATTTTTTATGGTGTAAAAGAATTCTGGCCTATCCGTAAGCATGTAATTGTGATTGTTGATGGAAGTCCATATTTAATTCCTGCTCTAAGAACATTTACTCGAGATAATTTTGTAGTTGATAGAATCAGTTCTCAAAATAATGATATTACAAAAGAGATTGTTGAAAAAATTAAGGCAGATACTTTAGCAATTATTTACTGTTCTGACCATATTTTTACAGGTGAAGTATGGACAAATAGTGAGTTGAGTAAGATTTCTCTGCAAAAAAAAATTCCACTAATAGAAGTTAATAATTACTCACATTATTATTTTAAACAATCTGAATATAATCCTTTTTTATTATCGATTAATAACTACCAACCAGATTTAGCCATTGTTGTTGCTGGCCATAGAGTAAAATATCACCAACATTCAGCAGCTCTTATGGAATGGAGTGTGATAAATACTAAAATGAATTCAATCCTAAATTCACCTAAGCAAAATCAAGAATTAGTTGTGCACTTTGAAGAACAGGTGCGGACAAATTTAACTCTTAAATCAAAAAAGATTTCTCTTTTTTTTGATAGTAAAAATTTAAATAGGCTTTGGGATCGAAGTATCGTTAATTTAGATTCAATTGGTGGAGATTACTTTATTAATGAACTTGCAAAAAAGTTGGGAATCGATCTAAATCAGCCAGGATATGAAGCTCGGTTAGAGACTTCACACCTGTGCCGTTGGAACACATTAGATAATTTTGATTGGTGGGGTTATAAAATTAATAATTCAGATGAATTAAAATCATTGATTTCAATTTCTGCAGAAATACTAGGTGACCCTCATTTTTTTAAAGAATTTGTCGAGATGATTAATTCTTGTCAAACATAATGGAAAGTTTTATATTCTTTTTTCTATGAAAAAAAAAGCAGTAAGTATTTTAGTAAATCTTTTTAAGGTGGGCTTTGCAGCTGGTATAATTACTTGGTTAATTCGCTCTGGAGCAATTGATTTATCTGTATTTAAATTATTTTTAAGCCCAGAAAAAATATTAATATCATTATTTGGTATATTTTTTACTTTTATATTAGCAACTGAGAGATGGCGAAAACTTTTGTCTGTTCAAAATATCCATTCAACTTTTCATAATTGTTTTCAATTAACAACTATGGGAATGTTTTTTAATTATGTAGTTCCGGGTGGAGTTGGTGGTGATGTTGTAAAAGCATTTTACATTATAAAAGAAAGTCCCCATCAAAAAATGGGAGCAGGAGTTAGTGTATTATTAGATCGAGTTTTGGGCTTGTATGCCATGATGATTATGTGTTGTACTTTTATTTTATTAGATTGGGCACGAGTCAGTACTAATCAAGAATTAAAAATAATTGCTCAAATCTTATTTTTATTATTTTTTGGTTTTACACTTGCTTTGATTCTTGCCTTTTCCAAAAAATTCAAAAATTTAGGGTGGCAAGAATTTTTGCTTAAACCTCAGTTTAATAAGTTAGAAAAAGTAATTAAAAAATTACTTTCAGCTTTTGATGCGGTTCATGCTTATGGTTCCTCTTTAAAGGTGGTTGCAGAAGTTATTGTTTTAAGTCTACTGGCGCAAATTTCCTCAATCTTTGTGTTTGTCTATTTGGGCAACGTGAGTGGGTTTGATGTTCCCTGGCTTGCTTATTTCTTCGTTGTACCTTTGGGCTTTATGGTTACGGCAGTTCCAATTTCACCAGCAGGTGTGGGAGTTGGACAAATGGCTTTTTACTTTTTATTTAATATGTATTTAAATGAAAAATCTCAAGTGGGGCCAACTTTAATTACTATTTTTCAAATATTAAATTTCATAATGAGTTTACTGGGAGCATTTTATTTTATCAGACGTAGAACGACAATTACAACGGGAGCATCTAATTAAAATTTAATTGCAATAAGTTGGAGCTGTGAACACTTCAACATCTAGGCTCTTAACAACAGTATTTCCTACGCTAAGCTCTACACTATATATTCCACCAGATTTATCTGTAGTATTTTTTATAGAAAGTTGTGATTGATTCGCATTTGCAATAAGTAATCCATTTTTATACCATTGATAATTAATAAAAATAGAAGAGTCAGAAGTTGAGTCAACACTTAAATTTAAATTTTGTCCTATTATCACATTTTGAGGTTGAGGTTGATTTAAAATTTTCACATGACCTTGCCCTGTGGTTCTACTTGCATGGGTTTTACTATCAATACCCATTTCAATATCAGCTGCACTAATTATTAGATCTAAATCAACGTACCGTGAGTTTTGAACATAATCTAATAATAATCCAGATGATGGAGCACCTTTTTTTATAATAGCTTCTATTTGCGAAGGACTTGGTTTAAAGCCTCGTGATTTAGCAAGTGCTATAATCATCGCTGCTGCTCCAGAAACAATTGGCGCAGAGATAGAGGTCCCCTCTATTAATTTACCGTCGAATTGGCTTGAGTAACCATTTTGAATGATGGTAGTTGGAAAAGTTGAAATAACTCCATCAATGCCACTTGCACCTGGTGCCATAATTTCTACAAATTCTGACGAGAAATTAGAATATAAAGTTTTTGTATTTGTAAGGGTATCAATTGCACCTACAGTAATAGCTCCATCAATTGAGATTCCGTATTGGGCAGGAAAACTTTGAATATTTTTTCCTAATTCTTTACCATTATTTCCTGCTGCAATAACAACAAATACATTTTTTGAAACTGCATAACGAATAGAAGCTTCTAAATCTGGACTTTCAGTTACTCCACTTAAACTGATGTTTATGACATCAACACCTTGATCCGTGGCCCAGCGAATACCATTTGATAAAATTGCAGAATCTACAGTTTCAGAATCATCAGATACTTTTACCGGAATTAATTTTATATTCTTTCCCATTACTCCTGAAATTCCAATATTATTGTTACTTGCAGCACCTATAATTCCTGCTACATGAGTTCCATGATAAAAGGTATCTGTCACAAAACCAGTATTATTTAGCGCATTATAACCTAATACTTTATTGTCATTAAATATTAAGTTAGATTTTAAATCGTTATGTGTTGTATCAATTCCAGAATCTAAAATTGCAACCGTTACATTTTGATTAATTCCATTGTTCAAATTAAATACTCGATCGTATACAACTTCATGATTAATCTCTAAGAGATTCTTTTGTTCAGAGTATTTTGGATCTGTAACAGAAGCAAAAGTTAAATGGGTATTTGGAAACAATGAAATCAAACAAGAATCATTTATGTTATTTAAAACTTCATTTGATGTAATAAAACTTTTATTATGAATCAAAAATGTAGCAGTATTTTGTAAACCATCTATATTTTGTAATAAATTCTTATTTTCATTGAGAAGCATTTTTATGAAAATTGATGTTAAATTATTTTTTGTAGAATTTTTTAGGCAAACTAAATCTGTAGTTATTGATAATTCGGAATTTAGTTTAATGCCATGGCTTAAAAAATCTTCTGTAGTTTTAAAATTTAACATTATAGGATCTGTAATCTTTTGAGCAACACTTGTATTTTCTTCTCGAGGAATACAATTTAAATTAAACTGATAACTGCTTTGAGTGCTTTGTGTATTGGTTATTGTATCGGCTTCATTTGTCTTTATTTTTGCATTTAATCTTGAAATAGAACAATTGTTAAAAAACAAATTGAGAGATAAACTCATTAAAATTGATAAAGATAAATAAAGTCGTTTCATATCTCAGTCCCCATAATCACGAGCAGTTTTTCTACTGCTTAACATCAACAAAATTTACAAACAATATGATAAGAAACGCACAGTAATTTAAATTGCTTTGTATATACATACTTTAACTTTTTATTTATGTTTTTTCGATATGAAAGAGTTTGACAATAAGACTTAAATTTTAAAAAAAGATTGAACCATTTGGAAACCTTCTAGAAATTGAATTTAATTTTTTTTACATTTTTCAAGTTAAGAAAGCGTAAAGATGAGTTTGTGTCATTTTGAATCATTTGAACTTGAAAAGTTGATTTTATAATCGCAATATGAAACATTTTGTGGGATCGGAGTTTATTTTATGGACTTTAAAAATCAAAAAAAAGTTTTGATAATTGAAGATGAAAAAGAGATTCGAGAGTTAATTGCTCTTTATATGTTAAGAAATGGCTTTAGCGCAAGTGTTGCAGGCACAGGAGAAGAGGCTAAAGCAATTGTTCAGGATGCAACAACTAAAAACTTTGATATTGATCTTATGATCGTTGATTGGATGTTACCTGACACTTCTGGTACAGATCTTGTTCAAGAGTTCAGAAAGAATAATTATCTAAAAAAAATTCCTATTTTAATGTTAACCGCTAAGGCTGAACCTGAGAACATTGTATACGCACTAGAATCAGGAGCAGATGATTACATAATTAAACCGTTTGATTCAAAGGTTTTAATTGCTCGCATAAATGCATTGATTCGTCGTTCAACCATGCAAAAACTAAGCGATGAGCCAATTTCCAAAACTAATAAATTAATTTCTGCTGGCCCAATTAAGATTGATCTTTCCACTTATACTGTTGAGTGTAATGGTAATCCACTTAATCTTACACCCTCTGAATTAAAAATTTTGCAGACTTTAGTATCTAATGTTGGCTGTGTAATGACTAGAGAACAACTTATTCAAGAAGTTCAGGGGGAGGGCGTTAACGTTATAGGGCGAACTATTGATACTCATACTTTTGCGCTTCGAAAAAAATTAGGCGATTATGCTGAATGTATTGAAACTATTAGAGGAGTGGGATATCGTTTTCGAGAATGAAACGATATTTTCCCCAGCATATATTTTGGAAATCTTTTTGGTCCCATCTAACGGGATTTATTGTATTTCTTGGTCTAGTAATATTATTTGAATATATTTTCACACAAAATTATTTTGATGGACAAGAAACATTAAACTCTGTTTTATTTTATAAATTAATTCCTACAATTTTTATTTTGATTGTCATAAGTTCACTTTGGTTTGCATATAAGACAGTAAAGCCGTTGGGACCAATAATTCATTCTGTTCGAAATATGGTTTTTAAAAAAAACTTAATGCAGTGGACCCATGATGAATCTATCTATGATGAAGAATCTGGTGAGTTTTATGAGCTTGAAGAAGCCTTAGCAAGAGTTCGAAAAAAATTGAAAAAAAAATATATTCAATTAGAGATAATGCAAGAAGAATCACAGACCATATTATCAGCGGTAGGTGATGGAGTTGTGAGTGTTGATTCGCAACAAAAATTTCTCTATTATAATTCTAATTTTGCTTCACAGTTTTTACCTACTTCAGAAAAAAGAAAATCTATTTATCTTTCAGAAGCATTGCGAGAGCCAGATATTTTAGCACATTTTAATAATTCATTAACATCTGGTCAAGTAAGTCATGGTATTATTGAATGGGAAAGTACAACTCTTGAATCCACTAAATTGTATTTAAAATTAGTTGTTACTCCATTAATCAAAGCAGATGACAATATCATTTATGGAGCAATAGGTGTTTTTCATGACATTACTCCTTTAAAATTAGCTGAAAAATTAAGAATAGATTTTTTAAGCAACGCTTCACATGAACTTCGAACTCCATTAACATCTATAAAAGGCTATGTTGATTTACTTAAAGAATTGGTCACTGAGAAAAATGACTCAGCTCTTTCAAATTGTGCAGATATTATTTCAAAAAATGTAAATCGCTTGGTTGATCTTGTAAATGATTTGTTTTTAATTTCAAAAATGGAATCAAATCCTGAACTTTACCAAGAAGAAATAAATACTTTTGAAATTTCCAATGATATTTTAGATGAACTAAAGCATCAATATTTTAAGAAAAAACAAGTCATAAAAATTTCTGCTGGGGCACCAACACTTTTTGCTGACCCTGTAAAAGTAGGTCAAGTTTTGAGAAACTTATTAAGTAATGCCATTCGATATGTTCCAGATGAAGGGCTGATCGAAATTATTTGGGAAGAGGCTCATGATGGAATCCTATTGCGTGTTAAAGATAATGGGCCAGGAGTACCACTTGCTAACCAAAATAGAATATTTGAAAGATTTTATCGAGTAGATAAAGGTCGCTCTCGCGAAGTGGGAGGCACTGGGTTAGGTCTCTCAATTGTAAAGCATATCATGCAAGCCCATCAAGGTTGGGTGAAGTTAATTAGTCACCCTCATCAAGGGTCAGAGTTTCAATGCTTCTTTCCTAAGTAATATTTTTCAGAATATTCATATTAGGGGTGAAAGAAAATCACCCCCAACAAACAAGAAAATAAATGCTAATGATTATGTCTGATATAATCGCGAAGCGATCAGACTTAAATTAAAGAGCATTATATAGGGGTGATAGAAGATCACCCCCAACAAGCAAGAAAATAAATGCTAATGATTATGTCTGATATAATCGCGAAGCGATCAGACTTAAATTAAAGAGCATTATATAGGGGTGATAGAAGATCACCCCCAACAA
>SXSU01000074.1 GCA_005793345.1 Bdellovibrionales bacterium
AATTTGCAGAAATTTTAGAACAACACAAAATTAAGTTTATAGGTCCAAGCTCAGAACTTATTAGAAAAATGGGCGATAAAATTGAGGCAAAAAAAATAGCAAAAAGTTTAGGGCTTCCAATAGTATCGGGATCTGAAGCAGGAATAAAAGATATTGGTGAAGTTATAAAAATATCTAAACAGATTGGTTTTCCAGTACTTATTAAGGCTGCAGGCGGAGGTGGCGGTAAAGGTATGAGAGTTGTTCATTCTGAGGATAAATTAGAAGAAAATATTAAAATTTCTCAAACTGAGGCGAAGAAATTTTTTAGTAACGAAGAGGTTTTTATTGAAAAGTTTTTTGAAAATCCAAGACATATTGAAGTTCAAATTTTATCAGATGGTAAAGATAATACGGTTCATTTAGGAGAACGAGACTGCTCTATACAAAGAAGATATCAAAAAATAATTGAAGAAAGTCCTTGCCCAATTATTAATGATGAGGAGAGAAAATATTTACTAGATGTTTCGGTAAGTGCTATTTCAAAACTTAGTTATGAAGGTGCTGGAACTCTTGAATTTATTTATGATAAAGGAAAATTTTATTTTTTAGAAATGAATACACGATTACAAGTTGAACATCCTGTTACAGAAGAAGTAACAGGCATCGATCTTGTTAAACGACAAATTGAAATAGCATCAACCGGAAAATTAAGTTTACAGCAAAAAGATATTGCATTTTTCGGTCATGCAATTGAATGTAGAATAAACGCAGAAGATCCAAGTAAAAATTTTTTACCAAGTGCTGGAACAATAAAAACTTACAATCAACCTTCAGGACCGGGAACAAGAGTAGACAGCTGTTTATTTCAAGGATGTAAAATTCCACCCTATTATGACAGTTTAGTCGCAAAACTTATTTGTCATGGAAAAGATCGGGCCTCTGCAATTTCAAGATTAAAAAGATCTTTAGACGAATTTATAATTGAAGGAGTAAGCTCAACAATAGATCTTCATAAAAAAATACTAAGAAATGAAGATTTTATTAATTCAAAATATGATGTGAATTGGCTTTCAAAAACTAAATTTTATTAACTCTAAGGACTCCAACTTTCGTAATCGGCTTTTGTCTGTGGCTTATATTTATTAGGATTATAAGCCTCATTAGTACCAGTTTTATTTTCCTGATGATCTTTTTGCCACTTATATTTAGAAAACTCTACTTGGCTTGGGACCTCTTTGATTAAATGATGCATCCAAGCATGCCACTCTGGTGGGATTTTAGTAGCCTCAACATCTGAATTAAAAATAACCCATCTTCTATCATTACTATCAACATAATATTTGTTTTTAGAAGCATCAATACCAACAAGCTTACCAAAAAAAAGTGTATTTAAAAATGTTCCAATAGTTTGACCGTTCCACCATGTAAAAATAATTTTAAGAAATTTGATCATTAAATGAATTTATATTTCTTAAGATATCCACAAAAGTTTTCTATTTCAAGTTGTCTATTTTTTAACTAGACACTTATTACAGATTAAAATAGTGATTTAAATCATTTAATTTTTAAGAATCAAAAATGTCCAAATATATTGCTGAAAGTTTTTATACTTGTTTATTTAAAATTACTCATAACTTACAAGAATTAACGAATGAAGCCCTTCAAGAAATAGATAACAGAAAAGATGGAAAAGTTGAGGTTTTAGATGTTAAATTCAACAAAAGAAAGACTCGTTCATTAGCTGAAATTCAAGCTAACAAACCTCAGAGCAAAGAACAAGAAGTTAAAGAAATTTCCAGCCAAAAAATAAGTGAAAATATAACTTCATCAATTTTTAATAACATTCAAGATAATAAAACTTCATCTTTAACAATCGAAAATAAAACCTTCAGTGAAAGAAGAAAAATGCCTGATCGTAGAAAAGGCTATATCCAAAAAGCAATGATTGGAGATCATAAAGTTTATTTACATATTGGTGAATATGAAGATGGTAGAGTTGGTGAAATTTTTATTGATACGAACAAAGAAGGTGAACTTGTAAGATCATTAATGAATAACTTTGCAATCGCAATATCATTAGGTCTGCAATATGGTGTTCCGCTAGAAGAATATATTGATGCTTTCATTAATACTAAGTTCGAACCTTCGGGAAAAGTTAAGGGTAATGATAGAATTTTGTCAGCTTCTTCAATTCTAGATTATTTATTTAGGGAACTTGCAATTTCTTACCTTGGAAGAGAAGATCTTGCACATACTCCTTCTATAAAGAAAACAGATCAAGCAGAGGACTCTGAAGAAAATGCTCAGCTTATTGATGTTCTTAAAAATATTACAAGCAAAGGTTTCTTAAGAAATCAGTATAAAGAAAAATTAGTTGATCTAAGTAATATTAGACTAAATATTAAGAGTAAAAAAATAAATTAGTCTTTTTTTACCAATTTAATATTTAACTCTTTTAATTGTTTTTCAGAAATATCGGAGGGTGCATTCATCATTAAATCTTGAGCATTTTGATTTAATGGAAACATAGTAACTTCTCTAATATTTTTCTCACCAGCCAATAACATTATAATTCGATCGATTCCTGGAGCTATTCCGCCGTGCGGTGGAGCTCCGTAAGATAAAGCATTAATCATGCCGCTAAACTTATTATCAACTTCCTCTTTTGAATAACCTGCGATTTTAAATAACTTATACATTAATTCTGGAATGTGATTTCTAATTGCTCCAGATGACAATTCAATGCCATTGCAAACAATATCATACTGATAGGCTAATAATTCTAATGGATCTGTTTTATCAATCAAATCCATAGGTATTTGTGGCATAGAAAATGGATTATGACTAAAGTCAATTTTCTTATCAATTTCATTGTATTCGAACATTGGATAATCAGTTACCCAGCAAAATTCAAAAACATTGTCTTTTATTAACTCTAAATTTTTAGCAATTTCAGTTCTTGCCCAAGCTGAAAATTTTTCAGCATTTTTCTTTATATCACATACAAAAAATATAGCATCGCCGCCTGCAGCGTTAACTTTTTTACATAAAGCATTGATTGCATCACCGGAGAAGAATTTAGCAATAGGTCCTTTTCCTTCTAATTTTCCATTGTTATTCTCAAGAATAATATAACCCAGTCCTGAAGCCCCTTCAGCTTTTGAGCCTTTATCTAAGTTATCAAAAAAACTTCTTGGCCTTGAAGACACATTTTTTGCAACAACGCATCTTACTACAGATTTTTTTTGTATTAGTTTTTTAAATATTTCTAATTTTACATCTTCTCTCTCAAAAATTTCAGTTACATCACTAATTTCAATTGGATTTCTTAAATCTGGTTTGTC
>SXSU01000075.1 GCA_005793345.1 Bdellovibrionales bacterium
GAGCAGGACTTAATTATCAAGGTCGCTTAATAGACCCCAGTGGTAAGGCAGTGGTAGGCAGCAGTGTTAAATTTAAACTTCAAATAAGATCACCTGGTAATGAAAATTGTCTCTTGTATGAGGAAGAGCAAACAAAAGATTTATCTCAAGCTGATGGTGTTTATTCACTTTCTATTAATGATGGCACTGGAACTAGAACAGATTCTTCAAGTTATTCGATTGATCAAATTTTTGCAAATCGTGGAACCCTCACTTTTCCTTCAGGCTCATGTGCTCTTGGTAATACTTATTCTCCAAGTCAATATGATGGCCGAAAAATTCAAATGTTATTTAATGATGGGACCTTTGCAGCAGGAACCTGGGAGTCGGGTCCCATAATGGCTATTAGTTTTGTACCAACAGCCATCGAAGCACTTCAACTCTCAGGCTATAAAAAAGAACAAGTTCTAAAACTAGCTGATGGTGTATCAACAACGGGATCAGAATTAAATAGCACACAGTGGACCGACTTTTTAGCTCTCATCAATGGAACTTCAAATAAATATTTAAAGCCCACTGACTCAGCCGCTAAACTTCAAGGGGCGGCAATCCCCACTGTAGCAAATGGTGAATCCATTCGATGGAACTCATCTCTTGGTGGAGGCTCTGGTGGGTGGGAAGTCTTCACACCAGGAGCCTCAGTCTCTGTGACTAGCGTTGTTGCAGGTTCTGGTTTACTTGTGGGTGCAACACCTGGGGCATCAATTACCACAACGGGCACACTCAATATTGATACAGGTACTTCTGCTAATAAGATTTTAAAATTAGATTCATCTGCAAAAATTCCTGCCGTTGATGGAAGTTTATTAACAAATATAAATGCCTCATCTCTACAAGGCACAGCGGTGTCTTCAACAACTCCGAATCTCGCAGGACAAGTTCTTCGTTTTAATGGAACAAACTGGGTTCCCGGAGTGGTGGCAATGACAGATCTTCGATCTTCGACCACTGGACTTTCAGCATTCACATCAAACTGTGCTTCCAATCAAACTCTCACTTACAATTCTGTGGGTGATATAATGAGTTGCTCTTCTATTTCAATAAATGGCAATCAAGTCACTCAAGGAACTATCGATATTAATCATGGAGGAACAGGGGCCACAACTCAAGCTGGTGCAGCCAATGCCATTTTACCCTCTCAAACAAGCAACTCTGGAAAATATTTAACAACAGATGGAACAAATGTGAGTTGGGGAGCAGCATCTAGTCAATGGAACGATGGAGCTTCGTCTTCGATAAATTACACTGCTGGAAATGTTGGGATTGGGACGACAACTCCGTCGCAAGCATTAGATGTTGCTGGGAACATAAGTTCTACGGGTTACTTTTTTGATAGTGCATCTATGT
Organism: Bdellovibrionales bacterium; assembly: GCA_005793345.1. Lineage (GTDB taxonomy): Bacteria > Bdellovibrionota > Bdellovibrionia > Bdellovibrionales > Bdellovibrionaceae > SXSU01. The sequence continues at coordinate 1,387 of SXSU01000075.1, forward strand.
CAATGCTGTCTGGCGGAGGCCAACAAGCGACGGTGTCAGGTTGGTATGGCATTCAATTACGAGGCTCAATAGAGGGGAGTCCTAACTCTGCGGCATCAAATGTACGGGGAGCCGCACAATCGGCACATGTTGCAATTCCAATGATGAGAGATACTGGATTTGATAATGCCACGAATATACCTGGACTTCTCATTTATGGCAAAAGCTCGCAGACCGCAGATTATTTTCAAATTGGATCGAATGGAACTACAATAGGTCAAGGGGGTGACGTATTTGTCGTAAAAGCTTCAGGAAACGTCGGGATTGGGACTACAAATCCAAGTGCTTCACTAGACATTATCGGAAACAACGGAACGGCGGGAAGTCCGAATGGGACTGCGGGTATTAATGTAACTGCAGGAAACGCTTATTCATCAAGTAACGGAACAGGAGGAGGAATTTCCTTAAGAGCAGGTCAAGGAGCAGGAACGGGCCCTGGGGGAAATGTCACTATTTCTGCAGGACAAGCAGGAGTTACGGGTGGAAGCTTAACCCTTTATGGGGGAGGGTCTTGGTATGCTCAAACAGCAGGTTCACCCTATCTTTCGCTTAATGGTTCAGGTTCCTCGTCTGCAGGATCGGTGGTTTTATCTTCGGGATCCACTAATGGATCTGCTCCAGGTATGGGTGGAAACGTTACGATTCAAACTCCAAGTACAACTACTGGATTTACGGCAAATGCTGGAAATATTTCAATTGTGGCAGGCTCAGGAGAGTCTGCTGGTACTGGTGGTGCTGTTACAATTACAGCTGGAGGTGGCGGATCTACCAATATAAACGGATCAAATGTAGTTATAAATGGTGGGGTTAAAGGTGGATCAGGTTCTGATGGAAATGTCATTCTGGCTAATTCACGAGGCAAAGTAGGTATTGGAACTTCGAATCCCACATCACTTTTAACAGTAAATGGAGATGTAAGTATTGGTACTGGAATAATTAAAATGAGTTCCTCTGATAGCAGTATTGAAAATGGAATCAACAATACAATAAATCCTTCAGGCAGCCACACAAACTTAATTGTAATGGGTTCAGGAAATTTTGTCGGGAACTCTCAACCAATTAACGATTCTATAGTGTTTGGAATTGGAAATAGTATGAATTTTAGAAGGTCAATCGCTTTGGGACGTTTGAATAATAATGGTATGGCAGAAGGCTCAGTAACCGTAGGTATAAGTAATAGTGCTACTGTTGATAACGGAATCGCTTTAGGTATTTCGAATACTGCAAATAGTGGAATTGCTATTGGTGCTTCTAATACAACAAGTGACGGTATTGCGATTGGTAAAAATATAAATAATACTATTTCAGGAGCTCTTCAAATTGGTCCAAATGATTCATCAAAAGTTACAATAGATAGTGTTGGCAACGTTGGTGTAGGAACGACCTCTCTTAGTTACAAGCTTGAAGTGAACGGAGACGTGAATATTGCTTCTGCAAACGTGCTTCGATTTGGTGGAACTCAGGTTTGTGCTAGTGCGGGATGTACGGCAACTTCTGATCGTAGCCTCAAGGAAAACATTTTACCACTTCAGAATTCAATTGATAATATTCTCAAACTTCAAGGTGTCTCATATGATTGGAAAAATAAGACTAAGTTTGGATATGGAAATCAAGTGGGATTAATAGCGCAAGACTTAGAGAAAGTTTATCCTCAAGTTGTAATTACTGATCCAAAATCGGGTTTGAAATCTGTTGCGTATGATCATCTTATAGCTCCACTCATAGAAGCCTTCAAAGAACTTTTTAAAATATCTGAAAAACAATCTGAGACAATTTCTATTTTGGAGGAAAATAATTCATCCAGAGAACGCGAAATTGCTTCTTTAAAACTTGAGATTGTTAAAGCTAAAGAAGAAGCACAACAAGCAATAATTAGATCTGAAAAAGCTGAAAAGGAAAATGAAGCTATAAAAATTCGTATCGAAAAAATCGAAAAATTACTTCAAGTAAAATAATAATAAAATATCATTTAGTTTGTTCTCATTTTGAAAGACTCAACTTGAGAGTTTTGTTTTTAAAACTATTATAATGGCTTTAAATAATTTAAATAAATTTTTTTATTCAATTTTTTCATTTAGTTTAAATCTATGATAATCTTATTAACAGTTATTATGAAAATACATAGGTAAGTTCTGTTTTCAAAATAACAGGATGATAAATGCAAAGAGGGACGTAGTATGTTTAATAATGCAAAAAAAGTTTTATTATTATTTTTATCTCTTTTCTTTATGTCATTTAATATTAGTTGCACAAACGCGATTCCCCAGTTCGTAGCTGATAGTAATTCTAACTCCCAAAACCAAGTTGATCAAAACTCAAATATTTCTGCAACTAATGGTTATGAATCTCAAAATGGGACAATATATATTGGAAGCAACATAGAGAGTATATCACTTAGAGGTTCGTGTGTTTATAATCCTGAATCAAAATTTTATGTCTATATTAACGACGTAATACAAGACAATACTTCAATACAGATTAATTGTGATTGGACTAACTTGTTAAGTGTATCATTACCTTCAAGTATAATTACTGATGGGATACATGAAATTTATCTAGTGCAAGTTGATATAGAAGGGAATGTTATATATCAATCACCCGTAAAAAATATCGCAATTGACTTAACACCACCAATTGCTGCTTTAAGTTTTTCTCAAAGTTCAGATAATTTATTATCGTTAATCTCATATAACTCAAATTTAGTTACTGGGAGTTCACAGATATTTATCGGTGCCAATCAATCCACAGATTCTGATTCTGGAATTGAAAAATATCGTATTTATAAATTTAAAAAATCTGGATGTGATAATTCTGATTTAATGACGGTAACTGATTTTAAAACTATAAATGAAAATTTAAGTGAAAATTTGTCATTTCATATTAATTCGTATAAAGTTGAAGTTGTTGATAGAGTTGGAAATTCAACAATTTCTGACTGCAGTTTAAATGTTGTATTAAATAAAAATCCTACAGCATCAAATATTACAATTTATCTCATGCAAAATAGCATTCTTTCAGATTTTGATTTGATGCCTTTTTTAAATGACCAAGATGGTGATTCTCTTGAAGTCGTTTCTGTAACAGATTTAAATTATCGTAATAAATCTATCTTAGTCGTCCCAACTATCAATTCTACTTATAAGACAAAAATTTCATTGAATTACAGTAGTAGTGTCTTAATATCTTTATTTGCTGGTATTGATAAATTTGAATATAAAATTAAAGATAGTTTTGGTTTTGAAGCCACAGCGCAAATAAAAGTAAAAGTTATGACCCCTTTTACTTGGATGCCGGTTGTTTCAAACGAGATTTCTAACAGGGCAAATTGGTGTGGCGCTATAAATGTAACAAATTCAGGGTGTTTAGGACAGTCAAATTTTCCAAGTACATCTAGTAAATTGCGATTTGATGAAACTTGCGATTCAGGGGATTGTTCAGCAAATTTGGGATTAACGAATGTTTATGTTGGAGATATATATATTGATGATTATTATACCTCTACTATTCAAATTAAATCTAATTCTAATTTAACAGTATTCGGAGATTTAATTCAAAACAATGGAGTAATTGAAGTTTTAAATTCTGCAAATCTGTATGTTAATAATAAATTGAAACTTAACAAAGGTGAATTTAGAGCGACTAATGCTAATTATATAAATGTTAAGTATTTAGAAATTGCAGGTGGAATATTTAATGCTCCTAATAATTCAGGTTTAGGATTAAAGATAACCAAAGATTTTAAAGTATCTGCCAGTACTCCTGAGAATCCAGTCGTGTTTAATCATAACAATGGTTCTATCGAACATTTGTGTGAAATTTCAACTGTAGGCTGCATAATTGATTTGCCTTCAAATTTATGGTTAAATAATTTAAAAATTACTTCTGGCACTGGTCCTTTAAAATTAAATTCAGATATAAACATAAATGGTTATTTAAAATTTTATTCTCCTTTTGGAACTGCATCTCCAATAGAATTGAATAGCACAAATATTGCAATTAATAGATATTTAAATACGAAAAGCGACATTTATGTTTACGGCTCAGGTGCCACTGGAAACGTTCGTTTACGTTTAATGGATAATGGTACCTCAACTAGATTGTTTCAAAGAGGAAATTTAGGAGGATCAGGTTCACTGGATTCATCTATGAGTATGTTGAGCACTGAAGTAGATATTAAATCAGGAACTCTTAAATTTTACAGTGATGTATCAGATCCATTAACAGTATATAAATATTATTTTTTAAATGGAGGAGGAGATCATTTATCAAATGGTATAAATTATGATTCTTATTTTTCTTTTAAAAGTGGAACAATTACAACTGGTGCATCAGCTGAAGTTTATTTTGATTGCTCGAATGGACAAAACTTAAAATGTAGAGTTGAGACACAATTTGGAAATAATTTGAGTTTTAATCATTTAAGATTAACTTCACAGATTAATAATGCAACAATTAACTTTGAGTCGATTCAAAATGCAACTCAAGCTACACCAAGCAGTTTGCGTGAATCTTTAGTAACAGTGAATGAATCACTTCTGTTTGATTTAAGTAAAAGTTCATTAGTTAATTCTATTTCGATAAATAATGTAAAATTTAATATTAATAAAGATGTCAGTTTAAAATCTGAAGGTTCCCATAAGATGGTAAAAGGTTCTGTAAGATTAAATCTTATTGGTACTGGAATTCACAATTTTAATAAAGATGGAGCAAATATTCCTCCTGATAATGGTGGCTTAATGTATCCAAGAACGACAATTAATTTAAGCTACGGAGGAGGTTCTGTTATATTTTATGGATATATTAATTTTAAGCCCCAGGGGTTTAATTTTGATCAAGCAATTGCAAGTGATAATATTGAAGATATTACTACTTTATCATATATCTATTCTTTTCGTCATTTGCATGGGACAATTGAAATTTGGCAAGGCAATGCAATGGATCCTGGATGTTCATCAGCAAACTCAAATTTTATTTGTGGTTCCAATGACTCTTTTATGAATGGAAGTTTATCTGTATTAAATTTTAATTGTGAGGATCATAAAATTTGTGCTGTAAAATCGGGAAGTGGTTTAAATGCAACAGGGTTTCCAATTCCTGTAATTCTTGATCTTAACTCAGGTACGAATAAAATAATACATATAGATGAATTGAATATAGGAAATAAAATTATGATCCTTGGAAATCCGTTAGCAGATAATCTTAGTTCAATAACTGGCACACCAATAGTTATTACTCAAGGTAGTTTACAATTTGGTATTATAAATTCAACATACAGCTATTATTTGAACCATCCAATTAGTATCTTGATAAATAATGAATATCCTACGGCCTATGTTTCGTTAGGTGCAAAATCAGATACAAAAATAGAATTAAACAGTATTTCATTTTTATATAATAATTTAATTATTGAAAATAATAAGTCCAATAATTATTTAACCAATACTGCTGTTTCCCAATCAATTTTTGATTTTACAAAAATTGAAACGACTTTAGGTTCGACTCCACTTTATTAAGTTTTATTTTTGAGATTTAAAGCTTTTAAACCAAAAACTCTTTCCACCGAGATAAAATATTTGCAGTCAGTTGTGCATAACAAATAGTGCCTTCTGAATTGGGTTCTTTTTTTAATATTAATGCTTCTCGAGATAAATCAAAAATTTTATATTCTGAAGCTTTTGGAAAAAACAATTGAGTGTCCATTTGTAATTCTCCAATTTTTTCTGTCATCAAAGTCTTTAATTGATCCAATCCTTGACCAGTATGGGCACTCACAAAAACTCTTGGAAACTTATTCACTTTAAATTGCATATCAACAGTGGCAATATCAACTTTGTTAAAAACATGAATAATAATTTTTTTATCCCAACCAAATTCATGAATTAAATCTTCAACAACCTCCACTTGTCTATGCATCGAGGGCGATGACAAATCTATCACATGAAGTAAAATATCTGCTTCAGCACTCTCTTCAAGTGTAGCTTTAAAAGCTTCTATTAACTGTGGTGGGAGCTTGCGAATAAAGCCAACGGTGTCTGTAACAACAGACATTGGGCCATTGGGTAAAAAAACTTTGCGGGTGGTTGGATCAAGTGTTGCGAATACTTGATTTTTCACTAAAACTTGCGACCCCGTTAAACGGTTAAGAAGTGAACTTTTGCCAGAGTTTGTATAACCAATCATTGCAAAACTAGGAACTTCATGACGTCGCCGAGAGGATCTATGTTGGGCACGATTTTTTCTAACAGATTCTAATTTCTTTTTGATAAGTGATACGCGTTCACGGATGCGTCTGCGGTCAATTTCAAGAGCTGTTTCTCCGGGACCTCTGGTTCCGATACCTCCGCCAAGACGAGATAATGAACCCATCCATGCATCAACCATTCGAGGCATTTGATCAAGCATTTGTGCTAACTCAACTTGAAGTTTACCTTCAAAGGTTTGTGCTCGTTGAGCAAAAATATCTAAAATTAATTGATTGCGATCAATGACTTTTACTTTGAATAAATTTTGTAAATTACGTCCTTGAACTCCCGAGAGGTGGTGGTCAAAAATAACTGCAGAGGCCTTTAGCTCTTCAACCATCAAACGTATTTCCTCGGCTTTACCTGACCCAATAAGTGTGGCAGGGTTCCATTGAGCCAAGATTTGTAATACGCTTCCAACAACTTCGCCCCCAGCTGAAAAAACTAATTCTTCAAGTTCAAATAAATTTTCTTTAATTTCAGCAAGGGATTCGGATTTTAATCCAACTCCGACGACTATGACTTTTTCTTGTATATTTAAAAGGTTTCCTTGGTTACCGTTTGTATTCATCGACTTCCTTTAGGAGAATTATCAATTTTTTCAATTAAAGAAGATCTTCGATACTCTCTAAAGTATTGCGCCTCAAGTGATGTAAGGACAACAGAATTAACTACTGATTCAATTGTTGTAGTTCGCTGTAAAACGTTAGCAGCTTTTTTTATACCCATTAAAAATGGACCTATAACTTCCACCTTTCCAACTTGTTGTAAAAGTTTATAAGCTATATTGCTTGATTCCAAATTGGGGAACATTAATATATTAGCACTTTCCTTAAAATTGCAAAAGGGAAATATTCTACTTATGATATCGCTATTAACAGCTGTATCAGCTTGAATGTCTCCATCTACAAAATACGAAGGTTTATGGGATTTTAAAAGTTGAGCTGCATGTTTCATTTTGAGAGGAGTATCACCTTTGCTACTTCCGAAATTAGAATAGGAGAGCATTGCAACTCGTGGTTCAACATTAAAATGTTTAGCAACACGAGCCGCTTGATGAGCCATTGTTGCAATTTGTTCAGCAGTTGGATTTATATTTACAGTTGTATCTGCTAAAAATAAAAATCTATCTTCAAGTAAAACTAAATTTAATCCACCAGGGCATGAATCTTTTCCAACTCCAACGATTTGTAAAATCGGTCTAACGGCATCGGCATAATCTTGAGTTGAGCCAGTTATTAATCCATCAACTTCCCCTAGATGTAACATCATTGAACCAAAATAATCCGTCATGGCCATTAAGCGTTCGGCTTCGCTATATGTGACCCCTTTTCGTTGTCTCATTGAATACAATTGATCAACATAACCACGGTATTTTTCGCAATTAATAGGGTGTATAATTGGAATACTTCGAAGAGCAGGTAATTCCAATTGATCAATTCGTTCTTGGATTCGTTTTGGATCTCCTAATAAAATTGGCTGACATACTTGTTCTTCTAATATTGTATTTAAGGCTTTTAATATTTTTAAGCTCGCCCCTTCTGGAAAAACTATTTTTGGGAGTCCATGAGAATCATGAGCGGCATTGGATTGAATACGGTGGACAACGGAGCGAATAAATACTCTTGAGGGACCTTGAATAGATTCAAGGCGATCTGCATAGTTTGACCAATTATCAATTTTAAGTTGAGCAACACCTGTTTCCATTGCTGCTTGAGCCACAGCTGGAGCAACTCTTAAAAGCACTCTTGTATCAAATGGTTTTGGAATCAAATATTCACGTCCAAACTTAAAACTTTTACCTTCGTAAGCTGCAGAAACTTTTTCTGGAACATCTTCTCTTGCTAATGATGCAATCGCATTTACAGCAGCCAATTTCATTTCTTCATTGATTTGGGTAGCGCGAGTATCAAGTGCACCTCTAAAGATTGATGGAAATCCAAGAACATTATTGACTTGGTTGGGATAATCAGAACGACCTGTTGCTATAATAACATCTGGTCTAATTTTTTTAGCTGCTTCAGGAGTGATTTCAGGATTAGGGTTTGCCATTGCAAAAACAATAGGGTCAGGTTTCATTCCAATTAACATTTCTGGAGTTAATGCGCCAGCAACACTCAAGCCAACAAAAACATCGGCGCCCACAAGTGCTTGAGTCAAATTGCGTGCTTCTGTGGTGCTTGCAAATCTTTCTTTATATTTGTTCATTCCTTCGGTGCGGCCTTTGTAGATCACACCATTAGAATCGCACATGATAATATTTTCTCGTTTAACTCCCAAGCTTACAAAAATTTGCGCACATGAATTTGCTGAGGCTCCAGCTCCATTAAATACAACTTTTATTTCTGGTAAGGATCTTTTTGTTACTAGGCATGCATTAATAAGCGCGGCGCCACTGATAATGGCAGTTCCGTGTTGATCATCATGAAAAACTGGAATTTTCATTTCTGCTTTAAGGCGCTCTTCAATTTCAAAACATTCTGGGGCTTTGATGTCTTCGAGATTTATTCCACCAAAAGTGGGCTCCATAGTTTTAACTGCATTTACAAAAGTATCAATTGAATTTGCATTTAACTCTAAATCAAAAACGTCGATACCAGCAAATTGTTTAAATAAAATTCCTTTACCTTCCATCACTGGTTTAGAGGCGTGGGGACCAATATTACCTAATCCTAAAACAGCTGTTCCATTAGAGATAACAGCAACAAGATTTCCTTTAGAAGTGTAGTCATAGACTTTAAGTTGATCTTTAGCAATTGCCATGCAAGGTGCTGCCACTCCGGGGGAGTAGGCAAGTGATAATGCTTTTTCTGTGCTGCAAGGTTTTGTGGGATGAATTTCAATTTTACCTGGTTTCGGAAACTGATGATATTCTAAAGCTTCTGCATCGATATTATCTTTTTTGCTGCTCATCGAGTTGTACTCCTATATTAAAAATTTCAAGAAAATAATTGCATATGATTATGTCTGATATAATCGCGAAGCGATCAGACTTAATCATATGCAATTATTCTAAATTCTGAAGCCAACAACAAAACTATATTCGTGTATTGTTCCTTTGGTATTGTCAGTTCCAGTACTTATTGTGGTATCTATAACATTGGTTAACCCTTCGGTCCATCGTATTTCGATGATCATTTCTGAACTGCTATTGAGATCAAAATTTAATCCAGCTCCGTAGGTAATTCCGACGTCGGCGGTTTTTAATCCACTTTCCTTAAAAGTTGAAGTCGAATTTGATCCGAATTCTGAAGTTGTTTTATGAGTAACTTTTCCAAATCCTTGAGCAGTATACCCGCCAATGAAACCGGTGAAATTTTTAGTAGGATGAAATCTTCCTACAAATGGAATATATAAATTCATCCAATTGATGGTGTCAGATCCTGCATTTGGAAAAGTAGTTTCATATTTATATCCCCGAGGTTGATATATAATTCCTGATTCAAAACCCCATTTTGAAGAAAGGGGATACTCAACTAAAACACCATATCCAAAATTGCCATATGTTTTAGTTTCGATTCCGTAAAAAGTATTGGTTGCTCCAGTGTCTTCAACTTGAAGACTTGAAGTGTTGTAAGTAGCAATGACACTAATAATACTTTTTTCAGCAAAGGCAATATTTGTAAACATCGTAAAGTTAATAATGATTATTAGGATAATAAATTTAATTGTAAGTAATAAAATATTTTTATGATTAAAATTGATAGGCAAAGTGAGCATTTTATTTTTTTTCTCCTAGTGTAAAACTAATCGATTGAGATGAATTACTAAATCCATTTGTTTCATCCATTGAAGCAGATGCGATGAGGGGGCCCATTTTAACTTCAACACCCATTGTAAAATGAAGTCTATCGCTTGCTCCAACAACACGGGCCGGTTCTCTATAGCCACCAACTCTCCAAATAAATTCCTTTTTACTATCTTTAAATACAGTAAATTCAACTCCACCATGGGGAATTTGAAATTGATAAGGTTTAATATCAGTATTTGTATACATTGGTGTTGTGAATGGATTTTTTAAATAAATGGTATCTGCTGGAGCTTTGATGAAATCAAGATCAGCAATATAAACAATATTTTCAGAACCAGCATAAAAACCCCCTAAAGTTATTTTTTCAGGGAACACCACTCCATTAAACCAACCATATTCGTCTAGTGAACCAGTAATATTAAAGTTTTGATTTAGGGACGTATCTGCTTCAATTTTAAAATTCGGAGTATAAGTTATTCCAAAACCTAATTTTTTTTCAGGTCGAAAAGAAAAACCATAGATAAAATTATTTGCTTTTGCCGTTGTTACAAGATTTTGTGAGCTAAAATTATTATATTCTTCTTTTAGGGTTTGAGAGCGAGAAAGTACACCAAGACTCACTTTATCACCAATACGAATTGCAAGAATTAAATCCTGACTACTAACTTTAATCGTCGCATTTTGTTGTGCGCCATAAGCACTGCTCATTTGAGCTAAAAACGGTGTGCTTTGCGCATAACCAACAGAAAGAAAATTCCATTTTAACGCCACTGAACTAAATTGATATTGAAAAGGGACACCATCAAGTTCTCCGTTATTATCAATATCTGCTTCTTTGTTAAAGGTGTAATTGTCAGTTTGGCCGAGATCAAAAATAAAATTTCCAAAACCAAGACCTGCTGGATTATAAATAACACCCGAAGCGTCATCGCTTAAACCTGTGTAAGCTCCACCTAGACCTAAGGCTCGTGTGGAACCCTGTGGCGCATGCGAATATGTACCATAATAATTTTTAGCTAGACAAAATACTGGGACGTGAAAAAATAAAAATAATAAAACTTTTAACATATATAGAAAATCATAATGTGATAAAAAAAATTATAATACTTTATTTCATACTATTGGCTCTTTGCATCCCAAAAATAATTTATGCTGCTGGGTTCACTCAATTTCAACCTTATATGGGATATGGTGTTGGTTCATTTACCTATGGTGATAAAACAGTATATGATGGAACGGTAAAAGGATTTCTTTTAGGAATCAAATTTGCTATTAATATCAGTGATCGTTTTTTATTATTTGCTGATTACTCCCGAATTGGACCAGTAAATTATGTTTCATCCAATACACAATCAGATTTTTATAGTACAAAGTCGGTCTTTAATATTTTTAGTGGAGGGGCAGGGGTCCAATATGAAAGTGATCGATGGACTTGTGCAATCGGATATTATCCTTATGATCATTTTATCGAATATACAAAAGATTTTAGATTTAAAGGGAACCTAAAAAGAGCTTCAATCGGGGTTCCATTAAATAATTTATTTAAAGTGCAATTTTACTATGATTTACATAGTCTTGTTGGAGATAAATTGACTGACGCTGATCGAACTTTACTATGTAATTATCCGTTTGATAATTGTAAAGACGTAGGTGAATTTTCTGAAGTTGGATTTTATATTTCAAGTTCTCTTTAGTTTAGCAATTTCTTTTAGTTATAAAGTGCCATTTTTTTTCTGAATTAAATTGAAATTGAATAAAAGAACCTGATGGCATTAAAAAATTATGATAGTCAATTGATGAAAGTAATGGGTCACAGCTTTGAAGTTCTTCAATCCAATCGGAATGAGTACATATATATAAGCAAGGGGCTTCTTGAATATTCGCGTCTTGGCTCATATAATTGATTTGTTCAATAATTTTTTTTATTCGTAATATAAATTCTCGTCCTGACTCTTCATGAGTTCTCTGATCGAGCTCAGGAAATATTTTTAATTCAAGATTTAAAACCTGAGCCAATGGATAAAATGTTTCAAGAGCACGTCTTTTAGGTGAAACCCAAAGTTGAGTGGGCATTGGAATTATTTTTTCGGTTAATAGTTGTTTCAGTTTTTCGGCCTGAGTTTGGCCTTTTTGAGATAAACCAGGATCAGCATCAAACGAATATTCTTTATCGGCATGTCTAAAAATAAGTAATTCCATTAATAAAATTATAGTTTAAATTTTTCTTAAAATGCAATTTGAATATTCTGTTCGCATGGACATTTGTTGTAAAATTGAATACAATATAAACAAGGTTGTTGAATTAATAATTAAAGAAAATTTTTATTATTTAATGTTATATCTATTTGAATTTCAAATAAAATAGGTGAAATTATTTTGAACTTAATAAGGGATTAAATTTTATAAGCAATATTAATTTATTGAGTATATTTTTTGCTTTTCATTAAGAATATGAGTATTAAGATTTATAAATTTACTATAATAATTGCTATTTTTACTTTGAATTTTCTTGATTTTTCAATAGCTATAAATTTCAGTCATGGTAGAAAATTAAATTCAAATGAAATACCTTCGGAATTTTATCATTGGCAAACTGCAAATCAATCAAGAGTAATGAGTGATGAAAATGATGGTACCGAGTTACCCTTAAAAAGAGTTTCTAATTTTTTTGCATTTGCTCAAGCCTTTCCAAGTTATAATGAGTCTCGTGGACTTTTTACTTGGAGTAACCCTATAACAGCTATAGGATTCAATGAGAGAAAGTTTTATGCTCCAGAATATCCTCACCTTCTAATGATTCAGCCAACGGATAAATTAAATGCAATAATGTTGACAAGTGTATATGATAATAATTCGCATCAGTATCTACCGCTTACTCCAGTAGAAATTCAAAAAGAAGCAAATGATGTAGATTTGATATTGCATATAAATTATGGAATTTCCAATGGTAATAGAGTTATCAGATTTCAAGAATGGTTGATTTTAAATCCAAAAAAATTTGCAAGTTATACGACAAGTTCAATTTATCGAACATTAATTTTAAAGAGAGAATTGAAGCATTTGAATGACGTACATTTTAAATATGATCAAAGATCGATTCATAGTATTCATTTAAATCCTAATGATATGCATCTGAGAAATTCAATTTTTATACCATATATTAAGAAAGCATTAGAATCTACTTGGAATCCAGGTTTAGAATCTGATATCCGTTTTATACTATTTGACCCTATTCAAAAACTAAAATGTGAGAATATTTTTAATAGTCTTAATTAAACAAATTAATATTATTAATGTTAATTTTTAAAAAATTAACTCATATTTCTTTTAAAGATATGACAGATTACATAATACACATAAATTCTTGAGCAATAAGTCATATTAGCACTTCATTATCATTAAGTTTTATGATAGCTTTAATCATTGAATTCTCATTACTACTATTAATTATTTAATATTCTAGGGGCCTTTTAATGAATCCTTCAGTTCGCCGATTTGTCTCAAATGACTTTACAGTACGAGCATCCTGTGTTGATGCAACTTCAGTTGTTTTGCATATGCAAAATCTCCAATCAATGCAACCAATCCCAACTATTGCCGTAGGACGCTCAATGGTAGGAGCACTGTTGATGGCAAGTCATCTCAAGGATGGTCAAGAAGTTGGTATATTAGTTAAAGGAAACGGCCCCATTATGACTGTCTTTGCTCAAGCCAATTATAATGGTGGAGTTCGAGGCTATACGAGCGCCCCACAATATGAACCTTTTGAATACGAGCAAAATAATCTTTCTATTAAAGAAGCTATTGGAAATGGTTTTATAACAGTAGCACGTCATCAACCTTTTCAGGCGCAACCTTACCAAGGAACAGTTGAATTAGTAAGTGGTGAAATCGGAGATGATCTTGCTTATTATCTTCAACAATCACAACAAATTCGAAGTATATTATCACTGGGTGTATATCTCGATGCTTTTGGAAAAGTTCGAGCAGCTGGTGGGATTTTAATTGAAGTTATGCCCGGAGTTGAAGACGAAATTGTAAAAAAGTTAGAAGATAACTTTTCTAAAAATAAAAAAGATTTATCTCAAGTTATTAAAGAAGGATTAACTCCAGAAGATTTACTAAAAAAGTATATGGAGGGGTTAAATTATACAGATATTCCTCATCAATTTCCTATAAGTTACTCCTGCCCCTGTGATAAGGCTCGTGTCTTAAATGCAGTGTCTATTCTTGGAGTGGATGAATTGGATGATATGATCAGTAAAAATGAAAAAGCAAAGGTTCAATGTCAAATGTGTGGCCAACCCTATGAAATTGAAATACAAGAGCTAACAGAAATTCGAAATAAATTATTTAAAAATTCCTTACATTAACAAATAATATACTCGCATTATAAAAATATCTCAAAACTACTCTAAAGGAGTGTTAAAATGGAATCTAATTCCGAAAAATCCCCATTTGAAAAATTGTTATTAATTGGTCCAATACTAAAAGCATTATCCGCTACTGGCTATAAAACTCCCACACCAATTCAAAAAGAAGCAATTCCATTTATATTGAATAATCAAGATATACTGGGGATTGCACAAACAGGTACTGGTAAGACAGCGGCTTTTTGTTTACCAATAATTCAAAAATTATATCAAACAGCTTTTAAACCAAGACCTGGTTTGCCACGAGCTTTAGTTTTAGCACCTACTCGTGAGCTTGCTCTTCAGATTCAAAAAAATTTTGAAACTTATAGTCAGTTTACGAAATTAACTTCAGCAGTTGTATTTGGTGGAGTCAGTCAGGTTCCACAAGTTGAGGCTTTAGGCCGAGGAGTTGATCTTTTGGTTGCAACCACAGGTCGATTATTGGATTTGGTTCAGCAACGAAAAGTTGATTTAAAAAATATTGAAATTTTAGTATTAGATGAAGCTGATCGAATGCTTGATATGGGCTTTTTTCCTCACATTCATGCAATATTAGAAATGGTTCCTAAAAAACGACAAACATTATTTTTTTCTGCAACCATGCCAAAAGAGTGCAATGTCCTTGCGCAAAGAATTTTAAAAGATCCAGCCCATGTTGAGGTTACACCAGAAATTAAAACAGCGGAAAAAGTTGAACAATCAGTTATCTATGTCACAAAAGAAAATAAATTAAATTTGCTATTTAATTTATTAGAAAATCCTGAGCTATCAAAAGTGATTTTGTTTGTTGAAATGAAACACGTTGCAAATCGAATTACTGAAAAGTTAGTGGCGCAAAAAATTCCAACGGGTGCAATTCATAGTGATAAAAGCCAAGGAGCAAGACAAAAAGCTTTAGAAGATTTTCAAAATAATAAGTTGCGTGTGTTAGTTGCTACAGATATTGCCTCACGCGGAATTGATGTCGACGGAATCACTCACGTGATAAATTTTGACCTCTCTCATTTAGTTGAAAATTATGTCCATCGTATAGGAAGAACGGCAAGGGCCGGTTCAGTTGGCCAAGCTATTACACTATGTACTGGTGAAGAAAAATCATTCTTATTTGCAATCGAAAAAGAAACTCGCCAAACTATTAAAGTTATAAAAGATAACCCCTACTTTTCTGAAGAAGCATTTAATGCTCCTGTCTATGGAGTTGGAAAAGCAAAAGCTATGTTGGAAGCAAAACGTGAAGCCAATAGAAACTCTAACCGAGGTGGTGGCGGTGGAGGAAGACGAGGAGGGGGGAATGGTGCTCGACGAGGAGGTAGTGGCAACAATGCAAGTTCTCCTCGAAAGTTGGCGACTTCTCCGGCAAGTAAAAGTTCAGATCAATCAAAAAAAAGCTCCTTTGGAAAAAAGAGAGGATCTTTTTCACGGAATAAACCTAAGAAGTAATCTTATTTTACACAAGAAAATAACTGCTCATGAGCAGTTAGTATTCCCACTTAAAAATTAATGAAGTGTAATCTTTTATAAAAGAAGAAAATTCACCAGTAGTTTTTGAACCCTTAGTTGTTGTATTATTTAAAGTAAGGGTTCCATTTTCACCGACTTCACAATCTACTTTAGCAATATTCATTAATGATTGATCATCTAAGTTTTGAATCATTTGATTGGAAAGTGTAAATCTTTTTTGGGGACCAAACTCTGGGCTTCTTAAAGACAGATAACCGTAATTTTCTCTCATAAAAGGTAAGTGCATTTGATTTAATTTTTTTGCATTCGTATAGGAATAAAAATTAAATGGACTAAAAGCTAAAGAAAAAAGTTCTATTTCATTTTTACTAAATCCAGCTTCGTTAGTTAGGTACTCAACACGTATATCCCAATTATTTTCAAAACGGATTCCGATATTATTCATAAAAAATGTTTTTTTAGTTGATCTAAAATACTTGTCTTGCAGTTCCACTAAAGGAAAAGCAGAGGTTCCTCTATTGACAGGATAATAAGAGGGGGACCCTTGGGATTGTTTCATATCAGTGTAAATAGAAAAACCAGAATTACTTAACCACCGAGCATATGCGCCAACGAAAGGGGCAGTTATTTGTCCACTCCCATAAGTAAAACCATATAAATAATCTCCTTCCAACGAAGTATTTTCAAACTTTAGAACATAAGCTTTATCTAAGACTCGAGTGCTGATGTTAGAGACTATTCTATCTTCGATAGTATCATCAGCATTAAATACAGCTGTAAAATTCCATGTGTCAGAAAAACTTTGGCTAGCTTTTATAAGAGTTGGAGGGAGTACAATCTGTTGTTGATAACTATCAAAATTAATCGGGGAATTAAACGGATTACTGACATTGTAGAATTCAGTTGGACCCCACTCATATTTTTGTCTTCCAAATGAAAGTGAAAAATCTCCAGAAGGTGTTAAGGTCACATAGATTTCTCTAAATTCTGAGTTGCTTTTTTTCTTCCACTGGTAGATAGCTGGTTTGGTATTTGAGGTTAACCGATGAGTTAAAGCAAGAATTTCTGGTCGAACAGCTAATTGCCAATTCGGAGTTTTCCATTTGAAATCACCGTTAACATCAGCAAAAGCCCCTTGATCAAATAATCCATAATTATTAGCAAGAAGAGGGTTTGGTGAGTTCACAAAATGTCTTTGCTTCATAGCAAACTGAAGGTCTAAGGATTGACTAAAATCAACAGGACTTTCAGATTCTTCATGTGATTGTTTTGTTTTTCTTTTCTTTTTTCTTTTAAAAGGACGATCAACTGATGAAGGGTTTCTAGTTTTAAACACATATTCCCCTTTTTCATTTTTATAAGGAAAAAGGGGGTAATCCATTTTTTGCATATCTGCACAAGATGAAAGAACTAAAGAAAATAAAATTAACAAGAAAGCTGAATAATATAAATTAGTAGAACCTGATTTTTTTAAAGCCATTTTATAAACTCGATTAATAAAATTTCAGACAGCGACTGTGTATGATTATCTTAAAGATTATTATAGAGTAAGGTCAATAAGCAGATGAGAAATTTTGTATATATTCTTGAGTAGTCATGAATTCGTTAATATTGACTGGAATTTAAAAATAAAGATATACTTGACCTGTGGAGGTCAAGTGATGAAAAAAACAGGAATTGCTGAATTTAAAGCTCATTTAGCTCATTTTTTAAGAATGGTTAAGAGTGGTATTAATGTAGAAATTCATGATCGAGGAACTCCTGTAGCGATTCTAACAAAAATGCAATCACAGGTAGAGTTGGTAATCACACCTCCGCTTAAAAAAAAAGAATTTCTTAAAGGTTTTAAGTCTCGATTTAAAAAAGCACAGAAGATTGATATTGATTCCATTCTTCAAATTGATAGGAATCAAAGATGATTGCTTATTTAGATTCATCAGTAGTTTTGCGAATTATCTTAAACCAAAATGATAAATCTAGTGATGTAGAGTCGGTAAAACGGGCAATAGCGAGTCGGTTAATGAAAACCGAATGTTTAAGAACTCTTGATCGATTTCGAATAATAGGTACGTTAAATGAAGATGAGTATCTAACTGCAGTAGAAGATCTCTATGAGCTTTTGAAAACAGTTGAATGGATTGAAATTTCCACATTAGTTTTGGATAGGGCATCTACTTCTTTTCCAGTCGCTCTGGGAACTCTTGATTCGATTCATCTAGTTTCAGCATTGCTGTGGAGGGAAAAAATGTTAATGGAACCTGTTTTTTTTACTCATGATAAAATGCTTGCTAAGGCAGCTCTTAGTCAGGGGTTAAAGATTCTACACTAGTCGCTGAAAACAAACAAGAAACATATCACATTTTTATTAATTATGAATTAACGAATTGGCAATCGTTTGGGAACTTGGTTTTCTAATTGCGATGAATCCTGCAATGATTGATAATAAAGTCATTAATAGGACTCCATTTACATAGGTCATAAAATTTATCTCAATTCGTAGTGGGCTTTCAAATGAAAATAAACCTGAAGGATATGTTATTTCTGATTTATTTATTATAATAGCAATTATAAATGATAAAATTATTCCCCATATACAACCAATCCAACTTAATAAAATAGATTCTAAAATAAATAATTTACGAATAAATTGGGGTAAAAAACCTAAACTTCTTAACATCCCAATTTCAAATGTACGCTCCTTTATAAGCTTTATAAGTGTATTAAAAATTGAAAGACAACCTACAAAAATAATAATAGTTATTACAAATGTCCTATCTGTTTCAAGCAAGGATAAGGTCTGACGATATATACTCCCTTTTGAGTGCTGTCTCCAATCAATAATTTTAATCGTTGAACCAATGGACATTAAATAATTTTGAAATTGATTTGCAAAAATATTTTTATCAACATCGGATTTCAATTTTAATGTGTAAAAATTTACTTTTTGAGTATCATACATTTGTTGAGCAGTTTCTAGAGGCATTACAACATATCTTTCGTCAAATTCTTTAAAGCCTTGATCATACAATCCGGCAACAGAAAGATCAGTGGCATTGATTTGTCCTTTTTCAGTCACTGTTGTTAGTTGAAAGGTTTCATTTTCACATGTAAAGGGACGTTGAAGAGGATGAAGTTCTAAATCTATAAAGTATTTTTTCATTTCATCGAGCTTTTCTGGTAAACACCCCATGAACTGTCCAAGTCTTCGTCCCATTAACATTGTTGTATAATTATCTTTTATTTCATGTAGGGGTTTTCCCCAATAAGTATTCCATTTCCATTTACCTTTTAATTTAGCTCCTTCTAAAATATCATATCCATATCCAATAAAAACAAACGATGAATTATTTGTATCAATACTTCCCTCTATATTTAAAAATCTTGAATAAGCAAAAATTTCAGATTCATGAGTTTTAAAATAATCATTAATCATATTTTGTGCTTTAATATCTAATGCCCAATCCCAGGGGTGAGAGCGTCCCTCTGGTTTATTTGCATTTTCGTGTTCAATTATATAATCACCGTACATTTCAATGTTTCCATAAAGTTGATTTATAATTGTAAATATATCTCTCATGTATCCATCAAAAAGTGCAAATGCAATAAAGCCTGCAGCGACTGAAATTAAAGCTGAAAGACTTTGTTTCCAGTGGCTAATTGCATTTCGAAAAGCAAGTTTAAGTAGTAGAATCATATAATATTATAAATTACCTTATTAAATTATTAATTTTAAACAATGAATCAGGTTGAGATTTTAAAATAGGAGAATTGTAAGTTAAAACACTTTTTATTTTTGGATTTTTAGCATCAACAATTGTCATTTCACTTATAAAAGGGTATTCTTTTCCATCTATTTTTACTTTATTTTTATAAACAAAACTGGCCGTTTTCATTATTTTTCCAGATAATGATAAAAAGTTAGATTTTAAACCCAGACCACTTTTTTTAGAAATCCAATAGTCAATTTTATCATATGTAGTATCTTTGGCTACAGATTTAAGATGAAGTAAATAGCATTCTTCATTATTGATAACTTCAATTTTATCAAATTTTCCTTCATAATCTCTGGCGTATGCTGTAGATGCAATATCTCCATTAGAGGCAACACCAGTCAGTTTTTGGCGTGCCGAGATTGCAATAGGTTTACTGAGTGCAGGTTTATAAAACCAAAGTGAGCGGGTATTAAAAAGCATCACTTCACCTTTATTTTTTGCAGGTTTCAAACTTTCAACATAACTATCATTATCTTTAAGTTTGACCTTAAACTCTCTAACAGATTCGTCATCATTTTCCCAAGATTGTAATGTAACATCCCACTCTAATCCACCTTTTATTCCTCCTCTTGTTCTATCAGAATAATCTAAGATTTTTTTTACATCGACTGTTTCTGCCGCATTTGAGAGAACTGAAAAAGTTAATAAAGCAATTGTAGAAAATATAGTTAATTTTTGCAACTTACTTTGTATCATATAATTTATAATCTCCTTAATTAATAATATTTTAAGTTTGTGTTAAGAGGTTTGTTATTTTTTTTGATGTTGTTTTTCTTACTAAATAATATGTGACTATACTTATTAAAATTGTCATTAACAAAGATAAATTTAAAGCCATATTAATTTGAGGAAAAACTCTTAACTGTATAGATCCAGAGGAGCCAGGTGGATCAAATCTTATATTTGCTTCATTTATTAATAAGGCTAAAATAAAAGAAGCAACAATGCCAAAACTTAAGCTTAAAATTGAAAGCAAAAATGATTCCTGAGAAATTAAAATATTAATTTGTGTGGAAGTTAAACCTAAGGATCTCAAAGTACCAATTTCATGAGCTCTATCTAACAAGTTCATTGTTGTTGAATTAGATATTGCCAAAGCTATGACTATCCCAATTACAATAATAAAAAAACTAGACATGCCACCTAAAAATTCTTTAACTCCTGCATAAAATGGATTAGCGCGAGCTTCATCATAAAATAACATTTCTAGATGAGGAAAGTTTTTTTCAAAATCTTTTCTTACAGTGGATTTCCAAAAACTTAAACTAGCTTGATCACTTATATATACTAACCATTTTGAGACTTGATCAGTGTTATAAATTTTTTGTACTAATTTTAGAGGGGCATTGATTGCCATATCTTCTGCATAGATTGCACCATAAATAAAAAATCCACTCACTTGGGCTTCTATAGCAGAAATTTCTCCATCAAAACCCTTTGCAAGTAATTGTAAAGAAGTATCGTTTTCAATATTATTTTTTGTTTCTTGTGAATCACAGTCAGTTGGAACCCAGGGAGTTACAGCTGGACTATTTTCAATATATAATTTTTTTTTATTAAGTAATTGAGAAAGATTTTTTGTAATTATAATTGGATTAGAATTTTCAGGTAGTACAGAAAAATCCATACCTTCAATGACGGGCTTAATTTGTGGTCCCCAAATTTTAAATGGTGGATAATTATATATAAATTTTTGAGTTGCTTGACTGATTCCAAAAATTAAAAATGGGACACTTCTGCAGCCATTTCCAATTAATCCTACTCCAGACATGCTTCCTGCATCAAAAACTATATCTGATTTGTATTTTTCTAAAAATGTTGAAATATTTTTTTGTTCGGCAATAGTAAGTGAATACTTTTTAGGGTTGATAAAACTTTTTTCAACACCATCTTTTTTATAGATATTTACATGCCCAACACCTAATTTCATGAATCCCAAAGTTGCAAGACTTTTCTCAATACTATAAACATAGCCAGTAAAAAGCATAAGTCCAATAAAACCTGAACTTATAGCAAGACCTGTAACTAAACTTCGTCGTGGATTACGAGTTAAATTTTTTAAAGCCCATTTCCAATGTAGTAGAGAGAAAATCATCATCATTAAATTTGCCCTCATTAGTCTTAAGTTTTTACCAAAGTGTCATCAAATACTACACCATCTTGGATACGTATGTGTCTGTGGACTTGATTCATCAGTTTTTCATCATGTGTGCAAAATAAAAAAGTGACATGTTTTTTCTTATTTAAATCAATTAATAAGTTTACAATTTTATGAGTGGTGTCAGAATCAAGATTTGCTGTAGGTTCATCAGCAAGTATAAAGTCAGGTTGTGTAACAAGTGCACGAGCAATAGCGACTCTTTGTCGTTGGCCTCCAGATAATTTATTAGGTGGGTGTTTGATGTAGTCTTTTAATCCAACATCCTGTAGAGCCTGAATAACTCTTGCAGCCCTTTCTTCTCTTGATAAATCTGATGAGACAAGTAATGGTAATTCAACATTTTCAAATACATTTAACACTGGTATCAGGTGAAAAGCTTGAAAGATAAAACCAATTTTTTTATTTCGAATTGCACTTTTTTCGTTTTCATTAAGTGTTAAAATATTTTTACTATCAAGTAAAAATTCACCCTCAGAGGGTTCATCTATTGTCCCTAATATGTGGAGTAAAGTACTTTTTCCAGCACCAGAAGGGCCAATAAGTGCAGTGAATTCACCTTTATTTAGTTTTAAATTTATTCCTCTCAACGCATGAACCTGTGTGTCGCCAAGAAGATAACTTTTTTTAATATTTTTTAATTCTATAAATGCCATAGTCAGTATAATTACATTTTTTATATAAGAGTGCAAATCAGCAAAAGTCGAGAACGACTTCAGTCACACGACAAATGACTAGTCAAAATGAAAAATTAGGTCTACTTTTGAAGATCAAATTTATTGTATGAATTGGAGATTTTTAATTTATGTCGAGTACCTTGATTCAAGTTCAGTCTGGCTTTAAGGCCTATGGTTTAAAAGTATTATTTGAAGATGCAACATTTGCAATAAATGAAGGAGAACATGTTGGCGTAATCGGCCCCAATGGGGCCGGCAAAACAACATTATTTAAAATCTTAGTTGAACAAGATCAACTTGATCAAGGAGTAGTTACTCGATCACAAAAATTAAGATTAGGATATTTAGAACAAGAATCAGACTGGAATGTTTCAGAAAAAGTAGAAGATTATCTTGATCAAAACTGTATTTCTCCATTATGGGAGTTGAAACAATTTGGATTAAAGCTTGGATTAACAGAAAGTCATTTTCAATCCCATCTTAAAGAACTTAGTGGTGGATACAGAATGAGAGTTAAGTTACTCTTTTTAATAGGGCAAGAACCAAATTTATTACTACTTGATGAACCAACAAATTTTTTAGATTTAGAAACTCTAATTGTTTTAGAAATTTTTTTACAAGAATACAAAGGTGCTTTTTTATTAATTTCCCATGACCGTGAATTTTTAAGACGGGTCACAGATCATATATTAGAAGTTGAATCAGGTGATATAGTTAAATTTGCAGGTAACTTAGATGATTATTTTGAACAAAAATCTATGCTACAAGATTTATTACAAAAGCAAGTACTGTCTCAACAAGCAAAAAAGAAATCAATCATTGATTTTGTTACTCGCTTTGGAGCAAAAGCAACCAAAGCTAGACAAGCGCAAAGTCGATTAAAAGCACTTGAAAAAATGGAAACAATTGAAATAAAAGCTGCTCCGACTTATTCACATATTCAGATACCTCCTGCAGCTAGTACTGGAAAAATTATATTAGAAGCGAATTCGCTGAGTTGTGGATATAGCGAAAAAACTATTTTGCAAAATGTAAACTTACGATTAGAGCGAGGGGATCATTTAGGTATCGTAGGTATAAATGGAGCTGGTAAATCTACATTATTAAAATCAATTGCAGAAGAAATTCCATTAATATCAGGTTCTTTAAAGTGGGGTCATCAAGTAAAGTGGTCATATTTTGCTCAACATACACCTGAACGACTTAAATCAGAAAGTACAGTTTTTGATGAGTTGAGTTTATATGCTCATAAAGATGTTACTCAACAGGATGTTTTAAATATTGCGGGAAGTTTGTTGTTTGGTGGCGAAAGCATAAATAAAAAAATAAAAGTTCTATCGGGTGGAGAAAAATCTAGAGTTGCATTAGGGCAAATACTTTTACAAAAATCACCTTTATTATTACTTGATGAACCAACCAATCATCTTGATTTTGATACGGTGGAAGCATTAACAAATGCTCTTGAAGTTTATGAAGGTTCAATCATAACAGTGAGCCATGACCGAGGTTTTATTGGAAGAGTCGCTACTAAAATTTTAGAAGTTAATAATGGAAAATTAACACTTTATAATGGATCTTATAATGAATATGTTTGGAGTTTGAAAAAGGGATATTTGTCTGAAAGAAATGATGAAGATAAAAAAACAACAAATCTTTTGGGTGCAGAAAGCAATTCAAAAAAAATAACTTCCATTCAAAAGTTTAATTTTAAAGAAGAGCGTAAGCGTTTAGAGTCTCAAATTAAAAAAACTCAAAGGGCAATTGATGATTGTGATAAAAAAATAAAAGCACTTAGCCTACAGCAAGAAACACTAAATGAAGAATTAATAAAAAAATCTTCAGCAGAATTGGCAAAAGAACTAAATCGAATTAGCAATGAAATAAATAATTTAGAGTCACTAATGCTCAACACTATGGAAGAGCAACATTTATTAGAGCAACAACTAAATCAAATATTAAATCCTGATTGAAAGTCTCCCTATGATTATGTCTGATATAATCGCGAAGCGATCAGACTTACTCATGAGCAGAAGGTGGAGATTGCAAATCGCCCCCCAACAAACAAGAAAAAACGGCGCAAGATTATGTCTCGTATAATCGCGAAGCGATCAGACTTAATCATGAGCAGTTATTATTTGACAGTTAATAATTCTAACCAGAAAATTAACCCAAAGAGGTGAGTTATGATAATTGGTGTACCCAAAGAAATTAAAATTAGTGAAAATAGAGTGGGATTGACTGAAGCTGGAGTAAAGCAACTGGTAAAAGAAGGACATACAATTTATGTTGAAAAAGATGCCGGTTTAGGAAGTGGAATAACTAATCAACAGTATGAAAAAGCAGGAGCTAAGCTTTTAGATACAAAAAAAGAAGTTTATGCAAAAGCAGAAATGGTAATGAAAGTCAAAGAACCATTGCCAGAAGAGTTTGAATTACTTAAAGAAGGACAAATATTATATACTTATTTGCATTTAGCTGCAGAACCTAAATTAACTAAAATTTTATGTGACAGAAAAGTAAAAGCGGTTGCTTATGAAACAATTCAATTAGAAAATGGAAGTTTACCACTTTTAACTCCAATGAGTGAAGTTGCAGGACGTATGGCAACTCAAATTGGGGCTTTTTATTTACAAAAGGATCATGGTGGTAAAGGCATATTGTTAGGTGGAGTGACTGGAGTTAGACCTGCTAAAGTTACTATAATTGGTGGTGGTGTTGTTGGAACTAATGCTGCAAAGATGGCAGTGGGTTTAGGTGCCGAAGTCACAATCCTTGATGTGAATCACGCCCGACTTGAATATTTAGATGATATTTTTCAGGGTCGATGCATGACTTTATATTCTAATACTCAAAATATTGAACAAGCAGTAAAAGAGGCTGATTTATTAATTGGTGGTGTATTAGTAACTGGAGCTAAAGCTCCAACATTGGTTTCTAAAGAATTGGTTACTTCTATGGGTAAAGGTTCCGTAGTTGTAGATGTAGCAGTTGATCAAGGTGGATGTATTGAAACTTGCAAGCCAACTTCTCATGCTCACCCCACATATGAGGTTGAAGGAGTAATACATTATTGTGTTCCAAATATGCCTGGAGTTGTTTCTCGAACTTCTACTTACGCACTTACTAATGTTACTCTTAAGTATGCATCCAAATTAGCTCAATGGGGTCTAGAAGAAGCAGTAATTAAGGATAAAGCATTATTAAAAGGAATAAATGTTTACAACGGCTTTGTTTGTTGTGAACCTGTTGCTAAAGATTTAGGAATGGAATTTAGAGCCTTTACAATATAATATGAATATGCCCCCACATTTCTGTAGTTAAAAGGGGGCATTTAAATTTTTTAATTCGTTGAATGATATCTTTATGAGGATGGCCATATTTTTGTTTTCTTGAAGAGCAAAAACATTGATTTAAGTGTGAAATAGTTTCGAATAAAAAATCAGAGTTACTAGTTTTACTCCCATGGTGTCCTAAAATTAATTTTCGAATTACTTGACCTGATGTCTGAGATTTTTTAATTACGGGTGCCCAAATTTTTTCTTTTTGAAATGGGGAATCTCCAGGAATTAAAATTGAATGAGTGAGAGCTATAAGTGATGAGTCATTACTTTTAACTTTAGAATTGAGTTTCACTCTTTTATTTTTACTATTACTATTATTGAAAATAAGGTTTGGATCATAAATTTTAAAATTTAAAATATCTAAAATTTTAGAGTTAAGTTTAATTTTTTTTAAATTGCAAATTGGAATCAATTTTAGTTTTGCTGGTATAGTTTTCGAAAGATCTTGAAAATTATAATCAAAACGACATGTTTTTTTAATTGTCGAAAGTAATAAATAAGAACCATTATAATGATCTTTATCAAAATGTGAAAATAGAATAATATTATGGCGAAATTGGCAAAGAGAATTAATTTTTTTAATTGGAAATTTCTCACCACCAGCATCGAAATGGATACAATAATTATTTTCAATGAGAGTACTCCAAGAACCTTGGCCCACATTCCAAATGATAAATTGATTAAACAAGGTGTAATCTGTAATTGGTTCGGTACACAGAAGTAAAATGAGTATTAAACTTTTAAAGTCGTAAGAATAATTTTTAAGGAAAACTAAATTTTTTAATTTCATATTTTGTTAATTTGGTTTCGAATAAAAAGAACCCAGCTAAAAATTAATACATAAGTCCACTTAGTTAAAAGAATAAAATCAGAATTTATTTTATACTTTTCATTGAAGTTAGTTTGGGAGTTGCTTTGAAATAGAGTTAGAATCCAAAATAAAAAATCAAGAATATAATCAATGCATGAACCTAAAGTTTGAGGAAAAAGCATGGCAATAATGGCAATAGGA
This sequence comes from Bdellovibrionales bacterium, assembly GCA_005793345.1. Lineage (GTDB taxonomy): Bacteria > Bdellovibrionota > Bdellovibrionia > Bdellovibrionales > Bdellovibrionaceae > SXSU01. Next base: position 28,256 of record SXSU01000075.1, read on the forward strand.
AATAATATAAAAGATAATATTGGTCCAAGTAACAGATTCCAAATTATTCCAGTTGGATTAATTAAATTTGAAGATCCGAATAATGGAAGTAATAAAGTAAAGAATAAAATACCTTTTAATAAATTAGAATTAAACTTTTGAACAAAATTTAAAATCAGCCTACACATTAGACTTAGAATTAATGAGAGTGATTGACTCCAGCGAGGAAATAAAATTAAACAAATTACACCACAGTATAAAGTTTTTTTATTATCATCCCAATTTAAATTAAAACAATTTGATATTATGGAACTTATTCCACAAAACCAAGCAAGAACAGCGGGTTCTTGCAGACCTGTCCAAAAACAAAAAAATAAAAGTAAAAGTTGAATTAATAATTCGTTTAAAAATGGAATTTTTTTTAGTAGCCATTTTAATGAATAAAAATGTCCTGCTGAAACAACAAATAAATGCCATAGTGAAGCGGATTTTAGAAGTTGAATTTCAATACTGTTGGTTTGGTAGTTTCCACAACCTAAAGCTTGATAAATTGTTCTGTACTTGAGCTCAAAAAAATACAGATTATTACAGAAATTCTGTGTATTTGTGGATAACTCATCTAAAAAATATAAATTTATTGGATACTGTAAATAGCATAAAAGTAATAATGTCATACTAAATAAAGGCATGTTGCTTTTAAGATGCTAGGTGATTGCCTAGTTCCTTAAAAAAATGATGGATTTTAGCAACAATAAATGCCTGAGGTTCGGATTTTTTATTCAATCAAAGTTGTGTAGAAGTCTTCAATATGTCAAATATCTTAATAAATTCAAATATATATAATTGTTTACATTTTCATCATTTCGTTGAAACCCTTGATAGTATTGAGTTTTATCAACAAGACCTTAGTCTCGTCCACAAAGGCTGTGGATAACTAGTTTTATTTGATTTAATTAAGAAAAATGTAATTTACAGATATTTTAAGATTTTAATGAGAATCTTATTGAGGTTTGCTAGTTGTATATGAAACAATTTATTAAGTAATCCCTTTTTCATGGAGGAAAGATGGAAGCTAATAAGTTGTTTGTTTCATTTCTGTTTATCATCAGTTTTCATTTTATATCATGTTCACACTCAGGCAAAATTAATAAATCCAAATCTCGGGAATCTTTAAATCATCCGAATTTTAAAAATAACAATAAGAAAATTCATTCTTATAGAGATACGGCACAAGTCGGTGACGAAAATAAAGTTATAGATCCTCAAATTTCAGAAAGAGATTTACTTTTTTTTGAATTAGCAGGAGCTGAATATAAAAATTTAAGCGAAACTAAATTATATAGCAAATCAATTGAGCAATATCAAAAGTCAGATCTTAAAGGTGTTGAAGCATATCGAAATTTATTAATTTTAAAGTATCCCAAAAGTAAAGTTGCTGATTCTGTATTATATTATGAAGGGATGTTAGCTCTTGAGCTTAAGAATTTTGGTCATAGCTTAGAATGTTTTCAAAAAATAATTTCACTGTTTCCTCAAAGTAATAAAGCAGTTTCTGCAATGTTTGCTAAAAGTATTGTATATAAAAAATTAAATTTAAAAACTGAATCAGAAAAAGTATTAACTGAAATTCAAAATAAATATCCAGGAAGTCCAGAATCCTTAAGAGCTAAGAATGAACTTAGCACTGCGCAAAAATAATTACATGGAGTATGGTAAATTTTATGATTTTTATGGGTTACAACTTTAAAAATATTTTAAAACTTGTATTGATATCTTTAACAGTTTTAATATCAAAACTCGAAAATAACTTATTTGCGATTGATGCCCAGGATTTGAGTTCTCAAGATCCATCTTTAATTTTGCAAGACCCAAAAACAGTGACAAGTGAAGAATCTCACTTGCATAGATTATATTTAAAGTATAATTCGCAACCAACAAATGCAGAACTATGGACAAATTTAGTTGAGCAAAAACAAACTTACACTTATAAAGTTTTAAAAGGAGATACTCTTTGGGAAATTAGTAAAACTTTATTTGGAGATGGTTTTTTTTGGTCTAAAGTTTGGTCTTTAAATCCTAAAATAACAAATCCACATCAAATTTCTGTTGGTAAAATTATTGAATTTAGACCAGGTTCAGGTATGAATTCACCTGGGTTAAATATTTTAAACGAAGGAGAAGTCGTTGTTGGCTATGAAGCTTTTAATGGAAAACTTCCTCCTAGTGCAACTCATCCTGCAATGAATCTTAATGGTTTGAGTTTGCCCCCGCCCTTAAAAAAGAGAATGCCGGCATTAAAAAATATACCATCTAGCTTGCCAAGTTGGACTTTCAATACAAAAAAAATTAATTCAACAGAAAAAGTAGAGTTTAATAGTTTAAAAAGAAAGTTTTATGATTCAATGTTAAGTTTAAATTATTATATTACTGAAAATACAATAACTAATTTCGGTACAATTTCTGAAACAGAAGTAGGTTCTGATACTGCAAGTACAAATGATTTTATTTTTATTAATAGTAGAGGCGCTATACTAACACCAGGAAAAAAATTTACAGTTATAAAAAAAATGGGGACCATTAAGGATCCAGAGTACGATTTTATGCCAATTATGGTAGAAATTCAAGGCGAAGTAGTAATCGTCAGTCAAAAAGGTGAGTATGTTAAAGCAAAAATTATAAATAATATTTCTCCAGTAGAAGTTGGTTCTTTGATTGTGGAAATGCCAATACCACATTTTAATATGGATAATACAGGATCAATTGTAAATCATGGTTCTACAATAATTGGTGGCGATTTTGATTTGCGAAGAAAAGTCTTAGGTTATCAATCCGTTGTTTTTTTAAATAGGGGAACTAAAGAAGGATTAAGAATAGGAAATAGATTATATTTAAATGCAAATCATAAAACACGAAATCCACTGACTGCTATAACTGGTAATTATTGGCGCAATGGAATAGTTAAAATAATTTATGCAGAAGAAAACTATTCAACAGCAGTAATTCTTGAAAATTATGATGAAATTCGACCTGGAGATTTTACAGGAAGTGCTGTGGCCGATGATGTAACAGACTTTGTTAAAGATGAGGCTGTTAAAAGTTCATTAAATGAAGCGCATGATGCTAGCTTTGAAAAAGGTGTAGAAGAAGAAAATAAAAATGTAGACGAAAATCTTGATTCGAATACAGAATCACAACCAGAGCCACAATCCGAATCGGAATCTGATACGGAATCAGATTCCGAATCGGATTCGGTATCGGAGACAGAATTAGAACCCGAAAATTAAGGAGTTTTTACACCATCTTTAAAGTTGTATGATGAGTTTGATAAATTTTTACCAAATGCAGTTAAACCACTTGCTCCAATTTTGTATTGAAGCGCATCTCCAGCACTTCCTCCTGAACCATAAATTAGAATTGCAGACAGATCATAGTCTAAATCTTTTGAACAAGTATCGTACACTGTTCCCCTTTGGCCATTTGCTCCATCAGAGCCTGGATTTCCACCAAAACCACCATTACTTGCTGAAGAAGTTACACTACAATAAGTTGTATTTTTTGTGTCTGATGGACTGCCTCCACTGTTTATAGTTCCATCCGAAGCAGGTGTTCTAACATCGTCATTGGAAGAATTAGTAGTTGTTTGATAACCATATGTTTCAGGTCCTCCAGTGCCTACAACACTTCCAGCTCCGCCCCCCCCTGAAGCACCACCACAGTACCTAATATTATCATCACTAGATAATTTACAACTTGCGCCACCGCCACCGCCTCCGCCACCGCCACCAGCTATTTGACCTGTAGAAGATATTTCTAAATCGATATTTAAATTATTTAAAGAGTCAATTTTTAAAGCTAATCCCCCATTTTCACCGTTTTGAGCATAATTAGGAGGAAGTTGTCCACTCAAAGCAGTATAGGTAAAAAATTTGCTTACTGGCTCAAACGAAATTGAATCTACAGCTATCGATGCTCCTCTCCCGCCATTTCCACCTTTACCAAGAACTTTACCATCAATCTCTAATTTAATCCAACTTCCAGTAGGATAATAATCAGAGTGGCCTGTATGTAAACTTTCACTCAATACATTTTCTGAACCGATTACAACTCCATTATTAATAACAAACTTAAAGGACATGGGTATATTTGGAGATTTAGATTTTGCAAAATCAATTTGAGTTTGAATATCTGAAATTAAATTTGTAAGGACTAAATTATCTTGTGAAGAAGATATTGTTCTTAAAATTGCTTTTTTAATTGTTACAGCTAAAGTTGCATTTGTAGTTGAGCCTGTATTATATTTGAGGGGCACAGTTATATTTACAAGAGTATCATTTGCTAAATTTAATTTTTCTGCAGCAAGTGTTATTGTCATTGAGTTATTTGAAGTTACACATTGTCTTGTTATTGTTAATTTACTTGGATCATTCGAAATACAACTTGATGGATTATCGATTGGATTTGTGCTTGTCCCATTAGTTTCTATTAAAAATTCATATGATGTGCCCTCATATAATTCTATCGAAGATGTAATTAAATTTGGTATAGGTAAACTTTCTTCAATAGTAATTGCAATTGCTTTTAGAGATGACGATGCTGCAGAAGTTCCGTCTGTAGGTGAGTCTGTAACTTTAAAAACTAAATTACAACTTCCTCCAGTTGGAGGGGTTCCATTTATTACTCCAGTACTTGCATTCATTGTTGCCCACAAACATGTATTAGTTGAATCTAAACTCCAAGATAAATTTTGTAATTCAATATCAGTTGCTACTGCTGAACAAGTATAACTTGTTCCAGATGAAGCTGTAGTTGAGCAATTATGTGAATTTATTACTGGTGCATCATTTATTAAATTGAATGATACAGCAAATTCAGTTGTGACGTTACCACCTGTGTGTCCATCATTAAATTTGACTCGAATATTACAATTATGTGTTGCTGCATTTCCAGTGTAATTTACAGTGGGTTGATATGTTATTTCTCCTGATGTGGAATTTATTGATAAACTAATACTATGATCTGAACATTTTTCACCAGTTGTATTAGTATGATCAAAACCATAAGTGGTTGTTCCTAAACCTTCTTCATTAGCTTGAACAACTTCGGCATCACGGATGATTGTCAAAGCTGAATCTTCTGATATTGTTGCATCAGATATAGTAAGGGTTGGTAATTGATTGTTTACAGTTAATGTAAAAATATTATTTGTATTTGTTGACCCATCACTAACTGTCATATTCACAGAGCAAGAGCCAATGTCTGTATTTGTCGGTGTTCCTGAAATACTACCTGTGCTAGAGTCAATAGTTAACCAATTACATTTTCCAACACCTGTGGCAAGGGTCCATGTAAGGGGACTATTTTCGATATCGCTTGCAGTTAGAGTTGAACAAGAATAAGCAGTATTTTGATTTGCGACTGTGCTGCAAACTGTTCCTGAAATTGTGGGAATATCATTTACTGGGTTAATCGATACCATAATTTCGTCATTTGCGCTTGCTCCCTTATTGTCATTTGCAATTATTTTTATATAGCAATTTCCAAAATAATTTAGTGCAGGTTTAAAGGTAACTTCACCATTGGCCGTGTTTATAGCTAATGAAGATTTTTTTGAATCGCATGTTGGAGTAGAACCTGTAGAGTTATCAATTGTGTATGTAACACCAGCGTCTTCTTCAGAAGAAGTTACTTGTGCATCAGTTAAAATAATTTGTGGTGAAGTTGGATCTTCTGAAATTGTAGGATTTGGTATAGTAATAGAAAGAGTAGGAGCTATATTTGTAACAGTAACACTAAAACTACTGACTACAGAATTTGAAGAACTATCATTTACTTTAAATTTTAAATTACAATTGGGGTTTACATTTAAGTTATTTGGTGTTGCCGAAATGACTCCTGTTGAAGAATCTATTGAAAGCCAATTACAAGTATTGTTTACACCATCAAAACTCCAAGTAAATGAAGAGCTGTCAATATCAATAACCGTTGGAGCACAATAATAATTTGAATCTTGTACTATAGTAGTTGGACAACTTGCTGTAATTTGTGGAGCATCATTAACAGAAGTTACAACAACTGAGAATTGAGAGGAGATAGCCCCACCTTTTCCATCATTAAAAGTCAATTTTACAAAACATGTACCAAAATAATCTTGAGAAGGTAAAAAAGATAATTCTCCACTTGTTGCATTTACCAATGAAAGAGCTCCATGGTCTGAACAAGGATCACCAGATGGAGTAGTTAATGAATAGCCATTTGTGACTCCAGTTTCATCATCAGCATCAACTTCACCTGCTGTTTTTAATGTGAATGCAGAAGTGCAGCTTTCAGAACCACAATCTTCAAAAATAATTCCAGATCCAATGTTGTTTATTACTAGTGTTGGATTCGTATTAATTACAGATACAGAATATGAAATAGTATTTGAAATTAATCCGGTATTATCTGTTACTTTGAAGGCCATTTTGCACGATCCAACGTTAGAATTAGAAGGTACACCCGTTACTGTGCCTGAAGAATTAATATTTGCCCATGAACAAGTATGTGGTCCATTAACAATACTCCAGGTGAAGGTATTCCCAGTATCAGGATCAATAGGGGCTGCATTCGTACAAGAATAAGTTGCATCTTCATTTACTGAAGTTGCTGCTAAACATGATCCCCCCAAATTAATTGTTGGATTATCATTTACAGCAGATACAGTAGTGTTAAAATTTTGAGAGTTTGTAATATCCCCATCAGTAATTGAAATCGTAATAGTTGCTACTCCATATAAATTTGCAGCAGGAACGAGAGTTGCGATACAATTTGGCCAAGCCCCACTAAATGAAACACCAGAAGAAATAGGAAACAAACTTGAATTTGTAGAACTCCAAGTTAAGTTAGTGTTCGTGCATGTGAGAGTATTATCTGTATCAGCTAAAGTTAATGGAATATCAATAGTAGTATCTTCTGAAAAAGTTTGTGCATTGATTGCTCCGATAGTCGGCGCCTTATTTGTATATGCAACTTGATATAAAACTGAAGTAGTAGAAACTATACTAGAATTTGTTGGATCTGGAATTGAAAAATTAATTGTACTTTGTCCCGATGAACCAACAATTGGAGTTAATGTTACAACACAAGCGGCGCTTGCATTTGCTAACGCAGACCCCGATCCTACAATAATTTCAGAATTTGTAACTACAGCAGTATTTGAAGAGTTAAAAGTTATTGTTGAGCAATTTATACTAGACTCTAAATCTGAAATATTTAAAGTTACATTTTTTGAAATATTATCTGGTCCACTCACTGAACTAGATGAAGCACTAATGGTTGGTGCATCATTTATTGGATTTGTAACGACATCAAATTGTGAACTAACAACTCCGCCTTTTCCATCATTAAAACTGACTTTTAATTTACAAGTACCATACCAGTTAGCTTTGGGTGAAAAATTTATACTACCAGTAACAGCATTTATTGTAGCTGTTCCATAAGATACACTATTGCAATTATCTCCAATTGGAGAAGTAGCAATTAATGAGTAAGTTGTACTTCCTTGTCCTTCATCTGATGCTTGAACATGAGCATCAGTTTTTATTTCCATATTAATTTCATCTTCATTTAATGATCCCGTTGTAATGGATAGCGTTGGGGTAATATTCGTAACAGTAATATTTTTTACGACAGAAATTGAATCTTCAGTTCCATCGTTAACTTTTAAAGTGATAGAGCAATTTCCAACATTTTCATTATGTGGAGTTCCTGTTAAAATTCCACTTGTAGAGTTTAAACTTAACCATGGACAATTGGTACTTGTTACAACTGTCCAAGTTTTGGTATCATTTATATCAGGATCACTAGTAATAGAACTAGAACTTAAATTGCAATTATAATTGCTATCTTCATTTAAACTCCCAATACAACTTGATAAATCTAATACTGGTTTATCATTAACATTATTAACAGTAATTTGAAAAGAAGCATTTACAGAAGCTCCTTTTCCATCATTGAAATTTACTTTTACATTACAAATTCCATTGTAATTTGCTTTTGGTTTAAATAAGATTTCACCTGTATTTGCATCTATTGATAATGTTTCCGATCGGGTTGGATCAGAACATTGAGGGTCAGTAGCTGTGCTCAAACTATAAGTTGTTCCAATTTGTCCTTCATCATTAGCTTGAATTTCACTATCAGTTTTAATAATTGCAAGAGGGGCATCTTCATTAATATTTGTAACGTTTGTGATTACTAATGTAGGAGCCGTATTATTTACCGTAACTGCAACTTCCTTAATTAATGAAGTTGAGTTTGTTTGATTGGAATTATCAATAGCTTTATATTTAAAAGAGCAATCTACAACGTCTGCATTTCCGGGTGTTCCAGAAATTACACCTGTTGTTGCGTTAATTTTTAACCATGTACCACAAGTGCTGGTGTTATCTTTTTGCCAAGAGATTGTATCGCTAACGTCAGGATCTAATGCAGAAGGCGTACATGATGAGGTTTGATCCTGTGTAAAAGTCATAGATCCGCAATTTGAAGTATTAATGATTGGTTGATCATTGACATTAATCACAGAGACTTTAAACTCTGCATATGCAATTGAATTATATGAGTCTTCAAATTTAACTCTTGTAAAACATTGACCTGAAAAATCTTTAATAGGTGTGAACGTGATATTGCCATCCGCTGAATTAATTGAAAGCTCTGCAGCTTTAGTTGAACAGTCTGGATTACTTTCTGAACTTAATAAGCTATATACTGAACCATTTCCTTCTCGATTAGAGTTTAAATCCCATATCGAAGTTGACTCTTCATTAACAGATTTATCAGTAATAGTACTTGATACAAATTGAGCGGGTTGAGGAATAACTTTTAAATTAAATGTTTGCCATTCGCTAAATCCACCTGCTGGATCTTTTGCCCTAACAGAAAATGAACAATCACTTGCTCCAATTTCAGGAGTATAAAAGAGAGTTGTACCTGAGCTTGATAAGTTTAAAATACTCGACGGTTTGCAAACTGGAAAATTTTGAACGTTGCCTATTTCGAGGGTAATTAATAATTGATCTTTAAGGTCAGGATCAGATGTCTTGGTTACGCAAGACCAAGCGTATCCCTCTGAAATTGTAGCAGAACAGTTTCCAACTAATGAAGCTAAGGTGGGAGCATCGTTAACAGCATTAATAGTAAAGTTAAGTTGGTATAAAGTTTCTGCTTGGTTCCCAGCAAAATCAATAAATCTTACTTGTGCACTATCTATACCATTAAAATTTAGGTTTGGTGTATATGTACAGTTAGAAAGTTGACAATTCAATACCCCATACAGTGGTGGTGTTATTGGAAGAATTGTGACTTCTTTTCTTTCATTAGAAAAATCGAATTTAATGTTTTTTGGTTGATCTTCATTAATTGCAATATAAGGAGAAAATTGGGATGAAATTTCAGGGGGGTCGATATCAAAAATCAAACTTAATTCTTGAGTATTAGTATCTGCTTTACTACTAAATCCTCGAAGAGTTAACGTATCATGGATTGCATCATCTTGAAGAGCGTTTGGAAAAATTGATTTTATATTTTTAACATCTAGAGTAAATTTTCCTGTTGTATTGCAATTTAAATTGAGATTAATATCTTTTGACTCATCAGATTTAACATATAAAGACTGAGTTGTTTTAATTTCTAAACCAATAATATCTTTATTACAATTACCTTCAATTTTAAAAGAGCTATTGATGTCTTTGAGTGCGATCAATTTTGATTCTGGTGATGTAATTACTAAGTCACCTGATTTGAGACCCATCCAAAGCACATTAACTTTACTTTTTGAACAGCCAAAATTTATGAAAATTAAAAATCCTATAACTATTTTAGAGGTTCGAATTGAGAGTATCGTAACTAAGGAATTTCTCATACATAGTTCCTTTTTAAATAACTGCATATGATTAAATCTGATCGCTTCGCGATTATATCAGATATAATCATATGCAGTTATTTTCCTGTTTGTTGGGGGTGATTTTCTATCACCCCAAGTTATTCAATATTAATTAAATTAAGTTGGTAAAAAGGATAACTAAGAAATTTTAGTAAACGTGAGCAGGGTAAAAATTAGTCATCGTTAAAAAAGATTAACATATTTCTCGATTATTTTGTATAAAAAGTATTTTAATTCTCAAACTGAAACGCAAAACTCGACAATTGAATTATTTGATTTATTTGATTTGTTTAACATTGAGATATTTTGCGATTTTTTTTATTGCTAAACTTTTTCAAAGTTGCACCGATACCAAAATATATGAGAACTGAACTCATATCGAGAAAGGTATTTATGAATAGAAATAATAATAACAATAATAATACTAATTTATTTCATGGAAATAAAATTTTAGAATTAAAAAATAGATTGGTTTCACAACAAAGAGCAGAAGCTAAGTTCTTATCAGCAAATGAATTTGCAAAAAAAATATCATATCTTAATAAACATGTGACGAAGGAAGTATTTGGGCAGCCAACTCATTTTTTTGTAGATTCAAAATATGAAAATCATTCCAAAGCATTAGTTATAACTCAAGATGGCCCTGTTATTTTGATTCAAAGTGAAGTTTTAAAACATTTAAATTCGGAGCAGTTAGAAGCTTTGACTGCTCATGAGTTGGGTCATTTACATTATAATCATACAAATCTAGACAATGAGGTTGAATGTGAATATGAAGCAGATGAATATAGTGCAACAATAGTTGGTTTTGATCTTCTTATAAATGCACTCGAGATTACAAAAAAAATATTACCAGAACAAAAGTTTTTGCAACAAAGAATAGATAGACTAAATAAATTAAAAAATGATCTTAATATTGCAGCTTAAATAAGAGAAATAATTTTTAAATTATGTTCAATGATTTGTAATAATGTTGGGGTGGTTTGAAAATTTTCAAATTCATCACCCCATAGAGTTTCAGTTGATTTTTGAAATGGTAATTCCTTAATGATTATATCAAAATTATTTTGTAGATGTGAATTTTCATTAACAAGTTTAACACAAGTTTGTTTTTTTAAAAAAGTAATTTTAGAAATTAGATTTTTACCAGATGCTCCACCGGTTTCATTAGTAGAACTAAATAATGGGTAGTCATTTAAATTAAAAAATTCAGCTAAATATTTATAGCCCCCATGAGGAGTTACTAAATAGCATTTTTTATTTATATTTAATGATGCAGTAGATTTATACTTATTAAATAACAAAGTAATTTTACTTTTATATTGTAAAGCATTTTTTTCAAAGATTTCTTTCTTGCTGGAATTAAGTTTACTCAATTGAAGTTGAATTTTATCAATTACAGATAGAAGTAAATCTTGATTGAGCCAAAAATGGGAATCATTTTTAGAATTCAATAGTTGTGTTCCGAATTGCGAATGTGTTAATTGAGGTTTTAATTTATCAACCCAAGGTTCAAAATTATTATTAACATAAAAAAATAGTCTGATTTTTTAATTTCGATTAATTGTTTAGGAGATAAATCAAATTCATGGGGATCGTCTTTAGGGGAAATTAAAACATTTATTGTAAATTCATTCTTTGCAATTTCAAAAATTATATTTTCAAGTATAAAAAAAGAAACTGTGAGTTTTGGTTTTTCAATTGAGTTTGCATTTAGTAAAAAAAATAAAACCGAGAGTAAAGTAATAAATTTAATTTTTAATAATTTATATTTTTGCATAGTACTTCTAACTTTTGAAATGTTTTTGTTTTAAAATTTTGAAAATAAATCCTTGTTTTGGGTGGATGAATAAACTGGATAAATAGATCCCCCCCCATACGAGAAGAGAACTCGGGCCAACAGGGAGGTCATTGAAAAGTGAAATAAATAATCCTGATATTGATCCTACTAATGATATAGTCATTGAAGCAAAAATCATTGATGAAATTTTTTCAAACCAAAGCCTACTGATGATGGAGGGTAATAAAAGCTGCCCCATTGTTAAAAGTGTTCCATGACTTTGGAAATTTCCAACAAGAGAAAACACGACTAAACTTAAAAATAAAAATTGAATACTACCAACTTTACCACCAATTGATAAGTAATAGTCACCGTCAAATATTTCTATTAAAAAATGACGATAGAAAATAATAAAAATAATAAATGAAATTAAATTTAAAAAAATTTGAACGACTAAAGTTTCTGATGTTGTTAATAGGGGTGAGCCAAATAAAATATGCATTAAATCTGATTGGCTACCTTTAATTGCAATCAAGCTAACACCACAAGCAATGGAAAGTAAATAAAGAGCAGCAAAGCTTGAATCTTCTTTAAGTTGGGTATTTTTTTGAATCCAAACACTAAACAAGATAATGATCAGACCCGTTGATATTCCTCCAAAAGCAAGTGCTATTGGTGAGAATCCAAATATAAAAAAAGCAATTGCAACTCCAGGTAATACAGCGTGACTAAGAGCATCTCCCATTAAACTCATTCGTCTTAGAATTAAAAAAACTCCTAAAGGGGGAGCTGCTATACTGGAAATGAGTGCTGCAATTATTGCTCTTTGAACAAAATCAAAACTTAGAAATTCAATCATTCTGAACATACCTCTTCAGCTGCATCAGGTTTTATTTTTTCTGAATCAAGTTTAATTCTCTCTTGTTCAAGAAGTTTTTCCATATTAAAATGAGAAATTGAACGAAGGTCATCTGTAGATTTGAACAATTGAATGGTTCGATCTAAATACATCAGATGTGAAAAATGGTTAATTGCAAATTTGTGGTCATGTAAAATCATGATAATTGTTTTTTTACTTGCAGACCAATGCTTTAAACATGTTGCAAGATGTTCTATAGTCATTTCATCCAAACCAGAAAATGGTTCGTCCATCAAAATTAATTCAGGATTTTGCACAATCATTCGAGCCCACCTCACTCTTTGAAGTTGTCCTAATGATAATTTTCTTAAAGGAAATTTTTTCAGCTGATGCAGCTGAGTCCAATTTAGGGCTTCTTCTAATAATTGACTTTGAGTTTGGTTAAGTTGAGTTCTTTTAAAAATAAAATTTGAATTAAAAAAGCCCATTTTAATGACTTCTAAAACTTCTAAAGGAAAATCTTTTTCAAAACCAATTGACTGCGAAAGATATGCTGTTTTTTTTAGAGGAATATTATTTCTTATTATTTCACCTTCATCAATTGGATGTAATCCAGCAAGTGCTTTTACAAAAGTAGATTTTCCGGCCCCATTAGGTCCAAGGATAGCTGTACTCGACCCACCTAAAAATGAAATATTCGCATGATGAATAGCAGGATGACGTTCATAACTAAGAGTTAAATTTTTGATAACTAAAGATGAACTTGAAACTTGCGAATTCATATTTTCCTGTTAATTTTGCATGTTAATCTGTACTTGATATCAGATTTTTAGTCCATCAGTCTACTGTAAAATTTATGGACGATCGGTTTAAATATATGCAATTTTGAAAACTTCTTTTCTATTTTTAATAAAAATAGCTTGTAAAATTTGTTTTTGAAAAATTAATAATAAATTCAAAATAGATAGTAAAACTATTGTTATATTAAGCATATATATCTAGTTTTTTTAGAATAAAAATTCGGTTTTTTGCTTGAGAAAATCGAATGCCATTACATCAAATTGGCACAATTAATGCTTTAATAATTAAGTATGAAAGCATTAATTTATTTTAAAATTACTAAATTACAAAAACCAATATTAATTTTTATTATTTTCCTTGGAGTATTGGGCTCTAATTCGAGTTTTGCTTATAAACAATCGTATAAATATTCATCCCGATACTCAAAACAATCATATCCAAGTTCTTTAACTTTTAGAAAACCAGTTAAAAAACAAACTGGTGGGTTTTTAAATACAACAATTGTTGATAAAAATAAAATTTCAAATCAACCTTTTGATAATGGTCTTCATAGAATTGTTAATGATTCAAAAAGTTATCCAATATCAGAGTCTAAAGGTTACTATGCTAAACTAATTAATTATAATAAAACTCATTCAAGTGTAATTTCAAGTCAACTAAAGCCCTCAAATGTTGGCAAAGTAACAACAGGTTTTCAATTTGCAATGGGGACTGAAGCGCAACTTCCAGAAGGACAAGAACGTTCAGTTTCTGCAGAATTATTTTTGAACCCTCGATACTTAATTACAGAAAATTGGAGTACAAGTGGAGTCATAGTGACGGGTTTGGAGTCAACAGCAGGAAAGAACGAAACCGAACTTTCTAAGCTTCAGATTGTTGGAAGTCGTGAAAATTTAAAAATCTCTTCTGCTCTATCGTTTATACCAAATTTAGCATTTACAATTCCAACAACCAAAACTCAAATAAATGAAGATCAACTTATTGGAGCGTTAGGGACCACTTTTGTTTTTGCTGCTACAGATAAGGCTTTTTTTAGTGAACATATGAATTTAGCATTTATTTTTGGTATGGGTAAATCATTTCATAAAAATAAGTATAAAAATTCAGAACTCGCAGAAGATGCTGACGCTGACGAAGAGCCAAAAGTTAATACAAGTTACTCTTTTCAAGAAAAGATTTTGCCTGAAATAAAATTGTTTTCAAAATTTTCATTAGCACTTTATACTGTATTTGGACAAAAGTTTAATTATGATAATAAAATGACTAATGTTGCCGTCGCTGATGCATTTTTAAAATTTGATATTAATGAAGGGATGAGTATTTTTGGTGGCATTGAGACCGAAGCAGAGCATTATACTTTATATAGTAACAATGGAAAAACTGGTATTCAAATTGGACTTTCTGGTGCTTTTTAGCCCAGTAACAGTCAATATCCTTGAAAAAACAAAATTTTATTGTGATCATTTTTATAATGAAATTTATAATCGGACATTTAACAAATGTATTTAAAAAAATAACTGCATTTTCTTTACCAGTTCTCGTCACTGGATTTTTAGGACTCTGGGTTCTAATTGCTAAATTAGTTTATTGGGCTGAAAGTTCACAACAAGATGCTAATATTAAAACATTCGAAGATGGACTTTGGTGGGGGATCGTAACATTTTTAACAGTGGGTTATGGAGATCGATTCCCAATAACTCCAATGGGAAGAATACTTGCTACTTTACTGATGTTTTCAGGAGTATTTGTAATTAGTCTTTTAACAGCTAGAATTTCAAGTATATATTTTGAAGCAGCTATTAAAAAAAGGAGAGGTGATGTGGACACTGAGAACCTAAAGGATCATTTTGTAGTTTGTGGTTGGAGTGATGATATGCAAGATCTACTTCTTCACATAATGGAGTTTAATCCAGATTTACATTCAAACCAAATTGTCTTGTTGGCTGCAATTAATGATACGCAAAGAGAAAATTTATTATCACATCCCAAACTTTCAGAATTGGGAATTTTAAATGGAGAGTATTATTCTGAAAATTTATTAAAAAGATCTGCTTCTGAACGAGCAAGAAAAGTTTTGATTCTTGCGGACCGTACTCCAAGCGCCAGTGGCCAATTACCGACTCAAGTCGAAGTGGATGCCAGAACAATTATGTGTGCAATGAGTCTGTCAAATATATCTCGAGGAACTATGATTGCAGCAGAAATACTTGATCCAAAAATGGCAGAGTATTTAAAAATAGCAGGTGTCTCAGAAATAATTTATTCACGAGAGTACTCAAGATTATTATTGGGCAATGCAAGTGGTGGTACAGGAGTTGTAAATATACTTTATGATCTTATTGATCCTAAAACACCATCAAAAATTTCTACATATCCAGTTCCCCATGAAATGAATGGTAGTACATATAAAGAACTAAGAGTAAATTTTGAAAAAGCTAATCCAGATTTAATAATTATTGGAATTTTAGAAAATTTTGGTAATCAGCAATTTATTAAAGAACAAGCTCTTAGGAAAGCTCAGCAAACAACAGATATATCGTTATTGGTAAATAATTTAAAATCAGTTCGAAATATTAAATGCAATCAACCTATTTTTCATCCAGAGCCTGAGTTTGTTATTCATGAGGGTTCATTAGCAATAGGTATTGAAAATAGAACTCGAGGGGGATAATTGTAAATGAGTACTAATAATGTTTCATCCTTGTCTCGATTTATGATTTTTGAAGATTTTAAAGATCAACCTGAAGTTTTGAACCAATACATGAAAATAATAAAGCATCGCACATTTGAACCTAATACTTTGATTATTCAAGAAGGTAAAACAGGAAGTGAGATGTACTTTTTATTAAAAGGTAAAGTTGGAGTTTTTAAAAAGACTCCAGCTGGAGATGAATATAAGGTTGCTGATTTATCAGACCAAATGAATGTAATCTTTGGAGAGGGAGCAATTATAGATATTGATACAAGATCTGCTACAATAAAATCACTCTCCTTGGTAGAATGTTTTGAAATTGATCGCAATGAATTTGAAAAATTTAGTAAAGACCATCCCGATTGGGCATTACCAGTGTTCCGAAGAATAGCGCGCGCTATCATGAGTCGACTTCGCAAGACCAATCAAGATTTTATGCTTATCTATAATGCTTTAGTAGACGAAATAAAGGGTTGATTGCTTTTTGCGTCTTGACCCCTATTCAAATAATTTTCTATAAGTTATTCTCTTATATATTTAGGACGATTTTAAATCACACTGTATTTTCCTGTTTTTTTAGGGGAGAAATTTATGAAATTAGATAAAAAAAATAAATCACTTTTTTGGGCTCTTTGGATATATATCGTTGCATTTTATTTGGTGACGGTAACTTTTTTTACGACAGTGAAAGCTGAAGAAATTAAAAATGAAGTTGAAAAAATAAAAGAAGTTAAAGATAATTCTAAAAAAGAAATGAATCAAAAATCTAAAATTAAAGAAAATATTGAAAATACAAAAAATATTGATATTAAAGATTCAAATATAATAGAAACTAAAAAAGGAAAAGAACTTATGGTACTATTCGAAACATCTATGGGTCCCATCAAAATCAAACTTGATAAAGAAAAAGCACCAATCACGGTAGAAAATTTCTTAAAGTATGTTGATGAAGGATTTTATAACAATACTATTTTTCATAGAGTTATAGATAATTTTATGATTCAAGGTGGTGGATTTACAGAAAAGTTAGTTCAGAAAGAAACTAAAAAGCCGATTAAAAATGAAGCGGCAAATGGTTTAAAAAATAAAAAAGGCACAATTGCAATGGCCAGAACTAATGATCCAAATAGTGCTACGGCACAATTTTTTATTAATGTGAAAGATAACGGTTTTCTGGATTTTAGAGACCCATCACCGAGTGGAATAGGATATTGTGTTTTTGGTGAAGTTGTTGATGGTATGGATACTGTTGAGAAGATAAAAATGCAACCTACTCACTTTCAACAAATGGACGATGTGCCAAAAACTCCAATTATCATCAAAAGTGCAAAGCGTGTTGAATAATCGTTTTCTGGTTAATTAAGATATAATCTTGCGCCAATATTTAATAGTATGTTGGGAGTGATTTTAAATCACTCCCAATTTTTCAATTTTCAATAAATATTTTTTTTTATCTAGTCCTGCTGAAAAGCCTCCAAGATTGCCATTTGAAGAGATTACCCTGTGACAAGGAATAATGATGCAAATTGGATTTTTTCCAATAGCATTTCCAACAGCTCGAAAAGCCTTTGGCTTTTTAATTTTTATTGCAATATCTTTATATGAATAAGTTTTACCAAATTGTATTTTAGATAGTTGATTCCAAACTGTAATTTGAAATTGGGTCCCTTTTAAATCTAATGGAATTGAAAATTCAACTTTTTTACATTTAAAATAAGCTTCAATTTCACTTGTTGTTTTTGTAAATATAAATTTTAAAGCATTATAATATTTATTTGCTTGGTTACTCTCTAAAAATTGGATTCCACTTTGTTTAGTCCAGTTGAGTGAAACTAAACCTCTTGGAGATGCTACAATATAAATTAATCCTAATGGACTTTGAAAACTGGATTGAAAATGATCACAACTTATAGATTTTTTTGACATATTTATCTCCAAAAATAATAAAGCGAATTATTAGTTAAATTTTGATTTTGAATCACCCCGTATAATGAAAACCCAAACTTACGTTTGTATTTTCATTATAACTGCTCATGATTAAGTCTGATCGCTTCGCGATTATATCAGACATAATCATCAGCAGTTATTTTCTTGTTTGTTTGGGGTGATTTTTGAATCACCCCTTATAATGAAAACCCAAACTTACGTTTGTATTTTCATTATAACTTATATTGGGAAATTACAACTAAAGTATGTTAATCCTGGACTTGAATTTATTGATTATTTTCCGATATGAAAGCAATGGCTGAAAAAAATAAAAAAACAGAAAAAATAATAATATCAATGGCAATTCTATTGCTATTATTATTTTCTTATTTTTTATATGATGATTCTTTATTTTATAAATTTCAAAGTAAAATTTTAAGAAGAGAAGTTGGTGTTTTAAATACCAAAAGCTCTGATGTTAGAAGAAAATATTTAGATGAATTTGAATGGAGTCCTGTAAAAGATTTTTCGAAATTGTTTTGGGGAGATTCTATTTTTACTGGTGATAGAGCAAATGCCATTATCCAACTTCATGAAGGATCTCAAATTAGTATGGATCCTCAAACTTTAGTCGTACTTAATATGGTTAAAGATGGTTTTGAATTAGATATGGAATTTGGTAAGATGGAAGTGAAGCTTGCAAGTGATAATATTTTGATGAAATTAGATAGTGAAAATGTATCTATTAAGAATACAAAAAAGTCTGGTGCTCAGTCAAAAATATTAATTTCAAGAGCTAAAGAAAAAAATACTGAAGTCATTGTTCTAGATGGTGAAGTAAAAATTCAAAAAGTAGACTTTCCAAAGTTCGGTTCAAATCCAATTTTAAAATCGAAATCAATTGAAGTTAAAGCCTCTCAAAAAGTTGAATTAAATTCTAAGATAAATACATTTGTTCCTAAAAATGTGAATGAATTCAGTATTCTTAATCCAACAAGTGGAACTGTTTGGATTCAATCGCCAGATCAAAAAATTAAATTAAATTGGGTTTACTCTGGGGATAAAGAATATTTTGATATTGATGTTGCCACAGATCTTACCTTTAAAAAAATTATAGTATCAGAGAAAAATAGTAAAAATAATTCTATTGAATTATCTCCACTCATAAATCAAGAAATATACTGGAGAATTAAAGCATTTTCAAAAGATAATAAATTGTTATTAGAATCAAAAGTTTTAAATTTTAGAGTTGTAGAGAATTATGCACCAATTATCAAATCACCTTTAAATGAACAAATAATTATTATTCCAAGAGATAAAACTGGAAAGCTTATGCCTTCACCAATTATTCCAATAAAATTTGAAGAGAAGTCAAAAAGCAATAAAATACTTTTACAGGTGTCAAAAGAAATTGCATTTAATCAAATTTATAAAGAGCTTGAATTTACAGACCCTACTCAAGTTGAAATAAATAATTTACCTGTTGGAAATTATTTTATTAGATTAAAAACTGAGGGTCTTGATCATCCTTTAACTGAGTTTTCAAATATTATTTCATTTTTTGTTGAGGAAGATTTATTAGAAAAAATTGGGACCCCAATAATAAAGGACATTGATTCTCCTTTCACTGTTAAAACTGAAAAGGGAAAACTTATATGGCCAACGATTAAATGGAATAATGCCGAAAATGCAAACACATATGAATATGAAGTTTCTGAAAATCTAAATTTTAAATCTATTGTAAAGTCTAGTATTATAAAAGAAACATATTTTGTTGCAGATAAATTATCATCTGATAAATATTTTGTTAGAGTACGGGGAATTTCTAAAACTAAGTTTAAAGGTTTTTGGTCTGAATCTAAAATATTTGAAATTCACATCAAAGCGCCAGTATTAGAACCAATCAAAGATGTATTTGGAGAAACCAAACAATGGGATGGACCAGCTCCTTTAACTCCAGTTATTTTTAAATGGTCTTCAGTTCCACTTGCAAAGTTGTATTTAGTTGAAATTGGAGCAGATGAGAAATTTTCCCAAGTACTTCATAGAGAGCAAACTGTTAATATTCAATATCAGTGGAGAGTTTCTAAAGATGGATTTTATTTTGTTCGTATAACTGGTTATGAGTCTTCAAAAAAAGCCCTAACCAAAACTTCAAATGTTGAAAAGTTTAAATATACTTTTAAACGTCCATTAATGAAGCCTGTACTTTTAGAACCAAAAGAGAAATTCTCATTTATTTTGTATGAAATAGATATACCAAATATTGTCCTTAAATGGACTACAGATCCTAAAGCATATACAAGTTACGTTGAACTCAGTTACGATAGAAATTTTAAAAAAATTAAGCACGCAAATACTACGACTATAAATAATTTGGTTTTAGATAAAAACTTAATTCGAGGTAAAGTATATTGGCGAGTTCGTACTGAAAGTAAAGATAGAGAAGCTCAATCAAGTTGGTCTGAAACTGGGTCCTTCTCCGTTGTTGGTCTAGAGGATATGGAGCAATAAATTATCTCTATTGAATTTTCATAATAACTGCTCATGATTAAGTCTGATTGCTTCGCAATTGTATCAGACATAATCACGAGCAGTTATTTTCCTGTTTGTTGGGGGCGATTTTCAATCACCCCTTAATATGAAAACCCAAACTTACGTTTCTATTTTCATAATAACTCAAAATGAGAACTTATTTAACTATCTAGAATCAATTTAACACCTAGATATAAAAAAATTTGAGAATAATGAAAAGCATGTTATTATTTTTATATACAACAAATAGAGTTCTCATAATGAGATAAAGTGCAAGTGATTATTCAAAAATATGATTATCTCTAAGAGGTGAAAATATGGGTTCAAATAAACACCAAACAAGATTTTTATTTCTTTGGATTACTATTTGTTCATTATTATTTTTTCATTTTACTAATTGTGAAAGTTATAATCAATCAAATTTGTATTCACCAACACCAATTAAGACAGGAACCCCAATTGAAAACTCCAGCTTAGCTTCTTGTGAAACAAATCCAGGTTCGCAAGCATGTATCCTTGCAATGCAAAAAGATGAAGAAATGAGAGCTGAATGGATTAATTTGACTATAGTTGGAAAAAATCCAACGTTTGTAAATCCAAATGATTTTGCATTAGTTGTAAGTGGGACTTGTAATCCAGCTGAATTTAATCAATCAGAAATTTATTTTAAACTCACTAATAATTCATGCTCTGGATTATTTATTTCTAATGATCCAAACGATTATTGTGTACAGGGTAATGCAAATTGTTCAGAACCATCCCAAATTAAATGTCTAGATGGTCATTGGTATGCAACAGTGTTTATTGGGCCTCAGTCAAAATATGATAATACATCGAAACCTTTTATGATCACTAAATCACATACAATTACTGTACAAATGATAGTTCGAAATGAAGATGGTAAAGTATATCGCAACCCAAGTATTGCAGTGGCAACACTTAATTTAGTTCCAGATCTTTCTCTGTTAACCGATGAGCAGAAAGAATCTGTTGATACATCCTGCTATTGAAACTATTTTAAAACTTGAATAGGTTTATAAAAACTTTTTAATTCACTGATCTGACTTGGCATTTTTTCATAAGTAGCAATCCATGATTCTGGAGTTTCCATACATAATGATATATTCCACAACTTATTATTTGTTTTAAATAAATCCAAAACAAATTGAAACATTGTATTTCTGACAACTGAATCATATCTCAGTTTACCACTTTCAGAAACAAACATTTCAGCTTGTGTGATTAGGCTTTTCATGCCGAATCGTTCTCGCATGATATGTCTTTGCTCAGGTGTAAAACGAAGTGTCCCGATTGTAAGGTTAAGCACATCTTGAGGAGAAAATTCGGTAGTTATTAAATTTACTAATTGTTTATAATTTTCTTTCCATTCATCATGATAAATTAATGGGTCTAAATGAAATGCCACAGGGAACCCTGCTTGAATGCAAAGATGAGCAGCATCAAGACGCTCTCTGAGGCTGGCTGTCCCATGTTCTTCTTGGGAAATTATATTTTGAGGGTTTAGAGACCAACTCACAATTACATTTTTAGAGTGTGGAGTATTAATAAATTGCTCAACAAAATTAGATTTTGTTTTTAACTCTAAAATCCAATTCGGATAGGACTTAAAAAAACTGATAAGTTGAGGGGTATATAAAAATAAAGGATCTAAACTAAGACTATCAATAACCTCTCCTGTGCCAATTCGTAGTGGAGTTGATCCATGATTTATTCCAGTTTCTTTTAATTCAGCGAGGGCATCCTCAATATTGGTAAATAAAGTTAAAACAGGTGTATTTAAGTAACCTTGTAAGTAACAATAAGAACAGTTCATATTGCATTGTAAACCTAGATTTAAAACGTGGTAATTACAGCACGTTATTGCCTTTTTTTGGCTAAACCCGGGGCAACGTTTAAAAAACTGACCTTTGAATTTTGTTAAAAAAAGATTTTTTTTGCTGCGGTCATACTGTCGAGAACTCATTTCACCTTTATCACTTTTAAAAGGTTCCTCGCTAACAATTTCTATTTTTTCAATTGGAGCATGCGATATAACTCTTTTTGCAACTTCACTATCTTTAACTTCATCATGAATAAAAATATTTTCAAAAGAATTAATTAAAGAATTAATTCTTTGAGTTGTAATTTCAGAATTATATTTTAGAGTTTGACTATTAATTATAGTGTCCATAATTTTTTTATTTCGTCATTGGTTTTAAATGAATCATTTATAGTTTCAAGTTTTTGTAAGATGCGATCGAGTTCTTGAGTATGAGAAAAGAAAAATTTCAATTCAATTCCTGAGCGATCCCCTTTTTGTATCCATTTGGCTTGTGAGTTGGCAGGCCAATGAATTTTAGAAATGATATGCTCCTCTTTATTTTGCAGTTTTGTTTGTAAAGGAAAACGCCATTTTTTTAAAGCTGTTAACCATTGTTGAATAGGAGTCTTAAGTAAATTTGATAATTCAACATACTCCATGAGGTATAGTTCAATCAAATATTCAAAAATTATGGTGGAGTCTGATTTTGAAATTATGCCCTCAGAAATTTTAATTAAAAAAGGAGTTAAATTAGGAATTTTTTCATCATTCACTGAGCGAAGTGGTGCAAAATCTTGTGGTCCCCATTTTTTAAGAGAAGTCCATGCCTGAAATATTTCTGGTAATTTAACTATTTTGTTAATAAGTAAAAAAAGATTTTCATTATATCGAAAACCATATTGTGAAAAAAAAAGTTCAGGGTTTTGTGAAAGATTGGATAAATTTAATTTGAGCTTTAGCTCTTGATTGCATTTTTGAAGTGATGACCAAAATAAAATTGATTCTACTAAACTTAAATCTTTATAAATGGATGCTAAGTGCAATAGTAATTGATTAAGGGTCGGAAAGGCACCTGAATTGAAATTAATAATTTGTGTATTACAATTTAATTCGTCAGGTTTAATTGAACTCATTAATATATTATCAATGGCAAATAAAGTAGGTGATTGAGCAAGATTTGTAATCGGCCCCTTGATATTTCCTATTAATTCTTCAGCATTAATAATTTGCATGTGTTTAAATACTCCTTCACGAAATTTAAGAAGGGTTTTAACATTGAGCCCATTAAATTATCAAGATGAAGTTTAAGAAAAAGTTATAGGTATGGAGTGTTGGTGGTATTTGTACCAATCCTCGCGCGTTAAAGGTTTTAAACCATGCTTTAATCGAGCTTGGTCGCAGCGCTGATTTGATTTGCCATTTTCGAAGGAGGCGCAAAAAGCTCTACAAGGAGTTGGCCTACTTTCGTACATAGTACAAATGGCAAATTTACCAATTTCCCCTTTTAATGAATTACATTTTGGGTTGTGTTTTTTCTCAGTACCTTTCATGCATTTGTAAAAATCATCAAGATCAACAGTTTTGTCGATAGGTACTTTCCAATTTGATTTTTCGGTCATTACGCCTTCTGTTTCTCTCCAGTAAAAAGCAACTCGGAAAAAAGCGCAACAAGCTCCACATTTTACACACGGGTGAAGATTTGAATTAGTTTGTTTCACATGAAAATTGTGAAATAAATACTTCAATTAGAGTATAAAAATAGTTGTTTAAGTTATGAACTGGCTTTTTGTCGAGTTTGAAAATTACAATTACAAGTTTTAACCCATTTTTTTAGATTTTTATTAAAATAATTTACAGTAATTGATACTTTGAAAAATCTAAAGTAAGTATTTTACAACAACTTCTAATGATCAGGTCAAACAGGAAAATAACGGCGCATAATTATGTCTCGCATATAATCGCGAAGCGATCAGACTTAATCATGAGCAGTAAGTTACAATTATTTTTTGGAGTTAAAATGTGTGGAATTTGTGGCGAGTTAAAGTTAGATGAAAACTTAAATTTAAATGAAGAAAAAATTTTACAAGTTCAAAATTCTGTAGATGCAAAACAGTACTTCTCTTCTACTTTAATTTCAATGAATCATACACTCATAAATAGAGGACCAGATGCTGAAGGTTATTTTAAAAATGGCCCATTACAATTTGGCCATCGCCGACTTTCGATTATTGACTTAACTAACCTTGCTCATCAACCCATGTATGACAAGGAATTAGGGCTAAGTTTGGTTTTTAATGGAACAATTTATAATTATGTTGAGTTACGAGAAATTTTAATTAAAAAAGGATATAAATTTAAATCCACTGGAGATACCGAAGTATTATTAAAAGCTTTTCATTGCTGGGGTAAGGATTGTGTTCATCATTTTACTGGAATATTTGCATTTGCTATTTGGAATTTAAATACAAAAAAAATATTCATCGCTCGAGATCATTTTGGTGTAAAACCATTATACTTTGCCATTACTAAAACAACTTTTCGATTTTCATCCACATTGCCATCACTATTAGCTGCAGCAAAATTGATTTCAAATAAATCAAATTCACTAAATACTGTTGGTGACAATTCTCATGATAGCAATAAATGGCATATGGATTCACGGAAGGAAGCAGAGATTGATTTGAATTTAGATTCTGAAGCTCTGCAATTTTATTTTCATCTTCATGCTGTTTGTCCGGCTCCTCGAACTTTATTTAAAGGTATTCGTAAACTTGGTCCAGGTGAATGGATGGAGGTTTCACAAACAGGAGATATAAAAACTCAAAAATATTGGGATTTAAAAGTGCAGCGTTTGCAAGATAAAAATACTAATAATATTATCTCGTACACTGATGAGGAGTGGACTGCACAGTTAAAAAAAGCATTATGGACCGCTGTTCGCCGACAGCAATTAGCATCCGATGTTCCTGTTGGAATTTTTCTTTCAGGGGGCTTAGATTCAAGCTTGTTAGTTTCAATTTTTCATGAAATTGGAGTTCAAAAAATTAAAACTTTCTCCCTTGGTTTTGAGGAATTTAATGGAATTAAGGCGGATGAATTTGAATTTTCAGATGCAGTATCACAGATGTATAATACAGACCATTACAAATATTTAATTCCATATTCTGAGATGCTCAATCAAATTCCTAATGCTGTTGAGTTTATGGCTGAACCCATGTTTTCAACAGATGTGACGGCATTTTATTTATTATCTCAAAGAGCAAGTAAAGAAGTAAAAGTTGTTCACTGTGGTCAAGGTGCTGATGAAGTTTTGGGTGGATACTTTTGGTACCCGCGAATGAAATCAGAAGACAAATCGCTTTCACCACTAACACGTTTTGAAAAACATTATGTTGACAGGTCTTTTGCAGAATACAATCAAATGATTGGAAAAAAATTTATTCTACCGAAGGATTATGTGAGAAGTTTTTTAAATAAAGAACTTTTAAATGAAATTGAAAATAAAAATAAAAACTCAGAATTTATGGACTCTGTATTTCATTTAGATGTTTCAAAACTTATTGTTGATGACCCAGTAAAACGAATTGATAATATGACCATGGCTTTTGGTATTGATGCACGTGTACCATTTTTAGATCGAGATTTTGTAGAGTTGGCCATGAAAGTTCCACCTTCTGTCAAATTAAAATCAGAGGGAAAGTATCCCTTAAAATTGATGTCGAGAGGATTAGTTCCTGATTCGGTAATAGATCGACCAAAGGGTTACTTTCCAGTCCCTGTACTAAAATTTGTTAAAGGTCCTTACTTTGATTTTATGAAAGATATTTTAAATTCGACAGAGTCAAGGAATCGAGATTTGTTTGAACGAAGTTATATTGATCAGTTAATTCAAAATCCGCAAAGTGATTTTACACCTATTCAAGGTAATAAATTATGGCATTTAGCACTGTTTGAACTCTGGTTGCAAAAACAACTAGCGATGTAATATTGACATATATACCCTGAAAAATACATCGGATGTATTATTGACATTTTGCTAGGAGAAGTGTCATATTCAAATTTATGGCACATATTCGGCAACGTCTAATTCAACCTTTGTTTAAAAAAGTTATAGGTTTTAGCCCAATAGTTGGATTATTAGGGCATCGCCAAGTTGGAAAAACAACTTTTTTAGAATCCAATATTTCTAACTATGTTACATTTGATAGTTTTAAAACTATAACAAAAGCCCGTGAGGATTCAGAAGGGTTTATTGAATCCTTTAAAGGTAAACAGGTTGCTATTGATGAATGTCAATATGTTGCAAGTTTATTTCCAGCATTAAAAGAGTTTGTACGGAAAAATAAAAAACCAGGTCAGTTTATTCTCTCTGGTTCAGTTCGATTTACCTCAAAAAAATCAATTCGAGAATCTCTCACAGGACGAATTTTAAATTTAGAATTATTACCTATGAGTGTAAGTGAACTTCGAAATCGAGAATTGCCAACAACGGCGTTAAGTTTATTAACTACTCGGTCCGCAGAAAAGTATTGTTTGGGAAATCAAAAATATATATCGGATTGTTTAAAGTTAAAACCTTACGTTGAACAGTATGCAACCCATGGAGGTTTACCAGGTGTTTGTTTTGTACGAGATCCAGCTCTTCGAAATTCAAAAATAAAAGATCAACTAACTTCGATAATTGACCGTGACCTGCGTTTAATTTATGAGACGAAAGTGCCATACATTCAAATTTTTGAGTTTTTGCGATATCTGGCTTCAAATGAAGGGCATCCCCTCAATTATTCAAAAATTGAAAGAGTTTGTAAAATTAGTGAAGAGGTTCAAAAAAATTTAATTTTTGCATTAGAATCTGTTTTTGTTTTAAGACAAATTCCGGTGGAGGGTCGAAGTACTCATCCACTTCTTTATTTTGAAGATCAGGCTGAAATGAATTTCTTGAGTGATTCAAATTTAAGTCAGTTACAAATTAATGAAGGTATTTTATTTCGAAATATAAGACTGCAATTTTCTTATACCGCAGGTCAAGAGGTCCGGTATTTTCATTATCTCACTAGAGGAGGGGCAAGGGTTCCCTTAGCAATTCAATCCAAAGAAGGAACTGTTGGAATGTTGTGTATAGAATCCGATCTTCCAAATAAATCAGAAAAACAAATAGCTGCTTCATTTTTAAAAAACTATGCAGATTCAATGGTTGTATTTATATCTTCTCGTTCTCGTCATTTTGAACCGGTTGATAACAGAAGCCTCATAGCCCCAATTGAATTATTTTTATAAGCTGCTAATCTTGTATTATTATATTTAATGGTCTACACTTTCTAAAAACGCGAGTTCGACAATAAATATTTGTTTTAGCTTGTTAATTTTTATAATTCCATCGTCATAATTCAAAAAATTATCTGCGCTCAAAGCCAAATTTATTGTCGAACTCGCGTTATAATTATAATCAACGTAGCTGATCAGACTTAAATTACAATATCAGGAGTTAAAAATGGCTAATAAAGTGACTGAGGCTCAATTAAAAAAACTGATTTCGCTCATTAATCAACTCGAGCCTGAAAGAGATTATAGTGATTCTTATTGGAAATTTTATTTTCCTATAAACTCAAAAGAGTGGGAAAAACTTTCCATTACTTTATACGATTCAAATTATTATTTTGGATTTGCAAGTAGTAAGTTTTCTTTTTGTTATCCTGGTGAAAAAGATCGTATCGACTGGGAAGATCAAATCTTTAAAAAAATCATAGAGCACGTTCCAAAAATTATCGCTAAAATTCAAAAAAATATGGAGTCCTATTATCGAAGTCTCATTAAAGAATTACCAGTTAAGTACAGATGGGGAGTGATGCCACGAAAAGCCCTATTGTTAAATATTGATGATATGTATAGGCCTGAGCTGGAGTTGGGGGCCAAAAATACAAAAGAACTTGTACGATGGATTGAAAAAAATGGTCGCGAAAAGGGTGAGTTGAGTGAACCTATGACTCTAGAACTCTATTTAAAATATTGTAAAATCGCATACAATGCGAACGCTAAAAAATTACATGTAAAGGGTACAGAATCAGGTTTTGAACTTTATAAAAGATTAGCTGACAATCGCCACGAAGGGCTTTTAGATATTGATCCAAAATCCCCTAAGGCATTTAAAAAATGGTTTCACGGTAAGCATATGGGTGGTCATCCTTGGGAGATTTATCGCGGAGGAAACACAACTCATATTAATTTAGGTATAACAACACTAGAGCGATATTTAGTTAAGGATCCAAAAGATGATAAATTTATAATTTACTTACAAGGTTTATCAACTTCTCGACTTGTTGAAACCGCCAATATTGCGTTGGCTTTCATAAGAAATAAAATGCCTTTCCAATTTATGGGAGCTGAAGACGTTCGTCTAAAGTTATTAGCTCTAGATAACATTGGAATAATTCCATCCTGGTACTCCTTACATCGCGGTAATCAAAACTTTATTGATGGCTTGAATGTCAATGATTGCATTCATTACGAAGATTTAACTGGAAGCGAAAGAAAAAAAATATTCCCGTATATTACGTGGTTGCCGCAAAAAGTAAATTTACCCCCACTTCCTATAACTAAAAAATGTACAAAGAAAATTTGAGGATAGTGATGGTTCTTTATCATATTTTATCTAAGCAGCGATTAATTGAAAAAAAAGAATATGCCGAGCAAAACTTCGGCCGATTGCTTTTAACTCCACATATTAAAAATATGGATATGACTAACGGGCATATTCCAGAATACTTACATTGTTTATTTAATATTGTAGGAGCAATTCCTTTTTCTGCTAAATTTGAATCTTCAATAATAAAAATAAAATTGTGTTCCAAGGTCAAATATCAAAAGTATCAAGGGGCTCAGGATTTAATTAATTTTTCAAAATTTGACCAAGATGTCGATGTGATTCACACGATTTACGAAAATAAAAACTTTTTTCAGTGGCAGGAAGTTCTATTAACGAATAACTCTTCTGTTCAAAGTTGGACTGATGATAAGATTGAGATCATTGAAGATTTTAAAGAGCAACTTTCTGCGTTGGAACAAATGAAAATATCATCAGATGATTTTTTTTACAGAGATTTCACCTTAGAAGAACAAAGTAAAATAGCACTTTTGGTAGGACATCATACTGGTTTACAGCCCCTTTCTAAAGAGAAAGTTGCTGACCTTAAGAAGATTATGAATGCTGCATATTCTAGAATTGAAAAACTTTACGATCTAATTTAAAATTATAATAATCCAAGAAAAGTGTAAATGTATCCATAATATTTTTTTCAATCTATTTATGAGCAGTAAGTTTTGTTTCAAAGGTCATAAAAAGTTGTAGATAGCGGTATGTTATTTTTTCTATGACTTCCTTTGCAATTGTTTCGTGATAGACGTCCGAAGTTTGATTATGACTTTTAATCATTTCCATCCACATATCACCGTCTGTAATTAGATTATTTTGAAAAGCTTCGCGAAAGATATCACGAGAACCAATAATATTTATGATGCCTTGATGTTCTAAGAAGTCTTTCATTACATTCCAAGCAAGTTCATAAGTAAACTCAAAAGCTTTAATCAAACCTTGTTGCTCAATAGGTGTTAATGGACGTTGTTTGAAGAGATGAACACCGTCCTTGAGTTGAGACAATGCTTTCGAGTAATTTTCTAGTCTTTGTTGCCAACGAATATCAATATTATTTTACCTCGTCTACAACCTAACATAAGGATCTAGAAAAAGTGTACAAAAAAATTATTGAGCAGATGATGAAGTTTTTTGAGTTTGTGATGAGTATTGAAATCCATCATCAGCGCCAAAATATTTTTTATCAAAACAAGCGGTTGTGGAGTTGACTTCATTTTGACAACCAAACATTTTTGCCATTTTTTTTGGTACAATTATATTATTTGTGGAATTATTTATTTTATCTATTAATCTATAGGGATGATCCTCTATATATTTTAAAAGGTGAGGCGATAATTTTTTAGAACAATTTTTTTTATTTAAATTTAACTTTTGAAGGTTTTTTTCCATTGCTTTTCGAATTCAAAACTTAAAATTGCTAGTTTTTCTTGTCCAATTTTAGTTGCAGTATTTTTGGCTTTTTCTATTTCAGCAGAATTATCATAAAGTACATTTCGAACATTTTCTCCATTGGATAATGTAATGGTTGGTCCCATATTTTTTATTTTATCGCAATCGATGAGGCGATCGATTTCTTTTTCACATAAAAGTAATTCTTCCGATCCTGAGCTTATATCCTTATCATAAGCAATACAAATCGACGACGTTAAAAATAAAAAGATTAAATTTTTTAATATGGAAAATTCTCTCTGCATTTAATCACCTTTATCAAATATTATACTTTATAAAATAAATATTTAAAGTAATTCTAAACTAGACTTATGACTAAAGTTTCAGGTTTTAAATTTTATTTCATCAAAATTGCCATTTCCCGCCAGCCACTAGTTAGGTAAGTGACTTATAATTATTTGACCACGCTCCGAAAATGGCGTACATTTTCGGATATATGTCGGAAAATAACTTATTTAAAGAAATTAAGCGTATAATTAAATTACCTAGCCATAATAGTTTTTTTCTTTTTGGTGCTAGGGGAACTGGAAAATCAACTCTTATCGAAACTGTTTATAAGGTTGAAAGTCAGCCCAATGATAATTTTTTATATATTAACTTATTAGATCCATCCGTCGAAGAAGATTATCAAAAAAATCCTAACTTATTAAAAGAAAAATTGAATGAAAATAAAAGTATACAAAAAGTAATTATAGATGAAATACAAAAAAACTCTAAACTGTTAGATGTGATACACGGTCTAATTGAAAAGTATAAAAAAATTCAATTTATTATGACTGGATCAAGTGCTAGAAAACTTAAAAGAGGAAGTGCAAATTTATTGGGTGGACGAGCTTTCGCATTACGTCTCCATCCATTTTCATTTTTAGAGGCTCCTAACGGCGAAAATCTTGATGAATTGTTAACTTGGGGAACATTACCTAAAATATATGAATTTGACAATGATGCTGATCGAATTAGATTTTTAAGATCTTATACGCAAACTTATTTAAAAGAAGAAATTCAGCTTGAACAACTCACGCGTGACCTAAGTAGGTTTCGGCAATTTCTCGAATTTTCAGCTCAGTGCAATTGTGAGATCATAAATTATTTAAATATTGCTAGACAAAGTGGTTTGGATGAAAAAACAATAGCAAGATACTTTGAAATTCTATCGGATACAATGCTTGGTCACTTGCTTGAACCTTTTGATGAATCAGTTCGTGTTAGGCAAAGTCAAAAACCTAAATTTTATTTATTTGATATTGGTATTTATAGGTACTTGTCACAGATGACTAATAATAAGCTAATCATTGGCTCTAGTGAATATGGAAAAATATTTGAACAATTTATTGTTTGTGAGTGTTTTCGATTGAATGATTATTTTGAGACAGACTTTAAGTTTTATTATTTACGAACTAAAGATGGAGCTGAAATTGATTTAATTGTAAACTTGGGACCGAAAAATCGAATTTTAATTGAGATCAAATCAACTAATAAGGTCAGTGAAAAAGATTTTTTTCACTTGCGGTCTTTATCGCAAAATATAATTCACAAAGAAAAGTGGGTTATTTGTAATGAGGCAAAAGCAAGAAGAACGGATGACGGCATTCGAGTATTGCCCTGGAAAATTGCCCTCAGAGAACTATTCAAAATTTAACGCAGCAACTAAATAACGTCTTTAATAATTTCATTTAATTTTCAAAAAGATGTTTGCAATTTTTTTAAAAAAAAACTTATATATAGGATAATAAAAATTTTTTGATTTTTATTAGGGGTTTTTTTTGTCAATAAGTGTTTTTGTAAATTGCGGTTAATTGTTATGAAAATACAAACGTAAGTTTGGGTTTTCATAATTTGGGGTGATTGAAAATATCCCCAAACAAACAGAAAAAATAACTGCTTATGATTAAGTCTGATATAATTGCGAAGCAATCAGACATAGTCATGAGCAGTTATTTTAAACACAAGTCACATCTCAAACATATATTCGGCATTAATTATCACTGATATAACGATTTAATTTCATATATAAAAGGAAGATCTATGCAGAAGAAAGTGAAAAGCATAATGACTATCGCTTTTTTGGGATTGGCTTTGTTACTCAATCTCAATATGGGGTGTAGTAAGTTTCAACCAGCAATTGGTTACAATAAGAATTACCAACCCGATCAACCGATTCCCTTCGATCATTCACTTCATGTTGGAACCTATCAAATGAAGTGTCAGTACTGTCATAATCAAGTGGAAAGAACTAAGCATGCTAATATTCCTGCGCTTAGCACATGTATGAACTGCCACGTACAAGTAAAAACAGATTCTCCTTATATTAAAGAGATGAATGAAAAATATCAAAAAGGTGAATCCATTGAATGGGTGAGAGTGCACATGTTACCAGATCACGTTCAGTTTAATCACTCAGCCCATGTTCAAAAAGGTGTTAGCTGCGCAACTTGTCACGGACCAATAGACACAATGAATGTGGTGAAACAATTTTCTGACCTTTCGATGGGGTGGTGTGTAAACTGTCATAGACAGTCAGAAAACAAAGCTCCAACAAATTGTTCAACTTGCCATCATTAATATTGATATAGTTTTAAAATTAAATTTTATATGAATTAAAAAAATAAAAGGATAAAAATATGTCTGAGAATCATCATCATCACGAGCACAGCGAGCATAAAAAGAATGCTCGTCCTCAAGTCGAAAGAGACGAAAGATATTGGATGAGTTTAGAACAATGGGGAAAAGATCCCGCGTTTCAAAAACTAGCTGAAGAAGAATTTATGACATCACCTCTTCGCGAAGAAGATAATAAAGAGGGAGGATGGGCAAGGCGAGAATTTTTAAAATTAATGGGAGCTTCCTTGGCTCTTGGGACGGCTAGTTGTGTACGGCGTCCTGTTCAAAAAATAGTTCCTTATGCAAAACAACCAGAAGAGGTAACATTAGGTGCTCCAAACTTTTATTCTTCGTCATGGTTTGATGGAACAGAATCATTTGGAACTCTTGTTAAAACAAGAGAAGGTCGTCCTATAAAAATGGAAGGTAACCCTAATCATCCAATGAACCAGGGTGCTTTGAGCGCAAGAGCTCAAGCCCATGTTTTGAGTGTTTACGATCCAGATCGTCTTCAAAAACCTGCTCATA
This sequence comes from Bdellovibrionales bacterium, assembly GCA_005793345.1. Taxonomy (GTDB): domain Bacteria; phylum Bdellovibrionota; class Bdellovibrionia; order Bdellovibrionales; family Bdellovibrionaceae; genus SXSU01. The sequence goes on from SXSU01000075.1 coordinate 61,796, forward strand.
ATTTGCAAAGAAAAGGGCGCACCAATTTTGATTCAGTTGCAATTTCCTGGGAGGATCTAGATAAAAAAGTTATTGAACAACTAACAAAGGGTGATGTTACTTTATTAACGGGTCACATTGGATCATCTTCAACTCGAAAGTTGATCACTCAATTTTGCCAGGCTCATAATGTTAAGCATGTGGTTTGGGAACCACTTTCTACTGAGGATATTTCTCAAGGGCAATTAAAGTCTTATGGGACTGCATTAACTCCCAATTATCGTTTTGATAAAGCAAAAGTAATTGTTAGTATTGGTGCGGATTTTCTTGGAACTTGGTTGATGCCAACTGCATTTACAAAACAATTTTCTGAAAGTCGTAAAAATATTGTTGATATGAGTGAATTGGTTGTTTTTGATTCCCATTACTCATTAACTGGTGCCAATGCAGATAAAAGATTTAGAATAAAACCATCTCAACAATTAGATGTTGTAATGGCTCTGCTTCATGAGATCATAGTAAAAAAAGGTTATTCATCCTTTGCTTCAGATGATAAATTAAAAGATATCCTTGGTCATTATGCCAATCTTTCTGAAAAATTAGGATTCAAAGATTCTCAAGCTCTTGCAAAAGTTGCTGAAAGTCTTTTGAAAAATAAAGGAAAATCTTTAGTTGTTGCTGGTGGACCTGCGACTCAAACAACTGAGAGTTTGCAATTACAAATTGCTGTTAACTTATTAAATTCAATTTTAGATAATGATGGTGCAACAGTTGATTATGGAGCTCCTCTATTAGGTTTAAATTCTTCAACAGAAGAGTTGAATCAATTGATCGAAAAAATGAATGATAAAAAAGTTAAAACTTTAATCGTTCATAATTTAAATCCAACCTATTATTTAGGTGAGGATTTTAATAAAGCATTAGGTAATGTTGATATGGTGATCTCAACATCGGGACACCTAGATGAAACTGCTCGTAGAGCAGATTTGATTGCTCCAGATCATCATGCTCTCGAAAATTGGAGTGATGTTGAAGTTATTTCTGGTGTAGCGTCTATTCAACAGCCAACAATCCGCCCACTCTATGATACAAGATCATTTCAATTATCATTAATTACATGGTCAGGTTTAAAGTTTGAATCAGCATATGATTATGTACGTGAATTTTGGAAAGAGAATTATCTTTCTAAATCCGGGAAATCTAACTTTGAAGACTTTTGGTATGATGTTTTGCAAAATGGTGTGTTCACTTATGGATCACTTGAGGAAACAAGAAGTTCAAGATCAGCTCGTATTGATGAATTATTAAAATTAACACCAATTTTTAAAAATGGTATTGAATTAGTTCTTTACCCAACTGTAGCTATTGGTAAAGGTGATCTTGCGAACTCATCGTGGTTACAAGAGTTACCTGATCCTGTTACTAAGATTGTTTGGGATAATTATTTAAGCCTTTCAATTGCAACTGCAGAGTCAATGAAACTTAAAGAAGGTTTCTTAGTTGATGTTACTGTCAATGGTATTACAGCTCGTTTACCTGTACATATTCAACCAGGTCTTCATGATGAAGTTGCAGCTCTTGCTATTGGTTATGGACGAACGGCAGCAGGTAAAGTTGGTACAGGTGTTGGTTACAATGCTTATGTGTTTGCTCAATTTAACAAAACTCAAAATGCAATTCCAGTTTACTCTTCACAAATGGTTAAGATTGATGTTGCTGGTGGAAAATACCCTATAGCTTCAGTTCAAACTCACCATACAATGGAAGGTCGTAAAATTGTCAATGAAGCGACATTAGAAGAGTATCTTGAAAATAAATCTGCAGGACTTCACAAACATCATATTTTTTCAATTTGGCCATACCATAAATATGATGGTCATAAATGGGGAATGACTGTTGATTTAAATCTATGTACAGGGTGTAATGCTTGCGTAACAGCATGTCAGTCTGAAAATAATATCCCAGTTGTTGGTAAAAACTATGTAATCCAAGGGCGAGAAATGCATTGGATGAGAATTGACAGATACTACACTGGCGAACCAGCAGAGGCTGATATTGTGTTTCAACCTGTAATGTGTCAACACTGTGATAATGCTCCTTGTGAAACAGTTTGTCCGGTAATAGCAACTGCTCATAGTGATGAAGGTCTAAATGAGATGTCTTACAATCGTTGTGTTGGAACACGTTACTGCGTGAATAACTGTCCATATAAAGTTCGTCGTTTCAATTGGTTTAATTATAGAAAAGAATTTCCAGAGTCAGAAAAAATGGCTTTCAACCCTGAAGTGACTGTGCGTATGAGAGGGGTAATGGAAAAATGTACTTTCTGTGTTCAAAGAATCAAATCTGGAAAAGATAGAGCTAAGCAAGAAAGTCGTCCAGTTAAAGATTCAGATGTAGTGTCTGCTTGTCAACAAAGTTGTCCAACAAATGCAATCGTATTTGGTGATCTCAATAATCCTGAGAGCCAAGTGACAAAATTATTTAAAAACGATCCAAGGGGATATGCATTACTTGAAGAGTTTCATGCAGCTCCTTCTGTTCGTTATTTAACAAAAATTAGAAACAACAAAGATAGACGAATTAACTCGCAAGAGCATGCCCCTTCAGCACAAGGTACTAGCTCGAAAGGAGAGCACTAATGTTAAAACGAAATCCACTCGTTCTTGGCAATAAGTCTCTGAAAGATATTTCTGATGATATCTGCGCACCTGTGGAACGTTTTCCATCGGCTGGCTGGTTAGGAATGTTTCTCAGTGCTAAGGCCCTATTCTTATATTATATTTTTGCAATCGGAATGCTAGTTGCATATGGAACTGGTTTGCTAGGTATCAACCGACCTATTGGTTGGGGTACAATGATTATCACTTTCGTATTTTGGATTGGTATTGGTCACGCAGGAACATTGATATCTGCAATCTTATTTTTATTTCGCCAAAAATGGAGAACTTCAGTAGCGAGAACTGCTGAAGCCATGACAGTATTTGCGGTTATGACCGCGGGTTTGTTTCCATTATTACATACAGGACGTCCTTGGCTTGATTATTGGTTATTTCCATATCCAAATCAAAGGGGGCCTTTGTGGACCAACTTTAGATCTCCATTGCTTTGGGACGTGTTTGCCGTATCTACATACGCAACAGTATCAATGGTATTTTGGTATATTGGTTTGATTCCTGACTTTGCAACTTTAAGAGATCGTGCTCAACATAAAGTTCGTAAAACTGTTTACGGAATTTTATCAATGGGCTGGAGAGGATCTGCAAAAGACTGGAGTCACTATGAAATGTTATACTTGTTATTGGCAGGTTTATCTACTCCGTTAGTTTTATCAGTGCACACGATTGTATCTTTTGACTTTGCAGTTTCAAGTTTACCTGGTTGGCACACTACAATTTTTCCTCCTTACTTTGTTGCGGGGGCGATTTTCTCTGGATTCGGAATGGTTATTACCCTGATGACTCTTGTGAGATTGGGTTTTCCACAATTTAAAGATTATATCACTTTAGATCATATGGAGGTGATGAATAAAATCATCATGACTACAGGTTTATTAGTTGGTTATGCTTACGGGTCTGAGTTTTTTATCGCTTGGTACTCAGGTAATGAATATGAAAAATACGTATTCTTTAAAAGTAGAGCCCTAGGTCCTTATGCTTGGTCTTATTGGACTATGATTTGTTGTAACGTACTTTCACCGCAAGTTTTCTGGTTCAAAAAATTTAGACGGTCTATTCCAGTCATGTTTGTGGTTTCGATATTTGTAAATATTGGTATGTGGTTTGAGCGTTTTGTGATTACAGTAACTTCGCTACATAGAGATTTTTTACCAGCTAACTGGGGTATGTACCAATGGAGTTGGATGGACACTTCGATACTTGTTGGTAGTTTTGGTATGTTCTTTACATTATTTTTACTTTACCTACGACTGTTTCCTGCTGTTTCAATTGCAGAGGTGAAACCTGTTCTTCATGTAGGTCGTGATTCACATGGAGGTCACCATGAGTAATAATTATGATTCTGGCTTTGCAGGAATTTGGGATGATGAACAAACATTTTTAGCAGCTGCAAGAAAATGTTATGATGCTGGTTACACACAAGTTGATGCAGTATCTGGTTATCCAATACATGGTATGGAAGAAGCACTTCATATTAAAAGATCAAACATTCCATATGTAACATTTATTGCTGGGTTAATTGGATGTAGTAGTGGATTGCTCTTCACCTGGTGGACAAGTGCTGTGAACTGGCCAATCAATATTGGTGGGAAACCGTTTTTTTCTCTACCAGCTTTTATTCCAGTTATTTTCGAATTAACAATTTTATTTGCAGCACTTTCATCGGTGGCAGCACTTTTTGTTTATTGTCGTTTACCAAAAAAGAATCCACCGTTACTTCACAAAGATATCACTTGTCATAAGTTTGCTTTATTTGTTTCTCAAAAAGGTGGACCATATGATGAAGCTAAGCTTTCTGAACTTTTTAAAAGTACAGGAGCCATCGAAGTGAAGAAAGTTGCGGAGTACTAATATGAATAAATTTTCAAAGCTTTCTATTTTAACAATTGCGTTTGCTGTGATGACAGCATGTAGTGGTGGGAAACAACCAAATGTTGAGTTAATACAAGATATGATGGAATCTCCTGCTTTTAAGGCTCAAGAGTTTGATCCAAATGCACCTCAACATCGAGCAATGAGGGTACCTCCTGAACATACGATTCCAGTTGGTTATCATAAACCCTATGCTTTTGCGACTGACTATGAAGGAGCAATCAAAAATCCAAATCCATTAGTTAATGATTTTTCTCCTGAAGTATTAGTGACCGGTCAAAAATATTATGGAATTCAATGTGCGGTTTGCCATGGAGATAAAGCCGATGGAAATACAGCTGTTGCACCAAAAATGTTATTGAAACCACCAGCTTTAACTTCTGAAAAAATTAGAGGTTGGACAGATGGTCAAATATATCATGTGATCGTAATGGGGCAAGGTTTAATGGGACCATATGCTTCTCATTTACCAAAAGAAGAATGGCGTTGGGCCGTTGTAAATTATATTCGTCACCTTCAAAAGGAGACTAAGTAGTCATGGCAGGACATAATCATAATCAAGAATTAAGTGTTTCTAAATTTGAACCTTCTCAAGGAATTAAGACTTTTGCATTTGCGTCTGTTTTAATTGGAGTTCTAGGTTTTTTAATTGGTTTATTTCAATCTAAAGAACAAGTTTGGCCAGCATATCTACTCGCATTTTTTTATTTTAGTTGTTTAGGTATAGGTGGGCTATTTTTCGCTGCTATCAATTCGATTACCCGAGCAGGCTGGAGTTCTTCTGTACGTCGTATTGCAGAGTCAATGACGAGCTTTATTCCCTTTATAATTGTTGGTGGAGTAATCTTAATTGCTGGCTTAAAATATCTTTACCCTTGGGCAAATAGTGAGTTAATGGCTACTGATCCTTTATTGCAAAATAAAAAAGTGTATTTAAACATACCTTTCTTTTTAATTCGAATGATTGGTTTTGGATTATTAATGATGATGTTTAAAAGCAAAATCGTTGGTAATTCAATAAGGCAAGATCAGGCAGCAAATGATGAACTTACAAATAAAAGCGTACCATGGAGTATCGGTTTTATGTTTGCCTTTGCACTTGGCTTTAGTTTATTCAGTGTGGATTTATTAATGGCACTTCTACCTCATTGGTATAGCACTATTTGGGGAATATATTGTTTTGCTGGTTTGATCCAATCGTTCTTTGCATTTATGATTATTCTTACCTACTGGGTAAAAAATAGTGGTGCAGTGAAGGGGTATATCAATGAAGAACATATCCATGATCTTGCAAAATTTTTAAAGGGGTTCACAGTTTTTTGGGCCTACATTGCATTCAGCCAATTCATGTTAATTTGGTATGCGAATATTCCTGAAGAAACTGAATTTTTCTTAATGAGAGCAAGTGGTGGTTGGTTAGCGCTTTCGTTACTTTTATTATTTGGAAAATTTATTATTCCGTTTTTAGCTTTATTACCGCGTTGGGCGAAAAGAACAGAATCCCATTTGAAAATAGTTTGCTGGTGGATTTTAATTATGCAATATGCTGATTTATACTGGTTAATTTATCCTAACTTTAATGATAACGAAATTAAATTTGGATTTATTGATATAGCATTGTTTTTAGGTTTTGCTGGAATTTTCTTACTAGGTATTTTTAAATTCTTTGCAAATAATAAAGCTGTTGCAGTGAATGATCCTCGTATGCATGAAGCATTAAATCACCACGTTACTTACTAAATGAAAAAAATAAAATTTGATTTTATAAAAAATAAATTGGCCGCGCACATCTTGAATTCCATCTTAGCGTCAGGTGCGGCCATCCCTTCTGAATTGAACTCTGAACAAATATACGATTTTATTGTTGTCCCACCCAAAAAAGATATGGGGCATTTAGCCTTTGGCTGTTTTACTTTGGCTAAAGCTCTTAAAGTTGCCCCTCCGCAAATTGCAAAATCAATTGCTGATTTTTTTAATTCTGAATCCTACAAAAATTCACAGGTAAGCAGTGATAAAACTCTTAATTCCGGTGATTCACGACTTGTTGAAAATTTACCTTCTATTTTTTCTATGTGTGCAAAGGTAGAGGCCGCAGGTCCCTATGTTAATTTTGTCTTAAATTCGAACACACTTTTTAAAGATGTTCTGTTACCAATTGCAGATGGTACTTATTTTAAAACACATTTATTTGAAGATACACCCCGTGTGATGATTGAATACTCTCAACCCAACACTCACAAAGAAATTCATGTGGGACATATGCGAAATGCTTGTTTGGGAGATTCATTAATTCGAATTTTAAAATATGCAAATTTTAATGTTATCAGTTCGACATTTCCTGGTGATGTTGGAACCCATGTTGCAAAATGTTTATGGTATTTAAAGTATCACAATCAAGAGCCAGAACCTACGAACCATAAGGGTGAGTGGTTAGGTCGTATTTACTCTAAGGCTCATTTAAAATTAGAAGATGAGCTTGGTTCTCCTCAAGAAGAAAAAAATCGTGAACAGCTCACACTTATTTTAAAGCAATTAGAAGAAAAAAAGGGTGAGTACTTTGAAAAATGGAAAGAAACTCGCGAGTGGTCCAAAGCACTCATGAATGAAGTTTACAATTGGTGTGATATTAAGTTTGATCATTGGTATTGGGAGTCTGATGTGGACTCTCAATCTGTTCAATGGGCAAAAGAATTATTTTCTCAAGGTAAGCTTATTGAAAGTCAGGGCGCCATAGGGATGGACCTTTCTGATAAAAACTTAGGTTTTTGTTTATTACTTAAGTCAGATGGCAATGGATTATATGCAACAAAAGATATTGAATTAGCTCGACGTAAATTTGAAGATTTTCATATCGAAAAAAGCATTTATGTTGTTGATACTCGTCAAGCTCTTCATTTCCAACAAGTCTTTGCAACATTAGAAAAATTAAATTTTCCACAAGCCAAAGAGTGCTTCCATCTTCAGTATAATTTTGTTGAGTTACCAGATGGGGCAATGAGTTCTCGTAAGGGAAATATTGTGCCACTCACAGATTTAGTTCATCAGATGGAAAATCATGTTAAAACACAATATCTATCTCGCTATGAAAATGAATGGACTCAAGACGAAATTGTTAACACTTCGACAATCATTGCAAAAGGAGCAATTAAGTACGGAATGTTAAAAATGGATCCAAATAAAAAAATAGTTTTTGATATGAAAGAGTGGCTGAAGCTTGAAGGAGATACGGGGCCATATATTCAATACGCATATGCCCGTATTCAAAGTTTATTACGAAAAATGGATTTTGATGAGTCTCAATATTTAAATAATAAAAAAATTAATATTAATAATAATTCCAATATAAATAATAGTTCGAATAACATAATTAATAATAGTAGTAGTAGTAGTAGTAGCTTTAAATTAGATTCATTATTTTCAATTAATAAAGAATCTGAAATCCAACTTGCTGTTGCTTTATCGCAATTGAACCAGGTTATTTACTTGTCAGCAGAAAACTACAAACCAAGTTTGTTGTGTAATTACCTTTTTGATTTAGCAAAATCATTTTCACAATTTTATTCTGAGTGTCCAATTGCAAATGCAGAGACGCCAGAATTAAAACAAGACCGCTTATTTTTAAGTTATGCCACAGGTTTGATTTTGAAGACTGGGCTTGCACAATTAGGAATTCCAGTTCCACAACGAATGTAAAAGCTGCTAATGATTAACTCTGACTTTTTCGCGTTATAGTAACTTAATATATTAAGATTTTATTTCGAGAAACCTTGCTTACGCAGTGAATAATATTTTTGTAATGATATTTGTTGAAACTCTATATACGATTTTTTAGTGGTCTTAAAATTTAATTAATGAGGTGACTAAATGAAGTTAAATATTTTTTCAAAAAAATTACTAATATCCTTTATTTTGTTTTTGGGTGTTCAATCCTTTGCCATAAATTATGAAATTGAAATTATAAAAGATCTTAAGCATAATCGAGATGTTGATATTCTATCCTTAAATAATAGTAATCAAGTTTTTGGTCGTTTTCTAGGCGAAGACACAAATGATTTTTTTATTTACGAAAATAAACAGGTGCAAATTATAACTTCACAAATTGAATCTATAAATTTTCAAAATTTAGAATATAAATTTGGACTGAAAGAATCTGTAATATTTGAAGGATTAAGTGATGATCAAAATATTTATGGATTTTTTATTTCAAAAGAAGATGGCCAATCGACAGATGGAAGCATTATGGGCCATGCTTTTTATGTAGATAATTCAAATACAGCACAACTTATTACATGCCCTAACAATCAGTACACTTCAAATTTAATATCTTTTAATACAGTAGGAAATTTTTTATTAACTTGCTCATCAAAAGATTCGAGCGAAAATAATCACTATTTTAAATTTCATAATGGAGTAGTTGAAGAAATTATTTTACCAATTACTTATAAAGAACAAAAAGCATATCATAGCCTTGGTGGACTAACTACAAATGGTGTAATCTTTGGATCGGTTTGGATAGATTCAAATACAACTACTGAAGGTAAAATTGAAATGCCAAAAGTTCCCTATTTTTATGAAAATGGGATTTTCAATTATTTTGATAAAAATTTAAACGTCGATGAGGAATTGCAATTAAATGGAATAAATCAAAATTATATTCAAGTTGGTGTTTATAGAAACTTTCATCCTGAAAGTGAGTTCATCGGCGAAGAAGGGTATATAATAACACCAAATAGCTCCAATGGTGACTATGAAAAGATTCAAATTGAAAATTACAGCACAAGAATAATTGGAATTAATGATAACAATTTTGCAATTGGTGATTACAATTTAGATTTTGAAAACGATGATATTGATCATGGATTTTTATTGAAGTTGAAGTAAAAATCTAGAAAGTTACAGATAATTTTGCTTTTACCAGTTCAGATCTCTTCGCAATTCTTTTAAGTGGGCTCGACTAAACAAACAGGAAAATAACTGCTTATGATTATGTTTGATACAATTGCGCAGCAATCAGACTAAATCATTAACAGTTATTATAATTGTATATTAAATAATTTTCGATCAATCATCTTTTTATCGATGATTGATCAGCTCATTTACAACACTTGGGTCAGAAAGAGTTGAGGTATCTCCCAGTTGATCAATTTGGCCCTCGGCAATTTTTCTTAAAATACGTCGCATGATTTTACCGGAGCGAGTTTTAGGTAAACGATGGGCCCATTGAATAACTTCTGGAGTTGCAAAGGGGCCAATTTCTTTTCGAACCCATTGCACTAATTCCTTCTTTAATTCTTCTGTTGCAACTTCGCCAGTCTTTAAAGTGATATAAGCATAAATACTTTGTCCTTTAATATCATGATGAACTCCAACCACTGCGGCTTCTGCGACTTTATGATGGCCAACAAATGCGCTTTCTACTTCAGCAGTCCCTATACGATGGCCACTCACATTAATCACATCATCAACCCGTCCTGTGATCCAGTAGCAACCATCTTCATCGCGGCGACAACCATCACCTGTGAAATATGTTCCCTTATAAGTAGAAAAATAAGTTTCTTCAAAGCGATCATGATTTCCAAAAATAGTGGTCATTTGCCCTGGCCAAGAATCTGTTAATACCAAGACACCTTCGCCAGCACCTTTAATTTCATGACCTTCTGGTGTGAGTAATTTTGGTTGTACGCCAAAAAAAGGATAACAAGCAGAACCTGGTTTCATTTCTGCAACCCCAGGAAGTGGAACAATTAATGTACCACCTGTTTCTGTCTGCCACCATGTATCTACGACGGGACAACGACCATCTCCGACAATATTGTAATACCATAACCAAGCTTCGGGATTTATAGGTTCTCCAACTGAACCTAAGAGTCGTAAAGATTTTCGTTGAGTGGATTTAACAAAGCTATCCCCTTCACGCATTAATGATCGAATCGCTGTTGGTGCAGTATAAAAAATACTGACTTGATGTTTATCAATCACTTCCCAAAAACGACTTGCAGTAGGATAATTTGGAACTCCTTCAAACATGACAGTTGTAGCTCCATTACATAAAGGACCATAAATAATATAGCTATGACCGGTCACCCAACCCACATCGGCTGAGCACCAATAAATATCGTTTTCCTTAAGATCAAACACATAATGATGAGTCATGCTCGCGTAAACAAGATAGCCGCCAGTAGCGTGAAGTACGCCCTTGGGTTTATTAGTTGAGCCCGAAGTATAAAGAATAAATAATGGATCTTCTGATTTCATAATTTCAGGGGGACAAATATTTGAGACTGTATTCTCTAATTCATGGTACCAAAAGTCTCTTTGAGAAATCATTTGAATATTTGATTTTGTATTTTCAATAACAATTACTTTTTCTATTAACGTTGTTTTTTTTAATGCTTCATCAACGTTTTCTTTTAGAGGAACAATTTTTCCAGCGCGGTAACCAGCATCAGCTGTTATAATAATTTTAGCTCCACAATCATTAATACGATCAGCAATAGACTCTGGTGAAAAACCACCAAAGACAACAGAGTGAACAGCTCCAATTCTTGTACACGCTAGCATGGCAAATGCAGTCTCTGGAATCATAGGCATATAAATTATAACTCGATCACCTTTTTGAACACCCATTTTTTTTAAAACGTTTCCAAAAAAATTTACTTTTGTTGATAACTCTCTGTAAGTAATTTTTCGTGATGGAGTATTGGGGTTATCAGCCTCCCACAGAATTGCAGTTTTTTCGCTATTTTTTTCTAAATGTCTATCAATGCAGTTATATGAAACGTTGAGTTCTCCACCTTGAAACCAACTAATAGCTACTGGCTTTTGAAAACTAGTTTTTTTAACTGAATTCCATTTTTTAAACCAGGTTAATCGCTCAGCTTGCTCGGACCAAAATGTTTTTGGATCATTAATCGACTTTAAATACATATGTTGATATTTTTCAGGAGTTAAATTTGCAGACTGTAAAAAACTATTGCTCGCCTTGATTTTCATACACATCCCCTTTATAGCAGCCACTTTTTAAATTATATAATGTGTATTTAAAAATAGAAAAAAGTTATTATCAAATGAAATTTTAAATATAGTCCGTACCGAAATATTTTGTGCATAGATACGCAGAGATTTTTGAAGTTAGCAAGGCGGGAGGACGCAGAACTAGCCAGAGGCGCTAATTCAAGGACGACTAACGTAGCTAACTTCAAAAAGATCAAGTCAGATATGCACAAAATATTTCGGTACGGACTATATAATAACAAGAAAATAATTACTTGTGAATATATCTAATTTAATTAGCGAAGCTGACCAGACATATTCACGAGTAAACAGTTTTAATTATAGTTTTTCTGGAGATAATTGATTTTCAAGTGAGATAGTTAATTGTAATCTTAATTTTGATAAATCATGATTTTCTTCAAAAGTGTAGAACCAGTTTTGAGATTGTAAACTTAAAGCTGTTTGACTTTTTATTATTTCTAATTTATTGGGTGTTAGTTTTGAATTCGGCACAATTGAATTTTCAAATATAGATAACACCTCTGAAGTCAATTTATTTGTCATTTCACTTTTACGCTCTAACAAAATAGATCTTAATTTTTTTATTGATGGATAATTATAAATTTCTGTTAAATTTTCTAATCTTTCTATATGTTCAGAGTCATCATTAACATTTATGTCATAAGTTGATTTGATAGGTAAAACAATTAAGTATGCAAGTGGAGATATGGCTCCAAAATAAATAAAGTTGAATGGATTATCAGACATGACACTCCAATATTCATCGGAACCTTTAGCATATCTTGCTCCAAATCCATATTTAGCAATTTCGCTTTTAATACATTGTTCAAAATTTTCTCCACCTGAATATTTGCATTCATCAACATTAAGGTCTGCTAAAATTTGAGGTGTGTCATTTGTTCCTGCCAAAACTAATTTGTCGTTATTTACACTACAAAGTGAACTATTATCGATACATATCTTTTTTAATTCGCTGACTTGAATACTATTTACTGTTGTGCGGATTGCCTCAGTGAATTTATTCAAAGAGTAACTTCTTGTAAATCGTACATTTCTTTCACTATGAATTGATTTATCATCCTTTGTAGGGAGCGCACTCACAATAAATTGTTCCCAAGTAATGTCTTTAGTGAGTAAGGGTATTAAATTATATTCTGAAACTTCAGCAAGATAACTAAGTGATTTGATCGTATCCGTGTAGGGAAGTAAATTTAGTTCTCTTGGGAACAAAACTCGATAGGACTCATCAGTATTCTCTTTAACTTTAAATGATGTTTTTAATTTTCCACAATTATTATAATAGGGGTATTTATCGTCACCATCAATAATAATTGTAGTAGATAAAGAGCTATCAAGTGCAAAAATTTTAGTAGATCCATTTAATTTTTCACTAATAGTAGAGCTATAAGAAGGATAAGGAAACTGCAACCGTTGGTGAACTCGAGCAGCAAAAGAGTAAACATCTTCTCCGGTAGTTGGCATATTATATAAACTCTCAGGTTGTGTTTTGATGAGTTCAATGCCTTCGATTGAAAGCGAAGTAATTTGCTTTGTATCAAATTTTTTTAAAGCTGCATAGTTTTTAAAACAAATTTCTGCGTTTGTATCAGCGAAAACAGCTGAAGAAAAAAATAATGTTGCTAATGGTAATAATACCTTTTTCATAAATTTCCTTTTGTGTGGTTAGTTTGTTCTTACAATAGTGAATTCTATTGTAATTTGTTTTATATTCGTAAATATAAAAGATATTTTTGAAAATATATTATCAGAAAATTAAGAAAATAATTCTGACAAAATAGTGATAGAATTTTAAAAAATCTGACAAAACTCAGAAATTGAAAGATATAAAATTGTAAAAGAATTAATTATTTGCTAAATTTATCTCAATTGCGAGCTTATTGAAAAGTGAAACACTTTCTAATATATAGTTTCTGACTAAAGTTTCATTAGTGCTAATTGAACTGGGAATTAAATTTTTATACCAGCTCGAAGACATACAATTATTTACTAGTTTGGTAAGTTGGTATTCTGATATAGTTTTTGTGGTGTAGTGTTCAGAATTTTTAATTAAAAGATAATTTAAAAAAAAGCCATATTCATGAGTTAATAAAAAATAAATAAATTCTAGTTGGATTTGTTTTTCTACAGGAAGTTTATTTATGTAGTGAAATAATTGATTTTGAAATTGGAGATACTTTTCTTTTGATGTAATATCATTTAGTGCTATTAGTTCATTAACAAAGTGTACTTCATCGTGGCCCCAAAAATTATCAGGATACATCTCGATTCCATCGCCTGTAACTTTACTTCGAATAAGTCCAAATGGGTTAATTCCTGTTAAAAATCTAGAATTAAAAGACTTCACTCCAATAATTCCAAGTGTTGTAGGAATTATTATGTGATTTGGAAATAACTGAATAGATTCGAAGATTGTTCGAGGTAAATTAATTATGTTTTCTTCGAGTGAAGATAAATAAGATTCATTTATGTTTTCAAGTTCAGACTCTTTTATCCAGGCGTTTTCTTTGTACAAAATTTCAATGAATGGATTGCGTTGATTTGCTCTAAGTGTAGTTCTTTTGTCAGAAGGTGTTAATAGTATTGATAGTCTAAAGTTAAATAGAACCCACCATTTGTAAGTTACTTGGTTGTTCTGTTTCTTTTCATTGGCTTCTTTTATGAAATCCTTGAATATAGTTGTTCTTTCATCTTTGTCTTCACTTATTTGCTTCTTAAGAGCTTCTTCTGCAAAATGTAAATGAGAATCAATTTGCTCTGAAAACTCAGGAATATGCGAAGAAGAATAATTGATATTGCGTCTTCTAAGTTCGTTACCCAATAATACCATATTTTGTACTTCTTCATATCCCGCATGATATAAAAATTGAAGGGACTTATAATTAGAGAATTGATTTGTTGATTCTAAAGTTATTTTTCGATCAGCATTTGCAAATGAATTTTAGATTTATATTTCCAATGTCCATGATTTTAATTTTCCCATATTAATTGAGTATAGCAAATATATTATCTCATCTCAATATTCAAAAGTTAATCAAGAGTGACCATTTTGAGTCATCATTTTTAACATTTGAAATCATCTAAAGACTTCTCTCTATTTGTATGGTTTATCTTGTGTAGGTTCTGTCATATAAAAAACCTCGGGTTAGGCATGTCATTGCTTAATCCGAGGTTTTTATGTTTTCTTATATTCATCGTCCAGTAGTAGAACATGAATTGAATTCCTTTTTTTGAAAATGTAGGGAGTTCAGGATTTACTTATTTAAGGGGGCGTCGTCAAATAGGAAAGTCGACGTTACTTGAAAAGTTAACATCAAAAAATGAAAACACAAACTAAAGTTTGCATTTTCATAAAAATGATGTGTAGTTTTGTTTTATTACTCAAAGTGAAGCACTTTACATTAGGATAAATTTATATGAATCAAAATAAAATATTAATAGCTCCAAGTCTGTTATCTGCAGATTTTTCAAATTTGCAAAGCGAGATAAATCATATTGCCAAAGCGGGTGCAGACTGGGTTCACGTTGATGTGATGGATGGTCATTTTGTCAATAACCTGACTCTTGGAGCGCCAATAGTTAAGTCATTAAAGCCTGTCTCTCCATTGCCACTTGATGTGCATTTAATGATTGAAAAAC
>SXSU01000076.1 GCA_005793345.1 Bdellovibrionales bacterium
TAAAAAATAGTTATAAAAAAAGTGAGATAGAAAGTTTTAAAAATAATTTAAATATAAAAAATAACTTGAATCAAAATGAAAGTGCAGCTTAAATGTAAACAATTAGTCCACTCAAATCCCACCTAGATTTGGGACAAGCTCTCCATGTCGGGAGACCCATCCATAGAAGACTTTTAGATGGGAAACCCTTTACCTTCCTCTTGTTCTTCTTGGCATTCAATGCAAAGTTCAGCAAAAGGTCTAGCATTAAGCCTACCTGTTGTAATTTCGGCTCCGCAAGATTCACACTCTCCAAATGAGCCATGTGACATCTTACTCAATGCTTTATCAATTTTCATAATCAATTCACGATCTCTCTCTTGAATTTGATATGTCATGGAAACTTCTATGTCATGATTGGCAATTTCTGCTTCATCAGCTTTAGAAAACAAACTAAAATCTTTTCTATTGTGCATAAAATCAATATTCTTATTGAGTATTGCACTTCGCTGTAAAATCAGTTTTTGCTCAATCGATTGTAACTCTGTCTTACGCATTTCCCCTCCTTAAGAATTCATCAAAAATATATTTTCAATTTATAGCTTTGAGCAGAGCCATCTCTGGTTCTGTTGAAATCTCAATGTTACAGACGAATTTATTCGACTCCACATAAACATCCAATTGAAATACTTAACAAAATAATTTTGATTAAATAAATCTATTAGTTGTCTGAAATAAGGGGGCTAAGAGATATTGTCACTAAAATAATTTTTCGTGCCGAGTAAACAATAGATGTCATTTCCTGTTAAATTAATTCATCTAATAATAAACATAAATTGAATTAATTTTAAATCATCAAAAAGATTTAAAATGTAGTCTGCATTTGTTTAACTTGGTTTCCTTCTATTGTGAGTGGAATTACTTGTCTCACAATTTCCCTTTGTTGAGAAATATAAACTGGACCAAGTGCGCCATTTACAGATCCTAAGTTAGAAAGTTTATTTGTAAATTCCTCGCGTGTAGTCACACCTTTAGCTAAAACTTCTTTTAAAATTGTTCCAACATCATATCCTTGTATCTCAAAGCTTCCAGGGGACTCATTAAATGTTGCTGTATAGTTTTTTACAAAA
Source organism: Bdellovibrionales bacterium (assembly GCA_005793345.1). GTDB lineage: Bacteria > Bdellovibrionota > Bdellovibrionia > Bdellovibrionales > Bdellovibrionaceae > SXSU01. Next base: position 1,110 of record SXSU01000076.1, read on the forward strand.
TTAGACTGTGAAGTTGTTGTGGATAATTGTGAGTCATTAGAAGCAGTCAAGGTCGGTGATTGTGGCTGAATATTATCAACAAAAATAATTTGATTGAATGGATTAGCAAGTCTTTTTGTAACTTGATCTGTATTCCAAAAATTGGGGCCAAGGATTTTTATATTTTTAATATTATTAAAAGCTAACATCGGTACAATTTGTCCACTAGCTTTTAAATCGTCAGCAATAAAAATTGCATCAAAATCTACAACAGGAGGCAAAATATCTTCTGGACTTTCTTTTGTGCGCAGTGAGTTTTTATTTTTTTCAGCCCATATTTTATAATAATAATTGTACTCTTCAGTGCGATCAGTTGAATAAAAAGTTCCAACTAGTCTTTGTACATAAGGCTGAAAGTTTTTTTCTTCAGGATCATATGATTGGGCGGATCTAATTGAACCTCCACGGGCAAGGACTTCATCCCAAAATAAATTTGCGAACTCAACACCAAATTTATTATTTGGATACATTATCGCAAACTTTTTAATTCCTAAATTATTTATTGAATGACGAACGAGTTGGCGAACTTGCATTTCGCTTGTAAGTGCATATCGAAAAATTTTGTCACCAATATTTGTAAGTTCAGATTTTTGAGAAAGTGCTATGTTTGGTATTCCCATTACTTGAGCCTGATCGCTTACAGCAGTTGCAGTTTTACTTAATAAACTTCCAACAACCGCGATAACATTATCTTCTTTTACTAATTTTTCGACAGCACGTCTCGCAACATCTGGATTACCCTCACTGTCAGCAACAGCTAACTTAATAGGAGAATATACTTTTCCGTCGAGTCCTAAACCAAGCTCTAATCCCTTTAGAGTTCTTTGTCCGACATTAGCAAATTTACCTGTCAGTGGAAGAACAACACCAATTACAGTGGGATTCACTTTTTGATTCATTTCAATTTGTTCAATAGTTTTCATTGCGTTATCGGATAGATCAGTTTCAGGCAAAAGTTCAGAAACTTTTGATAAATAAATTTTAGCATTAGATGAATCACTTTTCTCTAAGGAGAGACGAGCTAGGCGATAATAAGCATATCCCCGAACAAAACCAAAGTCTGAATTGCTAATTACTTCTATTAACTCATCAGAGTTTAATTTAGTTTCAACAGTTTGAATTGCTAAATTGCGATAGCGTGATTCAGTTTCCCCTTTTGAATTTGCCATTATATCAACATAGGATTTTACAATTTCGGCTTTGCTTAGGTTTAAAAACTCAAGGGCAGCTATTTTTGAAATCTTAAGGTCAGTTAGATATTGATTAGGAACTTCTAATTTTTTTATACAATAGTCCACAGCTTTAAGTGAGACTTCCCACTCGGTTGCTTTTTGATAACTTCTAGAAGCTAATAAGCAATATTGTGCCTTTTTTTCGAAAGAACCAACTGATCTAGCAGCTCTTAAAAATGATGTTCCGGCGTCATGCCAACGTTCGTTTTTTTGATGTTCTTGTGCGGTCATTAAATCAATTTCAGTTTCAAATTCAGTGCCTTTATAATCTCTTCGGTACGAATTTAATATCTCTATGGCTTCTTCTTTTTTTGCATTTTTAATTCGCTTTTTAATTTGTGGCAGTACCCGCTTGTTTTCATCTGCAGACACTTTTTTAATTAGGTGTGATGGAGTTGCTTCTTCAGGCTCAACGCTTGCACAAGAAGATAAAAAAAGTAAACCCATAAAAATGCGAAAAAAACTTTTATATATTTGGAGAATCATTTTTTAGTCCTTAAATAATTTGTCATCTTATCTTTAAAATTTTTGACAGAATCAGGATCATCAAGTCCTTTAGATAATTGTTCAATAAGTTCTCTTTGATGAGAAGATAAATTTTCAGGAACATCAACTAATATTTTAATTAACATATCTCCATTTTCAAAGCCACCAGATTTTGGAAATCCCTTGCTCTTCAATCGTAAAATTTGACCTGAATGGGCTCCAGAAGGAATTCTTAATGCAGCTTTACCAGTTAAAGTTGGAACCTCAACTAGTCCTCCAAGTATTGCAGTTGTAAATGAAATAGGTAACTCAAGAAGACAGTCATAATTTTCACGTGTAAATAAAATATGTTCTTGAATATTTATGATGACGTATAAATCACCGCTAGGGCCTCCTTTGGCGCCTCCATCTCCTTCACTCCGAAGTTTTAACTTTTGTCCCGATTTAACTCCTGCAGGTATAGTTACCATTAATTTTGCGGTTTCCTCTATGTTATTTCGAATTCGAATAAATTGAATTGATTTTTCGCAACCCTGCGCGGCCTCTTCCAAATTCAAATTTAAAGTATAACGTAAATCGGAACCACGAGTTGCTCTTGGGCGAGCTCTGCCACCTCCAAAAATATCACCAAATACGTCTCCAAAAATATCTTGAAATGGATCCCCACCTTGCCCTTGATTAAAGCCTCCACCTCCAAAGCCACCACCACCAGTTCCGCCTCCGAAGGGGCCACCAGTGTGACCAAACTGATCATAAGTTTGTCTTTTTTTATCGTCAGATAAAACTTCATATGCTTCAGTAATATTTTTGAATTTTTCTTCAGCTACCTTGTTGTTTGGATTTTTATCAGGATGAAATTGCATAGCAAGCTTTCGGTAAGCTTTTTTAATTTCATCGGCAGTTGAATTTCGATTAACACCTAAAACGCTGTAGAAATCTTGCTTAGACAAGGTGTTCCTCCAAAAAAAGAAATTATTTATTTACTGGGGTTTTTGCTACAATTACTTGTGCAGGTCTAATTAACTTATCATGCAACTTATAAGCTTTTTTAAAAACTTTACTCACATGACCCTCTTTAACTTGATCTGTTTCTTCTGCTCCAAGTGCTTCATGGGTCATTGGATCAAATGGAACCCCTTCACTAATTACTTCAGTCACGTTAAATCGTTGAAGCAAATTTTTTAATTCAGTAGCAGTCATTCTTACTCCCTGAACATAGGTCATATAATTTTCTGGTGTAACTTGAAGTTCTAAAGCCCTGTCAAAGTTATCAATCACACTCAACACCTCAACGAGTACTCGTTCGGCTCCGTACTTAGAAAGGTCAGATCGTTCTTTAATGGAATTTTTTTTATAATTTTCAAACTCAGCTCTCAAATACAAATAGTCATTTTTAAATTTATCTGCTTGAGCTTTTAACTCTTCAACTTCGGAAGATTTTTGATCTTGAGTTGAATTTACAGAGTCTTGTGAGGGTTCATTTTGATTTTTTAAATCTTCATTCATTGACTTATCTCCTGGCATTTTATTTATATATTTAAAAGACTTAATATATTACAGTTTGCTACTAAAAGACAAACCTTACTTTGTGGTTTTCCAAATCATACTTAATAAGCAAGATCTTCCTTCAAGAAAGTAAGCTCGGCAAACACTTGATTACTCAATACAACACCCTCATCAGTTAAGGACCAATTGAAATCCTGCGACAAAAAAGTTTTATTTCGAAAAATCCACCCTTTTAATATTAGTGGCTCTATCAATTTGGCAATATGGTCAGATATTTTTTTTCCAAATTTTTGTTCCAGTTTTTTAGGATTAATTCCCGATGATGTGCGTAAAAAAGTATGACAATAATCTGTTAATGACTGATGCATTTCGAGAATTTCATAAGTAGATTCTTCTCTAGCATCAATTTTGGAAAGTGGATTTGGTTTACTTGATAAACTGTTACACCAATTAGTGTATTGATTAATAGACTTATAATTCCAATAGCGAACACCCCAATTTTTTTTAGAAGATTTTAAACTTGAAGATGAAAAATAATTTTCATAGGAGTGAGAGCTTAGACCTAATCCCCAATAAGGTTGGTCTTGCCAGTACAACAAATTGTGCCCCGACTCAAAACCTGGTTTCGCAAAATTACTAATCTCGTATTGGTGAAAATTATTTTGAATAAGAAAATCTCTTATAAGCTCAAACATCTCAGCTTGTTTTTCATCAGTTGCCCTGTTTTTAGCAAGGGGGTTACTTTGAGGAACAGTGAGGCAGTATGGTGATACATGGTGTGGATTAAATTCTAATACTCGACTAAGATCCAATTGAAGTTCTTCTTTTGTTTGTCTGGGGAGCGCAAAAAGAATATCAAACGAAAAGTTTAATTTATATTTTGCAAGCAAACTTAAAGTTTCAATTGTATCATCAGCATTGTGCTCCCGACCAATATTTTTTAAATGAGAGTCTTTAAATGTTTGTGCACCTACACTAAATCGATTTATTCCCATTTTAAGGTACTGCTGTAAATTTGATTCAGATACAGTCGCTGGGTTGATTTCAATAGTTACTTCTAAATTAGTAGAAAAAGTAAAACCTAAAATTTTAAATTCATCTAAAATTAATTTTAATAATTGAGGAGGGATTAAAGAAGGTGTGCCTCCTCCAAAATAAACAGTATCAATTTTTCGATCAATAAATAGTGGTGCAAAAAATCTTATCTCAGTTAGTAGATGATTGATGTATTCTGTTGGTGGCAAAATAGAGGATTGCTCGTATGTAGCGAAATCGCAGTAAGTACAACGTTGAATGCAATAAGGGATATGAATATAAATTCCAAATTTCATAGTTGGTGGAATATTCAATATAAAAATATTTGAGTCAATGACGAAAAGCCAAACTTTAGTTTGTATTAGCATCAGACTTAGGAATGGGCCTTGGTAGGATGGAATATTAAGATAAAAGTTGTCATGTATTTAAAAAAGCAGATATCATGCATATATGATCGTTTAATATAATTGTGAGGAGCCATGAGAACTTCTATAAATATTGAAGATGAATTGCTTAAAAAAAGCAATGAAGCTATCCCATTTAAAGGAAAAAACAATGGTTGTTCATTTGGGGCTTAAAGCTCTAATTGAAAAAATTAGCAAAGATCAATTGTTGAAAATGGCAGGTAGTAATAAAAAATTTAAGGCCGGAAAAAGAAATCGATAAATTAAGGAAAAATAATGAAGTGCAAAAAAGTTCAATTAAAAAATGGTTTAAATATTTTATTTATTGAAAGTCACAAATCCCCAGTTGTTTCTGTTCAAATGTGGGTTCGAACAGGGAGCGCTGATGAAAAAAAAGGGATAGAAGGCGTTAGTCACTTTATCGAACATTTAGTTTTTAAAGGAACAAAAAGTTATGAAGTTGGTGAAATTGCGTCATTGGTTGAAGAGTCTGGTGGTGAGTTAAATGCTTATACCTCTTTTGATCAAACAGTATTTCATGTGACTATTTCAAAAAACGAAACCTTAACTGCTTTAAATGTAATTAACGAAATGACCTCTTCACCTAAGTTTGATCAACAAGAAGTTGATAATGAAAGAGAAGTTGTAATTGAAGAGATTAAGAGAGGTTTAGATAGCCCATCTCGATGTGCATCTCAATTATTTTTTTCGACGGCCTATCAAAAACATCCTTATGGTATACCAGTTATCGGTTATGAAAAAATTATTCGTAAAGTTAAAGTTAATCAAATTAAGGATTATTTTTACGGTCGATATCATCCTAAAAATATGTTTTTAGTTGTATCGGGTGATATTTCTACAGGGGAATTAAAAAAATATATTACACATAATTTTATTTATAACGAAAAAAATAAATTTAAACCTGTAAAGCGAGCTCAGGAGCCACTACAAAAAACATCGCGAGTTAAAATAGAAAAAAGCAAATTTCAAGATAACTATTTATATTTAGCATTTAAAATACCTAACGTTAAACACAAAGATGTTCCTGCTCTCGACGTTTTATCAATGGTATTGGGGCAGGGGGACAGTTCCAGATTAGTAAAAAAACTTAGAATCGATGCTCCGATTTGTAATTCGATCGGAAGTTCAGCTTACACACAAAAAGATTCTGGAATTTTTATTATCTCTGCAACATACAAGCAAGAAAACCTTGAAAAAACTTTATTAGGCATTAAAGAAGAGTTATTAAAAATTAGATCTATAAGTGAGAGTGAAATTACAAATTCTGAAATTGCTAAAACTAAACTCAATATTGAATCAGATAAATACTATTCGCTAGAGACTGTTGATAGATTAGCGCAGGGATATGGTTCAATGGAATTTTATTTTAATGACCCACACTACTTTGATAAGTATTTATCGACTATTAATAAATTGAAATCCGTAGATGTTTTAAAAGCTGCACGTAAATGGTTAGATCTAAAAACATTAAATATAACTTGTCTAACTCAGCAAGATAAACAGTCAAAAAATCTAATTAATAAATGGCTTAAAGACTTAAAAAAAGAATGGTTGTTAAGTGACAAGAATAAAAAAAATAAAAACGCAATTAAAAAAATAAAATTAGAAAAAGGTGAAAAAATACCGAAAATAGGTAGAATCAATATTAGCTTAACAGCAAATCCAAAAACTGAAATAATGAAGTTAGAAAATGGAATTACGCTTTGTCTTCGTAATCAAAAAGAAAGCCCCTTGGTAGCGGTAAAAGCCGCTTTTGCTGGTGGGGTAAGAGCTGAGGAGTCCACTGAGTTAGGTATTGCTGAAATGACTTCGCGCAGTTGGGTTAGTGGTACTGATAAAATGAGTGAGTCAGATATTTACCATTTTTTCGAAGCTAGAGCGGCAAGTATTGGAGCTTTTTCAGGTCGAAATACAATTGGATTATCGGCGTCGTTTTTAGCACCATTTGAAAAAGAATGTGGAGAAATATTTACTGATGTATTATTTAATAGTTTATTTAAAGATGAAATTATTCAACGCGAAAAACAAATTTTAATTCACCAAATTGAATCTCGAAAAGATAAACCTGCTCAAATAGGTTTTATGGCTATGACAGATTTGTTGTTTAAAAATCATCCTTATGGAAAAGATATGTTAGGAGACTTAAATAGCGCTGAAAAATTAAATCATAATTTAATTAAAATTTATTGGGATAGAATTTGTAGTCCAAAAAATTTAAAAGTATCTATCGTCGGCCAGCTTGATAGAGATTATTGGATAAAACATTGGTCGAATTTAAATCTCGGAAACATAATTAATGAAAGTTCAAAAAATAGTTCTGTTAAAAATTATTTAGATCCTCTTCCCTTGGCTAAAATTGAGAAAAACACATTTACACATATTCCCCAAGAAAAAGAGCAAACTCATATCATGATTGCTTATAGGAGTTTTTCATTAAATCAAAAAGAGAAATATATTTTACATCTTTTAAATAATGTTTTATCAGGCCAAGGCGGAAGATTGTTTACAGAATTAAGAGATAAAAACTCGCTCGCTTATTCAGTTTCGCCAATTCAATTTGAAGGTGTAGAAACTGGGTATACTGGTGCCTATATTGCTTGTTCGCCAGAGAAATCTAAAAAATCAATTGAGATGTTAAAAGCAGAATTTGAAAAATTAATTACAACCCCACTCTCGGATTATGAATTGAACAAAGCTAAGAAAAATATTATTGGGACACATCACATTGAAATGCAAAAAACAGGGGCTCTTGCAAATATGATTTTATTTGGCGAGATGTATAATTTAAATTCGCAAGAAATCTATGAATTAGAAAAACTTTATCAAGATATAAGCTCTTCTGATGTTCAAAGGATTGCGAAACAAATATTTTCTACAAATGAAACAATTATACAGGTTGGAAAGTAGATAAGGTCTATAATTTACAAACATAAAAAATGTGATATAATCATAATTGGGAAGTATTGTATGGAGTATAGAATATGTCTCAAAATGATAATGATATTAAAACCTCTCGTAGTCTTTCTCCGAGTTTAGTTCTCTCGGCTGATGAATATTTTATTCAAAATTTATCGGAGGGTTTTAATAAAAGAAAAGTTAAAGTAATGCCTGAGGTATTAGTTTATTTATCTAAACTACTAAATCATTTTATGTTAACACAAAATTTTCATGAAGAAGAGTTTAATGAACTTGGGCAACGAAATCCTCGGACTTTGGCTGAATTATTATTAGTTGCGCAATCTTCCGAATCCACACAAAAGCAAGAGCTTCTTAGAAAACTAGGGGATAGAACACTTTATATAAGTGGTTTTTTTGCTGACTCACTTAATCGAAGCTTAGTAGATCTTGATTATTATAAAAATATGGGAATCACAGCATACACAACTTTATCGTACATCGTAAAAGATGGTCCTGCGGCAAAAGTGTATTCACATATCTCAACTAAATTTACTGAAATTGCAGATGTATTAACCGTGATCAGTCATCAATCAGTTAATACATCCGATCAAAATATACTTAGATTATATGAAAGTTATCTTAAAACAGGATCTAATTTAGCTAAAGAAAAATTATCTAACTTAGGTGTTATAGCGGTTAGCGATAAGAAAAATAAAAAAATAAACGAACATTAATTTTAAGCAAATATGCTAGAGTTTGAATTATTGTATTTACAATGAATGTACATTAATTTATACTAATATTCTATTATGAAATATATTTGGGTTGAAAAGAAAAACCAGTTGAACATCAAAAAACATGGTGTTGCCTTTGATGAGGCAATGACAGTTTTAGAGCGTGCCGAGTACCTGTCAATCGTCGATGACTCAAGCGAAGAAGAGCGCCGAAAGGCAATTGGATATTCAAAAAAGCTTCGTCTCCTTTTGGTGGTTTATCTTTATCGAGATGAAGATATTATTCGTATTATTTCAGCCCGAAAAGCAACAAAGCAGGAGATAAAATTATGGCAAAAAGAAAAGTATTAACCGACGAAGAATTTTTAAATGAAACTTTTGATTTTAGTCGAGCGGTGAGAGTTGTCGGAAAGGCGGCAACACAATCGGAGATTAAGAAATTAGAAAAAGCAAAAAAAGAAGCAGTTCTAACGACGCGTATAAGTGAGGCTGACTTAAATGGGTTAAAAAGAGTTGCTGCGAAAAAAGCAATTCCGTACCAGACCTTATTGGGACATTTAATTCATGAATATGTTAATGGAAATCTTATAGATGTGAATGAGGTTCGGAAGATTTTTAAGATAGGTATACCGTCTTCAAGCAACTAGCGATTTAATTATTCCTTTCCGCTAAAGTTTGTATCTTCATAATAAATTTAGTAGATTAGTTCAGAAATTTAGATATAAATCTCCTTAAGGAAAATATATTATGTTTGGATTGGGTTTTAGTGAAATTATAGTTGTGTGTATTATTGCACTTATTTTTATAGGTCCTAAGCAACTCCCTGAAGTTGCAAAAGCCATAGCAAGGTTTTTAAATGAACTTAAAAGAGCAAGTGAAGAAGTGAGTAAGTCTATTTATTCAAAAGATGAACGTCAGTATAGTGAGGACGAGCACAATAAATTTTCACAACCACAGCCTCAGCCGCAACAACAGGCTTCCCAAGACGAACATCAGTTATCAACAATAAATTCAAAGGCAACTTCACAAATTGAGTTTGAATCTGAAGCAAAAAAAGAAAATTTAAAAAAGGAAGAGAATAATGGCTGATTCTCATCAACAACACACTCTAGTTGGACATCTTGCAGAGTTGAGAATTTGTCTGATTCGATCATTAATAGCAATTTTTTTAGTAGGACTTGTTTGTTTTGCTTACAGTGAATTTATTTTTGATATAATTCGCACGCCAATTACTAAATATCTTCCCAATCAAGGACTAATATTTACCGCACCTATGGATAAATTTATGGCGCATATAAAAATTGCGGTTTTTGGGGGGATTATACTATCTTCACCCGTGTGGTTTTATAATTTATGGAGATTTATTTCGCCAGGACTATACGAACATGAACGTAAATATGCCATTGGCTTTATAGGCTCAGCAGTTTTATTATTTTCTGGTGGAGTTTTAATTTGTTATAACTTAATTTTACCTGTCACATTTGAATATTTAATGAATTTTGGTGGTTCAGTTGATAAACCAATGATTACAATTGACCAGTACTTATCTTTTTTTATGACCATGATTTTAGTTTTTGGTATTTCATTTGAGTTACCCCTTGTCTTAGTAGTTTTGGGCATGATGGGAGTTGTGTCACAACAATTTTTAAAAGATAAACGTCGTTATGCAGTTGTTTTATTAAGTGTGTTTTCGGCATTAATAACTCCTTCACCAGATGCAATGTCAATGTTGTTATTATTAGTTCCAATGGTTTTACTCTATGAGGTTGCGGTTATTTTAGTTGGATTTTTTGAAAAAAAATCTACTAATGTTTAGAGTTGTCAAACTCCGACAACAAATCTGTAATTAAATTAAAATATCTAAAATAACTTTTTTTAAATTTTTTATTGAAGTGTACATCACAGAAATATCCTGAATAGACCTCTCTGATTTGGATAAAATATTATGAGAAATTAATACATTTTTACCATGGGGGTGAAGGTCTCGGAATTTTTTTAAATTATTTACCTTAAATTCTTTATAATCCCATTTGCACTCAATGGCGATAGGATGTTTACCTCTTTTTTTAATAATAAAATCGACCTCATTTTTGCTTTTATCTCTCCAAATATGGATTTGTTCTCGATCTACAAATCCAAGTAATTCATTAAGAACTATATGTTCCCAATAAAATCCGATGTCAGAATCGTGAATTTCGTCCTTTCCACGAAAATAGGTCATGAAGCCTGTATCAAAAAAATAAACTTTTGGAGCAGAAATAATTTCTTTTGCAGCTTTTTTGTGAAACGGACGGATGATATAAGCAGTATTTGTTTGCGATAGTGCATTTAGATAATTTGCAATTGTTGTATGGCTTACTCCGCAAGGTGAAGTGAAATTTTTTGCTTCATATAAGCCACCGCTTTGTAGAGCAAGAAGTTCAAAAAATTTTAAGAATGCATATTTATTTTCGATATTAAATAATTCCTCAATATCTTTTGCCCAATATGAATCTAACCATTCTGCAAAACTAGATTCTGGAAATTGGTTAGCCAAATAGAAGGGCGGAAGACCACCTCTTTTCATTCGATGGATAATTGTATTTAAACTATAGTCCTTAATATCATCGAAATTGAGTGGAGTTAAAAAAACAATTCTCTTTCGATCTGTAAGTGTATCTTTAAATTTTTTCTTAACAGCGAGGGTCGACGAACCAGTTGCTAATACCTTAATATTTGGAAAATAGTCTGCTGCAATTTTCAAAACTTCAGACGGATTTTCGAGTCTATGAATTTCATCGATTGTGATTTTAGTTACTTTTTGCTCTTGTAAGCTATTGTAAAACTGCTCGGGGTCGTCAAAGAGCTTTCTTATTCTGGGTAACTCACAGTCATAAATTTGATTTGGAGTTATTTTTTTACATAGGGTAGTTTTCCCAGCTCGCCTTACCCCCATTAACCACACCACTGATTTTTCTTTCCAAGCATTTGTAATTTGATCAGTCCAACTTTGTCGCTCCAAGGTAAGCCCCCTAACTATACGCAAGTATGATTGCATATAGTCTAACTATATGCAATCATACTTGCGTATAGTTTTTATTATGAATTTGAATTAACAACTATGTAAATTTAAATTCTTAATTAAATATAAGTAACTGATTTAAAGGTGAAAATAAAATATCGATTTCAAAACATTATTTTCGAACACGACCTAGGTCTAGAAAATGAATAATTGCGTCACATTATTAAGTTTCAAAAAAATTTACTTGTTAAGAACTAAATAGAACCCTAGCCTTAAGTATATATAGACTCGACTTTAGTATTTAAATGGATTGGATACAAAATAAAGCTGAGTGCTAAATTAAACTAAAGTTAATTAGTTATTAAAAATTAACCAAAGTTTAATACGGGGTGATTGAAAAATCACCCCCAACAAACAAGAAAATACATTTTATGTATCTGAGGAAAAGGACTTAAGGATGAGTAAAACCAAGGTACAATCACCTATTTTTGCTGGTCTAGACATTGGCTCTACGAAAGTAGTAGCCCTAGTCGCCACTCTTGATAAAGAGTCTGGGTTAAATATTGTTGGTATGGGTTCCGCATCAAATACTGGAATTCGACAAGGTGTTGTTGTAAATATCGATGCGACTACAGCCGCAATTATGAAAGCCAAAGAAGAAGCGGAATTAATGTCTGGATATCAAATGAAAGAAGCTTGGGTTGGCGTTTCAGGAAGCCACATCAAAAGTTTTAATTCAAAAGGTATGGTTGCAATAAAAAATAAAGAAGTAACTAAGCACGATGTTGAGCGTGTACTTGAGGCAGCTCGTGCAGTAGCTGTTCCTGCGGATCGAATTCTACTACATGTGCTGCCACGAGATTTTAAAATTGATGGCACTGAGGGAATATGGGACCCAGTTGGTATGTCAGGCGTTCGCCTTGAATCATCTATTCACCTCATTACAGGTGGGCACACAACACTACAAAATGCAATGAAATGCACAGAAAAAGCAGGAATAAAAACTGCTGGTTTAGTATTAGATCAACTTGCAGCTTCAATGGCAGTTTTGAGTGAAGATGAACGAAATTTGGGAGTTTGTGTTGTTGATATTGGTGGTGGAACAACGAACTTACTTTATTTTGTAAATGGACATGTCGCTCACACATCTGTAATTCCAATTGGTGGACATCATTTTACACAAGATATAGCAGTAGGTTTAAGAACTCCACAAATTGCAGCTGAAGATTTAAAGAAAAAATATGGTTGTGCACTTATTAGTTTAGTTGATGAAAGTGAAACTATAGAAGTTGAAGGAGTTGGTGGACGTAAATCAAGAACAGTAAGACGTCGCGAATTAGCAGAGGTCATTGAACCTAGAGCAGAAGAAATCTTACAAATGATTTATCAAGATATAAGAGATAGTGGTCTGCTTCCATTTATGGGAGCTGGAGTAGTTATTACAGGTGGATCTAGTGCAATGGATGGGCTTGTTGAAATGGGAGAATTTATTTTTGATATTCCTGTTAGAAGAGGTGTACCTAGTCGTGTTGGAGGTTTAACTGAAATTATTAAATCACCAATGTATGCAACGGCAGTTGGACTTGTCCTTTACGGATACGATCAGTACAAAGGTAAACTAATGGGACTCAAAAACGAGGACTTGAGTGAGAGTATTGCTCAAGCGGCTCGCCAGTTAAAAGGATTTATTGGCAAATTTTTTTAGGATTCGGGAGGAATCATGTTTGAGTTAGAAGAAAATATTCATATTGGTGCGAATATTAAAGTAGTTGGCGTGGGCGGAGGCGGAAGCAATGCTGTTCACACAATGATAGAGTCAGGGATGACAGGAGTTGAGTTCATAGTTGCAAACACGGACAGACAAGCTCTCGTTGCTCATAAAGCAAAAACTAAAATTCAATTAGGAAGCGAGTTAACAAAAGGTTTGGGTGCTGGTGCAAACCCAGATATTGGCCGTCGAGCTGCTATTGAATCATATAATGAAATCGTAGGAAAAATTGAAGGATCAGACATGGTTTTTGTTACTGCTGGAATGGGCGGCGGAACAGGTACAGGTGGAGCTCCTGTAGTTGCAAAAATCGCAAGAGAACTTGGCGCACTTACAATTGGTGTCGTCACTCGTCCATTTATTTTTGAAGGTAAAAAACGTCAAAAACATGCTGATCTTGGACTTAATGAACTAAAAGAAAATGTAGATACACTTATTGTTATTCCCAATCAAAAACTTTTAACAATAGCTTCAGAAAGAACTCCACTTTTAGAAACTTTCAAAAAAGCTGATGAAGTTTTATTGCAAGCAGTAAAAGGGATTTCTGATTTAATTAATATTCGTGGATTAATTAATTTAGATTTTGCTGACATAAGAACAGTAATGTCTAATCGTGGAATTGCATTAATGGGAACAGGTTGTGCCACTGGTGAAAACCGCGCTGTTGAAGCTGCCACTGCTGCGATCTCATCGCCACTTCTTGAAAATATTTCTATTGATGGTGCAACTGGAATTATAATCAATGTTACTGGTGGACCTAACTTAAGTCTTTATGAAGTTAATGAAGCTTCAACTCTTATTACCGAAGCAGCGCATGAAGATGCTGAAATTATTTTTGGTGCGGTCATTGATGATACTCTTGGCGAAGAAATCAGGGTAACTGTTATTGCAACGGGTTTTACTTATGAAAATCAAAAAGAGATTACAGGAACTACATCTGTTAATCCAATGCAAGATTTTCTAAATAGAAGTACAATGACTGCTGCGCAACCATCAATGCAAACATCACAAACTAATGTACAAGTAGCTGTTCAACAACCAATGTATCAACAGCAAATGTTGAATCAACAACAGATGTATCAACAGCAACAACAGCAACCACAGCAACAAATGCAATATCAAATGATGCCATCATCGGTACCACAACAGACACAAGTGCAACAACCGCAGCACCAGCCACTAATGCCCTCAGCAGTTGTTGAGAATCAAGATATGAACATGGCAAAAAAGATGAACGAAGCAGCTATGCCAACTGAAGCAGGCGGGTTACCGCGAGATTTATTACTTGCAAAGGCAAGAGCATTTAGAGAAATGCAAAGCCCTTCAAATAATACTTCAGGATCAGCATCTGCATCTCAAGGGGTGCCAATTACAGCTTCAGCAAATAATGGAAACATGAGTTTAGATGAAGCTGCTCTTGAAGAAGCCCGAAGGCTTGCACGAGAAGCTTTAAAAAACCCATATGCAGCATCTTCACAAAATTTTGAAGTGCCAGCTTTTTTACGAAGAAAGCAAAATGCTGAATATGAAAACGACGGAGGAGCAAATAACTAACCAATGATTCATGCTTGGTTTTTATCGGATCTTCACTTAAAAGATTTAGAAGAGCGCAATAGTAAAATACTATTGCGCTTTTTGCTTTTGTTAAATGAAAATAAATATCCAATTACACACCTAATCCTACTAGGAGATATTTTTGATCTTTGGATTGGCGGGCATCAAGTATTTATAAAAAAATGGAAACCAATTTTAGACGAAATAGAAAAACTCAAAACTCAAAAAAATGTGCAACTTATTTTTGTCGAAGGCAATCATGATGTCCACATTGATCCATATTGGGAAAAGCAATTAGGTGCCAAAGTCATCACTGATACATTTCAATTCAATTTAGAATCTAAAATTATTTATCTTGAGCATGGAGATCTAATAAACAAACAAGATAAAAATTATTTAAAATACAGATCACTAATAAGATCATTACCTTTAAGATTTTTAGGATTAAACTTACCAGGAGTTTTTTGGGAAAGTTTAGGTAGTTGGATGAGCAGGACCTCAGCAAAAAAGAGCAGAGTTTATCGAGAAGATCACAACGAAAAAATGAGAAAATTGATTAGAGAGTATTCGATAAATAAAGCAAATAACATGTTAAGAGATGTGCCAGATTTTATTATTACAGGTCATTTTCATATCAAAGATGACTTTGAGTTTTTCTCATTAAAAAATAAAAAAGTAAAATCCATAAACCTTGGCAGTTGGTCGACAGAAGATAAGCCAGCATATTATATTAGCTCAACCGAATCAAAATTCGTTGATATAAAAAGTTTAAAGTAAAATCAATATTTGTATTAAATCAGAGTAAGATAATTTTGTCAGAATTTACTACCAAATTTAGTATTTTTGTCAGAAGTAAGAAATAAAATCTCTGATATATTAGTTTTAAATTTAACTCTTTGCAAGTTTGCATGAGTAAATAAATTAACTAAATATATAAAGGAGAAAAGAATGAAAAACAAATTTAAGGTGTATCTAAAGACTGCATTACTATTTTGTGTAGTTTCAAATTTAGCACAAGCAACAGATTCTGTAGAGGCAATTAAAAACGCAAAAGTTGGACAAACTTTTTCAATAAAAGAAAATGTTATCTTCAATGATAATGTGAAATATTCAGAGGAAAATAAAGTTGATTTATATTATCCAGAATCAGATGTAGTAGCGAGCTGTTATTTTATTAGAGATGAGGACGAACTAACACAGAACCAAAGAAGTTGTCCAGGCTATAAAAAACAAGTTGTTAAATCAAATAAACCAAGATTAATCAAATCATTTAAATTTGAAGAATTTAAAATCAAATATGTAAATGAAGTATCTAGCTCAATAGAGGTAAATGAATTTACACTTTTAGATAATTTTAATTTTGAAACTTTTGAGGATGTAAAGGGGTGTAGATACACATTAAAATTTTCCTGTCACATTCGATATTTGCAAAATCAAAGTAGAGATCATACTCTGACTAAATATAATATCGATTCTTCTAAAGATATTTTCTATGAAAGTTTATATTTTCTTAAAAATAATCAAAAGAATATTGAATCAAAAACTCTTGAGAAAGCTGCTGAACTTATAAGTGTTCAAAATGATGATTCTCCAGCAAGTGAGTGGCCTTAAGATTAATATTTTAATTTGCTAAACGTCTGTTTATATAAATTCTCCACATAGTGTACCTTGTTTTTTAATAATACCTGATCTATTGGAGAACAGGTTTTAAATTTGTAATAACAAGGGACCCAAAATGTGGAAAGAAGTTTTTTTAGAAATTTTCTCTGAATTTTATAATTCAGAATATGTTGAATTATACTCGCGAAAGAACACAATTGAACTCATTCCAGGAAGGGCCACTATTCTTACTGGAGTGAGACGATGCGGAAAATCTGTTTTAGCAAATCAACTATCTGAAAAATTTGGATTTAAAAAAAAACAAATTCTGGCAATTAACTTTTCAGATTTTTATTCAAGTCTGTGAATCTTTAAATAGTGAAGATACAATAAAAAGAGAGTTCGGTGCGTTAGAGCAAGCAATCTATGAAAATCCAAATTCAGAAGGGTTGCTAATTACTCGAGATAAAGCAAACGCCAAAAATAATTTATTCTCAATAATTTCCGGGGCTGAAGCAGAATTTAAATTGCTCCTATAGTATCAAATTAAATTTTAAAATATCACAAAATAACAAACTTTTTTCAGGCTAATAACTTTAAAGCGTTTTGCGGTAAAGTATTAGCCTGAGCTAATACGGCTGTTTGAAATTGACTCCGGATATTTCCTAAAGTCATTTGCGTGACTGCTTGAGCGACATCTGTATCTGCGATTTTAGATCTTGCATCTTCAATATTATATTCTTGGCTTGATAAATGATTAACCACACTTTGGAGTCGATTTTGTATGGCACCAAATGAGGCTCGAGCTTGACCAATCCTATTAAGTCCTTCATCAATATTTTCAATTGAATCAAGTGCCTCATCAGATTCTCGCACACTCAATTGGTTAACTCCTAACCCCGTAGAAGAAGTATCTGAGGACAATGTAAAATCTAACCTATTCTCTGGACCACTATTTGCGCCAACTTGAAAGGTAAACTTTTTTCCAATACCACTTAATAAATTTGTAGATCCGTACTTTGTAGTTTTTGAAATTCTATCAAGCTCTTGATTTAGGCCCTGAAACTCTTCATTGAGAAAGCCGCGTTCTACTTCAGACACAGTATCGCTTGCAGATTGAATCGCTAACTCTCTCATTCGAATTAAAATATTATTTTGTTCGTTGAGCCCGCCCTCAGCCACTTGAATAAATGAAATTGCATTTTCAGCATTCATTCGAGAAGCTTTTAATCCCATCACTTGTCCACGGAGGTGTTCGGATATAGAATGATCAGCAGGATTTTCAGTGTTGGAACCCGCAAATCGACTTCCCGAAGCTAATTGTGCCATTGCTTTCTCGGTTTGACTTTGACTGGAACGCATTTGTCGAATAGCAGACAATGCCGCTATGTTGGTACCTATTCGTAACCCCATTTGCTCACCCTTTCCTTGTTCTTGCCCAAGAACATGATTGGGTCGCCCACAGACACATTTATTGATTTCTTTTAAAGCCTCACTCAACAGTAATATTAAGATATATTGCATAGCGTCCAAAATCCACAATAAAAGATATGACGCGTTAACTTACTGATAAATATTTATTATTATTAAACAAATAAAATCTGAAAATGAGACAGTATTAAATTTGCTACTTTTTAAAACGCCTAGTGAAGCTAAAATCTCCAAATCTTTATCTCAAAAATACAAAAAGAGGAGGATCTTTTTACTATTTAATTGATAAAAAAAGGGGATCTTTTTATACCAAATAAGTAATTTAGGAGGATTAGCTTGTACAAATTTAGGAATTAAATTAAGTGAGTTTAAAAATATAAACGACATTTTTATAATTAATAACGGTGCAATTGCAGAGCAGTATGTTGCTCAAATGTTAAGAAATTCAGATTCCAAGATCAGAGATCCGCAATTATATTATTGGTTAAGAGATAAAAAGGGTTCTGATGCAGAAGTTGATTTTGTAGTTCAATTAAGTAGCAAGTTAATTCCTATCGAAGTTAAGGCCGGCAAATCTGGTTTATTAAAATCACTTCACGTAATGATGAAAGAGAAAAATCTAAAAACAGCATTTAGATTTGATACAAATCTACCAAGCCAAATGAAAATTAAACATCTTAATTATGAGTACGAATTAATTTCACTTCCGTTGTATATGATAGAACGGTGGTACGAAATTATTTAATGTAGGGGATCGCACTCATCAATGTTTTTGGTACCTTCTATAGGTTGTCTATTGCTAAAACCATCTTTGTAACCATGCCAAAATTTTAACTCTAATTCAGGGTATTTCCAGCAAAAATATCCACTACCAGAATCAAAATCAACAAGCCAAACTCCCTTAGGTTCTAATCCTAATTTAATAATTTTTGATTCCCATTTTGTAATAATAATTTGAGCATGGCCTTCAAGGTCAGAGGCTATTTCTAGATTTCGAGAACCACCTTGTTCTTTATATAACTTTATTTGATCGGTAATTTTTTTTAGTTCGGCATCGGCATCGGAAGTGATTCTATACACCAAAGATAAAAGTTGGTTGGCTTGTTCTTTGCTAAAAACATTGTGTCTATTAAATTCAAAAACGCTCCCCATGGCCCCTCTGCTAATTCAAAAAAGTGTTAATTATGATAACTTTGTAATAAATAACTGCTCATGATTAAGTCTGATTGCTCCGCAATTATATCAGACATAATCATAATAACTTAATATTTCAATAGGGTAGTTAGTATAATTTTGCAATGAATGCAAAAAATGTCTTTAAATTTGAATTCTTTATAACTGCTAAAGATTATGTCTGATATAATCGCGCCAGCGATCAGACTTAATCAAGAGCAGTAATAAGGGAGATCGAAGATCTCCCCAAATATCAAGAAAATAACTGCTAAAGATTATGTCTGATATA
>SXSU01000009.1 GCA_005793345.1 Bdellovibrionales bacterium
CTCCAGGTATGAATGCTGCAATTCGAGCAGCAGTAAGAACTGGAATACATAAAAATTTAGATATCGTGGGCATTGTTGGAGGTTACACGGGTATCCTTCAAGGTCATTTTCAACCAATGAATCTCAGGTCAGTTGCAAATATTATTCAAAGGGGTGGTACTGTTTTAAAAACAGCTCGATGTCCAGAGTTTTATAAACCTGAATATCGAAAAATTGCTGCTGATCGTTTAAAACAAGAAGGCATTCAAGCTTTAGTTTGTATTGGTGGTGATGGTTCTTTTAGAGGAGCGCATTTACTAAATGAAGAGTATCAAGTTAAAGTTGTTGGTGTGCCAGGAACAATTGATAATGATATCTTCGGTACAGATAATACCATTGGTTTTGATACTGCAGTAAATACAGCTCTTGAAGCTATTGATAGAATTCGTGATACAGCCGCAAGTCATGATCGTTTATTTATTGTCGAAGTCATGGGAAGAAATTCTGGATTTATTGCAGCTCATGTGGGACTTGCAGGAGGGGCTGAAACTATTTTTGCACCTGAACATTTGTTTCCAATTGAAAATGCCATTACTCAAATTAAAAATGGAACTACAAAAGGAAAAATGAGCAGTATCCTCATAACTGCCGAAGGACAAAAACCCGGTCGAGCCTATGATCTCGCAGAAGCTATTCGCAAAAAATCAGGATTGGATGCAAAGGTTTGTATTTTAGGTCATATTCAGAGAGGTGGTGCCCCCACAGCTTCAGACCGAATACTTGCAAGTCGACTTGGTTTTGGAGCCATTGAAGCTCTTATTAACGGTGATACGAATGTAATGATTGGCGTCATTAATGACCAAATTG
The DNA here is from genome assembly GCA_005793345.1 of Bdellovibrionales bacterium. Classification (GTDB taxonomy): domain Bacteria; phylum Bdellovibrionota; class Bdellovibrionia; order Bdellovibrionales; family Bdellovibrionaceae; genus SXSU01. The sequence goes on from SXSU01000009.1 coordinate 847, forward strand.
TTAAAGTCCCCTTTTCTGATATTTACAATAAAGAGAAAAAAGTTTCTCGTGAACTTATTGATTTAGCCATGGTGCTTTCTCATTAAATTTTTTTTCAATTTGAAAAAAAATTTAATGGACTCAGTATTAAAAATTAACAATGATAGATTTGATTCCTAAATTAAAGTTGAAATTATTTTTTAATTTTAACGGATAAAATGGGAGTTATAAATCAATACATTTTATAAACAAGAAAACTCGGGATGATTGAAAATCGTCCCCCACAAACAGAAAAATAACGGCGTATGATTTTGTCTTGTACAATTGCGAAGTGATCAGACTTAATCATAAACAGTTATTTCAATTTAAAGGCGGACAAAATGAAAAAAAATCTATTCGTAATGGGCTCCCTTGTATTGAGCCTTCTACTTTTTGTTAATTGTACCAAAAAATCTGATTCTACAGCGACTACAGCTGGGTCTGACTCCCAAAGTGAGATTCTAGTTGGTGAATACGGTTCGCTCACAGGCAGCGAAGCTACTTTTGGTGTTTCAACTAATAAGGGAATTAAACTTGCTTTTGATGAAATCAATAATACTGGTGGTATAAATGGAAAAAAAATAAAACTGATCACTCTTGATGACCAAGGTAAACCAGAAGAAGCAGCACAAGTTGTTACACGGTTAATAACTCAAGACAAAGTTGTTGCCGTTATTGGCGAAGTTGCCAGTGGTCGTTCGCTTGCGGCTGCTCCCATTGCACAACAATATAAAGTTCCAATGATTTCTCCAAGTTCTACAAATCCAAAAGTGACTCAAGTTGGTGATTATATATTTAGAGTTTGTTTCTTAGATCCATTTCAAGGAACTGTGATGGCCCGTTTTGCAATAGAAAATTTAAAAGTAAAAAAGTTAGCAGTTCTTCGTGATGTGAAATCAGATTATTCAGTGGGATTAGCAGATTTCTTTGTGCAAAAAGCAAAAGAACTAGGTGCAGAAATAGTTGCAGACGTGAGCTACGCTGCTGGGGATAATAATTTTAAAGCTCAATTAACAAAAATTAAAACTGCAAATCCAGAAGCTATCTTTGTACCTGGATATTATACAGAAGTGGGACTTATTGCAAAGCAAGTTAAAGAATTAGGTCTAAATGCTGTACTTCTTGGGGGAGATGGTTGGGACAGTTCAAAACTTTCAGAAATTGGTGGAACAGCTGTTGATGGAAATTATTTTTCTAATCATTACTCCTCTGATGATAAAGCGACTGAAGTTGTCGACTTTGTTACTAAGTTTAAATCAAAATATAGTGGCGAGACACCAGATGGTTTAGCGGCTTTAGGTTATGATGCTGCAAATATTTTAGTTAAAGCCATGAAGCAACTTAAAGAGGTAAATCCTAAAAATATTAGAGATGAACTTGCGAAAATAAAAGATTTTAAAGGTGTAACAGGAATGATTTCTATTAATGAAAATCGTGATGCTGTTAAAAGTGCAGTTGTTGTAAAAGTTGAAGGAAAAAATAATAAATTCGTAACAACATTTACTCCATAGAAATGAGTTTGTAGTGGAAGAATTTTTACAGCATGTGATTAACGGATTAAGTCTTGGAGCAATTTATGCGCTCATTGCTCTCGGCTACACTATGGTTTATGGAATTTTACAATTTATTAATTTTGCCCATTCTGATATTTATATGGTGGGTGCATTTGCTGCATACTATGGGGCAAAGTTTTTAGGATTTGAAAATCAACAAGGCATAGCTCCGTTTTTGATTTTATCAATTTTAGTAATGATTGTTTGTGCACTTGTTGGTTTTACCATTGAAAAATTAGCATACAAGCCATTACGTAAAGCTCCCAAACTTAATATTTTAATTACAGCCATTGGTGTAAGTCTTTTTTTAGAATATGCAGGACAAATTATTTTTGGTGCTGATCCCAAATTGTTCCCTACACTGCTTCCTGATACAGTATTATTTAGTATTGGACCTATTCAGGTGATGATTTTAGATTTTATGATTTTATTTGTGAGTTTAATTATGATGATTGGCCTTCGATATTTTGTTTTTAAAACTAAAATGGGTAAGGCCATGAGAGCTGTCAGTCAAAACCCAACAGTTGCTTCCATGATGGGAGTTAATATTGATCGAGTTATAAGTTTTACCTTTATTATTGGATCTTCACTTGCTGGGGTTGCTGCTATTTTAGTTGGAATGCGCTACCCTAAAATAGAACCACTCATGGGAATGTTAATGGGTACAAAAGCGTTTGTTGCCGCTGTTCTTGGGGGAATAGGAAGTCTTCCCGGGGCAATAGTTGGTGGAATGATCATGGGGATGTCAGAAGAAATGGTTGTTGGTTATCTTGCAAGTACTTACAAAGATGCTCTTTCTTTTGGGATATTAATTTTTATTTTAGTTTTTAAACCTGCCGGCATATTGGGATCAACTAAAATAGAAAAAGTATAAAGTTTTAAAAAAGGAATTCTATAGTGAATAACTACCAAACTAAAACACTTCAAAGTTACAAGTGGCCAGCGATTACTTTAATAGTTTTTTTAATTCTGTCTTTGATTTGTGAAGGCGCTTTGAATCCTTACCTACAGCTCACACTTTTATATATTTTAGTAAATATGATTTTAGCAATGAGTTTAAATTTAGTAAATGGATACACAGGGCAATTTTCTTTAGGTCATGCCGGTTTTATGGCTGTAGGCGCTTACACTTCTGCATTTTTAAGTTTTAAATTTTTACCTGTTGCAGGAAGTTTTTCATCTTTATTTTATTTTATTATTTTTGCTTTAGTTGGTGGTTTACTCAGTGCTTTTTTTGGCTGGATTGTCGGATTACCTTCATTACGATTAAAAGGTGATTACCTCGCAATTGTCACTTTGGGATTTGGTGAAATTATACGTGTTATAGTTTTAAATACCGAAAGTTTGGGAGGAGCTCGTGGACTTTATGCCATCCCAGGGATGCAAGAAATTTCTCTTTTTGGTGATTTTGTAATTGGTCGATTTACATCTTCATTTATGATGGCTGCTTTTTGGGTTATACTTACATTTTTTGTGATATGGAGATTAATTCATTCTTCCCATGGTCGTGCATTTAAAAGTGTTCGCGAAGACGAAATAGCTGCCTCATCAGTTGGTATAGATACAACAAAAGTAAAAGTACGTGCTTTTGTTATTTCAAGTTTTTTTGCCGGGGTTGCAGGTTCATTGTTCGCGCATTTTTCAAATTATTTAAATCCATCTACATTTTCATTTATCATGAGTATTAACATTGTCACGATGGTTGTGTTGGGGGGGATGGGTAGTATGACTGGTCCTATGCTAGCAGCGGCCATTGTTACAATTTTGCCAGAAGCCCTACGCCCTCTCCAAGAACTCACTGGTAAAGATTTACGTATGGTGATTTATTCTTTAACATTAATTATTTTAATGTTGGTTCGACCTCAAGGTTTAATGGGGCAAAAAGAAATCTGGAACTTCTGGAAAAAAAACAGCTAATGATTAAGTCTGATCAGCTTTGCTGATTATATCAGACATAATCATTAGCTGTTTTTTCCTTGTTTGTTGGGGGTGATTTTCAATCACCCTCATCTTAAGATATAAATTAAATTGTAGCTTTGATTTTTAATTGACCCTGTAAAAAATTAATCTAAAAAATGAAAAAATAGCAGGGTCCATATTAACTTAATAAAGTGGTTATTTATATTTTTAACCAATCAATTCCTAAATATACAAGTTCTTCTTATTGTGAGTTTTGAACTATTTTTGAAATCTATGAAATTGTTTCTAATAATATTTTGCGTACTTTAGGAATATCTTTATGTGATTTGAACTTGTCAGTTTCTTGGACGTCATACTCGTGCATTATCCACCAACTTTATTAGTTTTTTTGTGGCTTAGTGCTCTTTTCTTTGCCCGCTCAAAAACTTTAGCAGTTGAGCTTTCTGTAGCAGTTGTTAATCTACCGTTAGCAGCATCAATTAGGCTTACAGTAAGTCCTTCTAAGCGAGCGAGATCCACTTGCATTTTTTCAAACAATTCAGCGTTTATAAGAACAAGTGACTCTCCACTTTTTCTTGTGACTTTAACTGGTTCAGTTTTTGCTGCATCCATCCACTCTTTTAAATTTGCTCTAAATTGATCTGCATTTGTTCGATCCATTTAAACCTCCAGATTTACATAACTGTACCATTAACAGTACTGTTTGTCAAATGTTAAAGCTCATCTCCGGCAACCCTAAATCCATCTTGGTGTTTTTTTCTCCTGTTACCTGGAGACGTAGTGCTTTTACTGATATTTAATGATTTTTCTTCTTGATGCTGATTATTCAATTTAGCTTCAAGCACATTAGATTTTAGAGGGTGGAGGTGGCAAGGGAATAGTTTGCAGGGACAATCAAGGAAAAATTAAATCTATCGAACTTTTGGATTTATGGGAGGCTAGAATACTATATGATCTAAAAATATCATCTGATATTTCCAATCTTGGTCTTGAAGCAGGTGTTGATAAGGAACTTTACACTCAATGATCCGCTAGCCTATGGTTTCTCGACTAGATTAATTACACTCGTTGTTTTTTTAGCAAGTGATACTTTAATTGTCATCTTTTTGCAAAAGTGTTTCATAACAGATCGAATATTGTTTCAAATACGTTGTAATTTAAAACGCTATTGGGCCTTTAGTTTGCAACTATTAATTTGCAAACTCGAAAATAATTAAAAACAAAATTTTTAAATCAGGAGTCAAAATGAGAAAGTTTATATATTTTTTAATAATAAGTATTATTGCTTGCAATGGATTTACTGATACTTCGTCAAATATACCATGCGCAAACTCCATAGATTCTGATGTTTCCATTTCAAGAAAAAGTACCTATAACCCTGAATCAGTTAAAAAAATAATTCAAGATTCGGGGCGATTTTGTATCGATGGAACTGTAATGACTAACAGTGACCATGTTGAGAATTTTTTTAAAAATCTTAACCAAAAAAAAGTCCGTATATTGAAAAATAAATATAATGCAAATTCATATAAAGAATTGTATTCCCAATAATGAATACTATGATTTTTTTAAAAGTTATTCAAATTAAAAATTTGGTGTTAATATGTTTTATCAATTGAACTACTTTTAAAACTTATTGCTGTTTTGAAATTTAACAGGCTATCAAGTATATTATTTTTAAATATTGAAAAAATTAAAAATACCCCCTATAATATCTAATTATAGTTATAAAATTAGGTAAATAATCCCTTTTAGGGGGTAATATTAAAAAATCAGCAACACTCCAAATATTTATAAATTCTACCTGGATAGATATTGGTATTATTACTTTGGTGGATGATGAAATCAAAGGATATCGAGCCGCCACTCAGTTTGAATACAACTCAGATTATGTGGCAAAGTATTTTACAGAAGAAGATTTATTTTTTGCTGTCTCTTTAAATATTCCGGTAAGTTTTGAAACTTATCGTTTTAAGAGTTGGGCTCCATTTTTGTTAGACTTAATTCCTCAAGGGGCTGGGCGACGTTTTTGGGAAAAAAAATTAAACGTGATGAATAACTCTTCCTCAGATTGGAAAATTTTGACAAATGGAGCCAGTAATTGTGGGGGAATGTTAAGAATTAAAAGTGCTGTTACTCCACTCCAGCAGATAAAATTTTCTGGGTTTAAAAAAAAATTAATTTGGGAACAAAAATCAAAAGTCTTAACTGAAATTGAGAAATTAGGTATTCCCATAGGCTCCTCGTCCTCTGTTCAGGGAGATGCTCCCAAATTTTATTTAACAGAAGATCTCAAAGGGAATTGGTTTCCTGGAGGAATTTTATCAACTGAAAAAATTAAAAAAGAATGGATAGTTAAATTTCCACGTTCTTCTAAACCAAAAGATTTACTCGTCTTAAAAATGGAGGAACGTTATTATAAAATTGCAACTGATTTTGGAATTAAAACAAATGAGAAGCTACAATGGTTTAAAGATACACTATTTATCCCACGCTTTGATGTAAAAATTAAAAATAAAAAACAATACCGGCATGGCTTAGAAAGCTTAGCTAGCGCCCTCGAAATTGCTGAATTTGGAGCAAACCCAAATCATGAAAAGTTTTTAGATGCTATTTTTAAATTTTCAACAAATAGAAACAAAGACCTTAAAGAGTATGTTTTACGGGATATATTGAATTTCTGCATGTGCAATACGGACAATCACCCAAGAAATACCGCTTTTTTAAAGATAAAAAATAAATGCGGGCTATCCCCTCTTTATGATTTCGCACCAATGATTTTGGATACAGAGGGAATAACTCGTGTATGTAGATGGCAAAGCCCCAGGGAAATAGCAGGTGTTCCAAATTGGAACTTGATTCAAGATTATCTTGAAATATGGAGTCAAAAAAATAATTTGAAAATAAATTGGAATGCTTTCTTTAAAAACTCTGAACGCAAAATTGTTATTCTTAAACTTAATATTCATAATTATAAATTGGATAAGCAGCTGACTCAAAACTGTTTAGAAAATATTAATCTTGCACTGGGGAGTTTTAAATGAAACTAAAAAGCTCCCATGAAAAAAAACAATCTCTCTATAAGCAAATTGAAAATGGATCTATACCGATTAATGAGGCCTTAAAAGCGTTAAGACGATCTGTGGGTAAAACTCAGAGTGAATATGCACGTATTGTCAGAGTTACTTTACGAACTATTCAAGAGTTTGAGCAAGGTGTAGGGAATCCTACTTTCACCACTCTCAATAAAATTTTTAAGCCCTTTGGCTTAGAGTTGTATATCCGCATAAGTCGAAAGAAAAAAGTTGAGTGAAAATGAGCATGGGGTTAGGATAAATTATGAAGGTATGTAATACAGGGATGCATTATATATTTATTTGTTTTAAAATTTGTTAAAAAAATTGGAGATTCATGAAGCAGAATATTCTTGAAGTCAAATCTATTGGGATACAGTTTGGCGGACTAAAAGCAGTTGATAATTTTAATCTCAATATAGAAAAAGGACAACTGGCCGGTCTTATTGGTCCTAATGGCGCCGGTAAGACGACGGTATTTAATATGCTCACTGGAGTTTATAAGCCTTCTCAAGGTGATATTCTATTAAATGGAAAATCAATTGTTGGTAAAACAATTCATGAAATTTCTGAACATGGGATGGCGCGAACATTTCAGAATATCAGGCTTTTCAAAACCCTTACTGTGTTTGACAATATAATGCTAGGGTTCCATCAGCATTTCCACTCGAATATGGCGCAATCAGTGTTATGCACACCAAATTTTTTTGAAGAAGAAGATTTTAAAAAGAAAGAAGCTTTTAAGTTACTCGAAATTTTTAAATTATCACATAAATCTAATGAAGAGGCGGGTTCACTCCCCTACGGTGAACAACGTAAACTTGAAATTTTAAGAGCTCTTGCTACAAATCCATCGATTTTATTATTAGATGAACCAGCTGCGGGTATGAATCACGCTGAGACTCATAATCTTATGGAAGTTATTGCTCAGATAAGAAAAGATTTTAACTTGAGTGTTCTTTTAATCGAACATGATATGAAACTGGTAATGGAAATTTGTGAAAATATCCATGTGTTAGATCACGGAATTAAAATTGCCGAAGGCACACCATCACAAATTCAGACCAATCCAAAAGTAATTGAAGCCTACCTTGGCATAGAAGAGGAGCAACATACCTAATGAAAAATCAACAGCCTCTTTTAAAAATAAATAATCTTAAAGTCAATTACGGACCCATCCAAGCTATTAAAGGAATTGATTTTGAAATTTTCGAAAACGAAATTGTTTCTTTGGTGGGTGCCAATGGTGCTGGTAAGACGACAACCTTAAGAGCAATATCTGGAATAGTTCCCGTAACTCAAGGTGAAATAATTTTAAATAATTTAAATGTAAATCAATTTAAAGCTCATGAAAGAGTGGGGATTGGTATTGCTCAATCACCAGAAGGGCGAGGAATATTTCCGCAAATGACGGTGTTAGAAAATTTAGAAATGGGTGCTTTTATTTTAAATGATAAAAAACTTATTGAAGAAGACAAAGAACGCTGTTTGCAATTCTTTCCACGAGTGCGCGAACGTCTTCACCAAATTGCGGGGACGCTATCTGGTGGTGAGCAACAAATGGTTGCCATGTGCAGAGCGATCATGGCCCGTCCCAAATTGTTATTATTAGATGAACCCTCGCTTGGACTTGCTCCCTTGATCGTTGCTCAAATATTTGAAATTATAAAAGAGCTTAATAAAAAAGGAACAACAATCTTACTTGTAGAACAAAACGCTAGGATGGCTTTAAAAGTAAGCCATAGAGCCTATGTACTAGAAACAGGAAAGATTGTTTTAACTGGTAATGGAAGCGATCTTCTCCATAATGAAGATGTAAAACGAAGTTACTTAGGATTTTGAGGGAAGATAGACTATGAGTCAGAGTAAGTTTGAATATAAAATAAAAATTCGCGAGCATGATGTTGATTCATACGGTCATTTAAATAACGCCTCTTACTTAATGTTATTTGAGGAAGCCCGTTGGGAGATTGTAAACGACAAAGGCTTTAGCTTTGCAGAGATTCATAATAAAAAACAAGGTCCCGTTGTATTAGAAGTAAATTTAAAATTTATAAAAGAAATACTTTTACGTGAAGACATTACGATTATTACTAAAGTCACTGGTTACAAGGGGAAAATTGGCTTTATGAATCAACAAATGCTAAAAGTCGATGGAACACTTGCTTGTGATGCCCAATTTACCTTTGGTTTATTTGATATGAATCTTCGAAAATTAATTGAACCCACAGACGAATGGCGCAAAGCCCTTATGATTTAGTCTGATCACCTTAACTGATAATATCGAAATAATCACATACAGTTTTTGTGAAAATAAAAAATCGATTTGACAACTACTACAAGTGTAGTAAGTTGAAAAAGTAAGAACCAGTAAAATATTACCAATATTTTACCAATATATTACAGGGTTAATTGGAAAATTTAAAAGCTAGATTAAATATCACTACAACATATTTTATTGCCATATCTATTTTGGTTCATTTTGGATTGAGTTATTTATTTCTACTAAATAAGTTCTTACTTGATAATTCCACTTCGAAGACCACTATTCAAAAAAACAATATTGAAATAAATTTAGTAAGAGTACCTAAACTAAAAAAAATAAAGGCTAACCCTGTTTTTAATTCCAAAGCAATCTTAATAAAAAATCTAAATTTAGGTTCAATTAGAAGTAATCTTAAAAGTTCCTATTTAGAAAACTCACAAACTCATAACAATAGAAGTAACGTAAACGAAAATAACTTTCAGGATGACTTAGTTTATCCAAATGATTTGTTGAATGCGTATCAAAATATATCCATAAAAGAGAGTAATCTTCTTAAGATAATTTGGAGCTCGATAGATCGATTTATTTACACTGACAATTACCTTGGTGAATTTGGACATCTAGGAAATGTTAAAATACATATCAAAATTAATTCTATTGGAAATATTATTGAAAATAAAATAAAAATTATATCACAAGATAATGTTTTAAAAGTATTAGCTATGCATGCTATACGAAATGGACTCCGTGAAATCGATCAAAAAGATTTCCTTAAAAATTCTACAAATAATGATTTTGATTTCAATGTGAAAATTCATTGGATTAACTCTGAAAATTGCAATTCTGAAGTTCAAATTTATAAAAAAAATCTTAGGTTCTGCAAAAGAATATTTGATAATAAAAAAAGCTTTTCAAAAGCAGAAAAAATGATGACATACCTTTCTTCTTTGAAATATGGATTTAGTTTTTATGAAGAAATTCAAAAATATAATCGGCAAGAAATGCATAATGATACTCAATTCGACCCTTTTTTAAATCTTAAAAATGACCCAGATTGGAATTTGTAATTCAATTTAATTACTAAGTTGAGAGTTATTGACTTATTAAAAGTGCATCCCTTAGACTTTATATGCTTATTACGAGTTAGGGGGTTACTTTGTTTTTTCTATATACAAACAAAAATGTTAAATTATCTCTTATTACAGCTCTCATTTTAACTTATTCTCATTTGGTATTTTCTAATACAGGTTCACAAAATCCTAACGATGAAATTACTGCCACAGAAGTAGTGTTACCTACAAAAGAAAGACGAAATGCAAACAATTATTATGCGCTGGCAACTTATTCACCGATTGATTTATTAATTCCAAATAAAATGGGAATTACTTTTGGCCTTATAGAAAGCGAAGACATTACTTGGGATTTTGAATGGATGAATGGTAGCCTTGGGGTACCGCATCTTATTAGTGATATCGGAAGAATGAGTGATAGCAGAGTTTCAATAATAAAAAGATCATATTCTGCTAGCAACAGTTTTAATTTTAATTATGGAATAACATACTTTGATTTTGGAATTCATTTAGGTGATGATCTGATTAGTAAAATCACAGGTGGTAACTACCCGTCCATTGACCTTGTCAGTCTCAAATCTCTGGGAGTCAATATTGGACTTGGTAATAGATGGACCTTCGAACATGATATTACTTTAGGAGTTGATTGGATATCGTGGGCACAGCCTTTAATTACTATCAATAAAAATTCTGCATTTTTAGATTATGCAACCGATGCAAGCGATCGCGACAATGTTAAAAAGGCTTTAAGTATTGTTCAATATTTTCCTCGTTGGACAATTTTAAAATTGCAAATTGGTATTCTATTTTAAAAATTTAATTTTTAGAATAATAATCTGCAGCATCACTTTGAAAAATGAAAAACTGAGTATTGACATCTACTACTTAAGTAGTAGATAGTTTTTTCATGAGTAATTTATTAGATATTGGTCCTCTCGAATTAGAAGTGTTAGGTTTATTGAATTCTTTTGGTGAGCAGTCTGTAAGCGATATTCAAGCGCAACTAAAAAATTTAGGACATGATCTTGCCTACACAACAGTGATGACAGTTTTAGTTCGATTAAATAAAAAAGAAATGGTTAAACGTCGAAAAGAAGGTCGTCAGTTTATTTATGTTGCTAATTCCAAAAAATCTACTTCTGTTGATAAAATTTTTGATAAAGTAAAAAAATCATTATTTCGTACCGAAAAATTAAAACCAATATTATCAATGCTTGCAAATGATGAAAATGATAGTTTTACAACTGAAGAACTAGAAATTTTAAAAAAAACTGTAGAAGAAAAAATTAAAAAGGCAAAAAGATGAAACTCGATTTGTATTTTAATTTATTACTCAATTCTTCTTTTTCATTTTGGATTGGGAGTATAATAGTTTTTTTATTTATACGACTTTTTAAAATAAAAGACGGAAAAAATAAACTATTTCTTATGATGCTCCCTTTTTTAAAAGTCATTTTTGATTTTTTTATTGGTATACCAAGTACTTCTATACTTAAGCATCAAATTAATCCCTATCACATAAAACCAGGTATGCAATCGCTTAACATTGGAGCTGGTCTTGATTATTTATTTGGACCAGTTTTTCAAATTTTATTTATAGTCAAAGATAGTGAAAACAACGAATACTCGGCAAGTTTTGCAGATTATATTTATTTTTGGCTCATTAAATCCAACGGACAATTTTATATTCAATTAATAATAATATGTGCTATTTTTATTTCATGTGTATTACTACTAAGAAGAGTATTTGAGTACATTCATTTTGAATCTCAAAGGGTAAATGATTTTTATAATTCAAAGTTACACGCTACTGTTAAAACAAATTTTAATCGACAAATAAAAATATATATTTCTAATTTTTTTAAGGGCTCACCTTTTACGGGAGGCCTTTTTAAACCCTACATTTGCATTCCTCAAGAAACATATAATAAAATTGACTCAAAAGAATTATCTGCAATTATCTTTCATGAAATAGGTCATGTTAGAAATTTTGACCTTTTATTCTCTGTATTCATTCAAACTATTGGAGATATATTTTGGTTTATTCCAGGCTATAAATTACTTAGTCAAAAAATAGAGGATCTTAGAGAAATAATTGCAGACAATTATGCAATCGAATCAGGTGTTGAACGCGGAACTCTTGCAAATGTACTTATTCATTTAAAAGAAATAATTCAAGAATCAAATAATTCGTTTCAATTGAATTTTTATTCTGGTTTTATGAAAAAGAAATCTCTGCTTAAGTTAAGACTCAATTCAATGCTTAATCCATTAATGAATGAAAACACAATAGAATCAAAAAAAAATAAATTTTTCAGAATCCTGTTTTCAATTTGGCTATGTGGTTCGCTTTTAAATTCTACTATTGCGGGTAATAATGGCATGCTTTTGAAAACACCGAAATCAGTCGAATTGGTCATAAAAAAAATAACAGATTTTATTATTACAGAAAAAACCAATTTATAAATTAAATATTAAATTAAAAAGTAAATTAAAATTAGGAAACTATTTAAAAAAAAGGTCAAAAAAACATTAACCATTATTACTACAAATGTAGTATATAAATAAGGAGATTCAAATGATAACAAAAATTAGAGCAAGTTTTATATTAATAGCACTAGTTATTTCAACAAGTGGAGCTTTTGGAGGAGAAATTAACAAAGATATTAAAATTCAATTAGGGCAAATAAATAAAATGAGTCCTAAAGCAAATAATCCGATCGAATACAAATTTGGATTCCATGAAGGAGACAAAATCCCGATGAGTTTTTTAGCACAAGGAGATTTTATTGAGTCCCTTGATCAGCAAGAAATACTTTTAACTGTTAAAAAAGATTTCTGGTTAAAGATAATTAATGATGAATTTTTTATTAGTTTTGATGATTTAAATTATAATCCATTGAATAGCAAAGTTAAAGGTGAAGGTAGTATTGGATTAACGTTAAATCCAGCTACTGGTTTAACTGAAAAAATTAGAATGCAATTAATTGCCATAGAGAAAGGAGAGTCGAACTTAAAGTAAATTTAAATAACTGCTCATGATTAAGTCTGATCAGCTTTGCTGATTATACGAGACAAAATCATGCGCCGTTATTTTCCTGTTTATTGGGGGCGATTTACAGCCCCCCCACCCCCCCTCCCCTAAACTTTATTTTAACATAAGGAGAAGTATGAAAAGAATTATCCCTTTTATTTTGCTAATAATATCGCAATTTTGTTTAGCTTTAGAAAAATTCGCAACTTTTGATTTACAAAAAACGGTTTCATCGATCCCAATTGGGCAAAAAGCACAGCAGGATTTAAATAATTTTGTTGAACAGATAAAAAAACAAATCGCAGAAAAAGAAAATTTAATTAAAAAAGAAGTTTCAGTATTTGAAAGTAAGAAAGGAATGCTCAATGAGGACTCGCTTAAGAAAAAGCAAGATGAGTTATCCAAAACTATTCAGGAGCACAATGAATTTATAGCAAAATCACAACAAGAAATTAGTAGTAAACAAAAAGTTTTATTTGATCCTATTTTAGAAAGTATCAATAAGAATATTGCGATCATTGCAAAAGATGAAAACTATTTAATGATTTTTGATAAAAATGATCCAAGACTATTCTGGTCCAAAAGTGAAATTGAGATTACAGACTTGGTTATTAAGAAATTAAAAATATAACGTATCATAAGTCTAGTCTATGTTTGATCTAGACTTCATCCATTGATTGTATTTTGTTAAAATAATCAAAAACTCATGAAGGGTTTTTGGAGATTTATTCATGGATGATTATTGGTTCAGTTCACGCACGCAAATATATAGATTTCTCTATTTACTTGTACTTTTTTTCAAACTTATATTCATTTTTAGCCTTAAAGCTAATGCTCTTGAAGTTCAATTTGGTCATAAGCAAAAAGAAACTATTCGATTTACAGAAGTTCCATTTAAGAAAAAAACATATGTTCACGTTGAGTATTTAAAAGGTTGGACAGTTTTAAATGAATATGTTTTGGATCAAGAGAAATCGTCAATCTACCAACAAGAGTTTAAACGATTAGCTCGAAAAAATAAAAAGTTCATAAAAATTGCAGATGATCAATGTAAATCAAAAATAAGAGTGCGAGAACAAGATGATCGCCAATATTTATGCTTTGAAGCTTGGAGTGATCAGGATAAAAAAAGTTTTAAAAGTTGGACTAGTTTTGTTCAAAAAGATTTATACAAAACTAGGAAGAAGTAATTGATACTTGAAAATAACTGCTAATGATTATATCTGATATAATCGCGAAGCGATCAGATTTAATCATAAGCAGTTATTTTATTTGTTGATCATGAAATCCCAGTAACTTGTAATATTTAATTTAATCTCTAATTTTTTTAATAAAGAGAAAATTCCTGCTAACTTTCGATGTAAAAATATTATGCGATGGGGAGGCGGCGAATATTTTAAACTTTTAACAAATTCAAAAATAACTCCTTGAGATCTTTTTGCATAATCTGAATTAGCAAAATCAAATTCTCCATTTGTTTCAAATGGTTCAATTGCTAAAAACATCATTTTTACAAATAATTCTTTTGCAGCAGTTGATTCTTTTTCGTTTATCATACCAAAATCGATTGCTTCTGAAATGATTTTGGCTGAATTTCTACTTTGAACTGAGCGCATAAGTTCAATGTATTGATTAACCATTATATTATCGTAATGTCGTGTAGAACCAAAATCTAATAAGACTAATTTTAAATTATTATCTGTTTTTCTAATTAAAAAGTTAGAAAAATTAGGATCTGTTTGGACCAAGCCCCACACAAAAAATTCATGACAATATAAATTCAATATTAAATGAGCTAAGTCATTTCGATCATTCATGGATGGTAAAGTTCTCATCCAATGAGTTATAGTTTCTCCTTCCTCCCATGACATCGCCAATACTCTTTTAGTGGTCAATTCAGATATTACGGAAGGAGTAGAGTAAAATATTTTGTACTTTTCATCCATACTAGCTATTTTATTTTTATATTCATTCAAGAAATGAGCTTCTTGCAAAAAATCAGTTTCTTGAATGAGGACTTCTTTAAGTTCATTAAACAAAGGAGTTAAATCAATTTCTCTTTGAGTTAATTTACAAAATGTTTCAGAAAGTTTTTTTATAATTGATAAATCTGAATCAATTGATTGAATAACTCCCTCATGTTGAATTTTCAAAGCGATATTTTGATTCTCCCAAACAGCTCTATGAATTTGGGCAATACTTGCAGAAGCAACTGCCTTTTGGTCAATTTTAGTAATGCTATTAAATTTTTTAGAACCCAATTCTTGAATGAGGATTTTTTGAATTACTTCATACGAAGAACTTGTCGCTTGATTTTGCATTTGCGCCAAGACTTCAGCAGCTTCTGGGGGAAAGTAGTCGGCCATCTCGATACTTATAAGTTGCCCAGCTTTCATTGCTGCTCCTCTAAGTTGAGTAAGACTTTGAGCTAAAACTTTTGCTTGTTCTATTCTAGAATGTAAGGAGCCAGACTTAAGCTCTTTAACTCCAATATTAATTGACATCTTTGCAAGTTCAAATGATCTCGATAGTATTGATTTTTTAAATGCCATAGTTGTTCAAGTGTATTTTAAAAAAACGAAAATTCATAAGTATTAATGTTAAACACTACTAGTCAATTTTAATTTGAAAATTTGAATAAACTGAATAATGAAAACCCAAACTTGCGATTGTGTTTTCATTATAGATATGATTAAATTAAACCAATGAATTTAAATCCATTCACAGTTGCAATTTACAGGGGGACACATCAAGAAAGTGTTCATAAAGTTTGTGCTGTAATCACAACTCAAAATAAAAATTTGCAAAAAATAACATCATATGGAGATAGTAATAATTCTGTTTTTCCACGTTCTTGTTTAAAACCAATTCAAGCACTTCCAATGTTTTCTACTGGAGCTTTTCAAGCATTTAATACATCACAAAGTGAATTGGCATTGGCATGTGCTTCACATCGTGGAGAAGATACTCATATCGAAGTTGTTAAAAAATGGTTAACTCGAATTGGTTTAGATGAATCTGATCTCGAATGTGGTACTCATCCACCTTCTCATCCTGAGAGTCTTTATCAACTATATTACAATCATGAAAAACCATGTGCACTCCATAATAATTGCTCAGGGAAGCATACGGGAATGTTGATGACTGCAATTCATTGTAAAGAAAGTCTAAAAGGTTATACACGGTTTGATCATCCGATTCAGCAGCGAATTATTAAATTTATTGAATCTTATAGTGGTTTTAAATTTAAATTGCAGGATTTTGGAATAGATGGCTGTTCTATTCCTGCTCCGATTTTACCTCTTCAAAATATCTCCCAAGCATTTTCTCAGTTTGCTATTTTTGATAATCCTAAGTTTTCTGATATTGAAAATGAGTGGCGTAAAATAATTTTTAATGCCTTTGTTAATAATCCACTTTTAACTTCAGGTACACTTAGCTATTGCACAGACATTATGAAACTAGCAACTACACCTATTTTAGTAAAAGGTGGTGCTGAAGGAATAATGATTGCCGCAATTCCAGATTCAAAAACAGGAATCGCAATTAAGACTATTGATGGTAACTCTAGAGCCACTGAAGTTGTAATGTCTCACTTGCTCATGCAAATGGGATATTTGCCATCTGGTGGTAATAATTTTTTAGAACCAATTTTAAAAAATTGGAGCGAAATTGAAACAGGAACTATTAAATTAATAATTTAGTAACGGCCTTAAGACTCAGGACCGATAAAAAATTTCAGGACTAGACCAAAACTCATTAATGTTTTCTTAATTTTTGATTGCTCTCCCTACTTCTGGTCTTTTAACATTAATGAAGGAGGCATCTTTGGCTTTTTGGAGTAAAATTACATGCAAAATTCATTTAGTAAATGGCTCTGACCATGACACTGTTGAAATTAAAGAAAAAAAAATTATTATAGGCCGCAAAGCCGAACATACAATATCAATTAATGATACCTCGATAAGTCGCGATCACCTACAAATCACAATTGAAAAAGATGCAGTGATTATTGAAGATATGGGTTCTAGTAATGGGTCTTTTTTAAATGGAGTTCCCCTTGTAGGATTTCAACCAACTCCTTATCTAGAAGGACAACCTATCATTTTAGGAAAGTGTCCAATCAATATTTTTATTGAACTTCCACGTTAAACTAAAGTTCAATTGAACAAGTTGCATGCAACTCTTCTAATGTTTTTTCATTTTTATAAATTAATGTAATAGGTGCTTCATCAACTTGATAACCCTGTACCAATACAACATTTTTAGATTCAATAGCAGCATTTAATATAACTGAATCATCAACTTTATTTAGTGAAGATCTCAAAACTAAATTGAAGGTTCCATGCACAATTGATTTTTCATTATTATCAATTAACTGATACTTAGCATGAGATTTAGAATGCTGACGTTGTGAAAAATATTCTGAATCACAATTGACTGTAAAAAGTTTTGCATGAGAATTAAAACTGAATCCCAGAATAAATAGCAAAATTGAAAATTTCATATACACCTCGTATTTGACTCTCATAAAACTGATTTGTTTTAACAACAATAAGAGGTTTCAATATTTGTAAATTTAACTTTCTATATAACAAAAAGTGTTCAGATGGATGTCTTCTTAAGTTCAATCTTAGAAAATAAGCTATAGGCACTTGGTATCACTAGTAGAGTTAAAAACGTAGATAAACTCACCCCTCCAATAACCACTACCGCCATAGGTCTTGTCGTTTCTGCGCCTGGACCAAATGCTAGGGCAGCAGGTATAACACCCGCTATTGTTGCCACAGAAGTCATAACAATTGCACGCAATCTGAGTGGACAAGCTTCAAGCAATGCTTCTTTCACATTAAGACCCATTCGTCTTTTTTCATTTGTAAAATCGACTAACAAAATGGAATTCTTTTTTACAATTCCCATGAGTAACAAAATACCAATCATACTATACATGTTTAGAGAAATATCCGTAAGACGTAATGCTAAAAATGCACCTGTTATACTAAATGGTAATGCTAACAAAACTGTTACAGGATGTATAAAACTATTGAACTGTGAACCTAAAAACATATAGGCAACTAAAATTCCTAAAACTAAAGCCATCATTAAACCACCAAAAGCTTCTTGCATTCCTTTAGTGTTTCCTCCAGAAACAAGTGAGTACCCAGCTGGTAATTGAGTTTTAATTTTTGATTCAATGAAAGTCATAACATCGGCTTGAGATTTACCTTTGGCAATATTTGAAAAAATTGAAATAGCACGCTCTCGGTTATATCTTGTAATTGTCATAAGAGAAGGATGTTTTTCAAGTCTTACTAAATCAGAAAGTGGAATTAGTTGACCATGCATATTAAAAACTTGAATTTTTGAAATATCTTCTGGTGTTTTATTAAACTGATCTAAAATTTTGAGTCGAATATCATCTCGGTGACCAGTCTCATCAGAGTATTTTCCAATTCTTAAACTTGATACTGTCGCTGTAATTGCATTAGTTATTTTTTGAATGGTTACACCATGAAGAGATGCTTTCTCTCGATCTGGAATAATGCGAACTTCTGGCATACCTAATTGGTAATCAGAATCCACATCTACAGCTAAGCCACTTTCAGTGAGCTGCTTCATCACTGAGTTAGAAATTTTGCCAAGCTCATCCCAGGATGGGCCTTGAATAGAAAATTGAATTGGAAAATTTCGACCGCCGCCGCCTCCACCTAAACTGGCCAACGATAAGTCGATCGCAGAAGCTTTTTTTACTCCTTCAATTTTTTTAATTTCACCTCTCATCAAATCCATAAATTCTTGTTGGGTCGGTTTTTTCTTAAAAGGATCTTTGATAGGTCGCTCATTTGGTTTATTCATTGTAATAAAAAATATTCCTTGATTTACAACTCCACCACCAAAGCCACCAACTGCAGAATAATAAGTTTTAATTTCCGGACGAGTTGCTAAATAGGACTCAATTTTTTTAAATACTTCATCTGTAAAAGAAATTGATGAACCAATTTCTGTTTGGATATTAACTAAAAATCGACTTTGATCTTGTGGAGGTACAAATTCTTTTTTTAAATCTTTTACGACACGTAATGAAATACCAAAAATAAAGAACGAAACCAAAATAATTTTCCAACGGTGATTCAGAGTAATTTCTAAAACTCTGCGATAATGATTTTCAAAACGAGTCATCAGGCCATCAGTAAATCGTCCCATCCATGTCTCATGGCTAGAAGCTAAAAATTGTGAACATCTCATTGGAGCAAGTGTCATAGCTTCTAAAAGTGAAATCATTACGGCAACTGACATTGTTACTCCAAATTGAAAAAAGAATTTTCCAATTGGACCTTTCATAAAAATTACAGGAAGAAAGATTGCTAAAATTGCAAGGGATGCGGCAACAGCCGCAGAAGTAATTTCACGGGCCCCATCAAGTGCAGCTAATACTTTTGATTTGCCCATTTCTTTATGACGAACAATATTCTCTAACACCATAATGGCATCATCCACTACAATTCCTATGGAGAGCGAAAGTCCTAAGAGCGTAAATGTGTTTAAAGTGAAGCCACTAAAATAAATAAAAATAAAAGATCCAACAAGTGAAGTGGGAATAGCGAGCACAACGTTAAGGGCCGAAGAAAAGGTCCCTAAGAAAAACCAACAGACAACGGCAGTGAGTAAAGATGATAAAATTAAAGTAAAGATCAACTCGTGTGTAGACTCTTCTATAAATTGTGTTCCATCACTTACAACCTCAATATTAAATCCTTTAGGAAGTCGTTTGCGAATTTCTACGAGTTCTTTTTTAACTAATCGACCGACTTCAACTGCATTGGACCCTCTTTGCTTGATAATCCCAATTCCTACAGAACGAACTCCGTTTACTCTTGATATTCTACGAATATCAGCTAGTCCCTCTTCACATCGAGCCACTGTTTTTAGGGGCATTGGCTTCCAGATGGGTTGGCCATTTCGTGTTGGAATTAATAAAGCTTCAAACTCTTTGGCGTTATGAGCTTCACTCATTACACGAATATTTGTTTCTTTAGAGCCATCATCAATATACCCAGAGGGCGAAAGAAGATGCTGATTATCAATGGCCTTAATCACATCATCTACAGTTAATTCCTGACTTTTTAACTTAGTGGGATCAAGCCAAATTCTCATATTTGGATCAACATATCCACCTAAGCTAACATCACCAACTCCATTAATTCGAGTGATTTGGTCTTTTAAGTGATCTCTAATAAAAATAGAAATCTCTCGCATTGGAATGTCACCACTCACTGCTAACCATAAAATAGGTTGATCTTCTGGATTTGTTTTTGTGATTGTTGGAGTATCCACATCTTTGGGTAACATTTTTTGTGCTTGTGAAACTTTCGCCTGTACATCTTGAAGAGCGATATTAATATCTTTATCCAAATCAAACTCAACAGATACACTTACTGATCCTTCACGTGAGCTTGATGTCACGTTTCGAACGCCTTCGACACTCATTACAGCGCCTTCGATAACATCGGCGACAGCAAGTTCCATCGTTTCAGGGGCAGCGCCACTCCACTCTACTTTAACACTAACAACTGGAAAATCGACATCGGGCAATTGACTTATACCTAGCCGATTAAAACTAATCGCTCCAAATAAAATCAGAGCAGCCATTAACATCCAAGCAAATACAGGATTTTTTATAGATACATCTGATAAAGTCATATTATATTTTGATCTCCACTTTTAAATTTCTACTTGAATTCCCACTTCGATCACTTGATTGGGTGGAATTCTAAAAAAAGCAGTTGGTCGTTGAGCATTTTTAGACATGAAAGCAAAAAGTCTCTCTCGCCATATAGCCATTCCTGGAAATTGAGATGCTAATATAGTTTCACGGCCTAAGACAAATGTAGATTCCTCAACATGTAAGTCTATTCCTTTTGCGCGACAGGCCTCAAAGATATGTCGCATTTTTGGAGTTTCCATAAAACCATATTGTGCAATAACTCTAAAAACATTTGAACCTAACTCTTGAACTACAACACGTTCATCTTTTGGTATTTGTGGGACCTCTTGTGTTGTAATTGTTAAGATAATTACTCGTTCATGAACAATTTTATTATGTTTTAAATTATGCAATAATGGAACAGGAGTACCCCAAGTATCTGAGGACATGTAAATTCCAGTTCCAGGGACTCGTATTGGAGAATGCTTTTTCATTTTCTCTAAAAAAGCTTCTATTGAAACGGTTCTGGCTTTTAAAGCGGCTGCTAAAATGGCTCTACCTTTTTTCCAAGTGGTTAAAAGTAAATAAACAACCGCACCGATAGCAAGAGGAACCCAACCACCGTGGGTGACTTTTAATAAATTTGGTGCAAAAAACGCCACGTCTATTAAAAATAAAATACCAAATAAAATAATGGAGCCAAACTTAGGCCACTTCCAAAGTTGAATTGCAACAATATATGCAAGTAAAGTTGTGATGACCATGGTAGCAGTAACTGCAAGACCATAAGCTGCAGCTAATCGTGATGAAGTTTCAAAATTAAAAACTAACCAAACCACACCAATAAATAAACACCAATTTATAAAAGGAATATAAATCTGTCCAATTTCACGTGAAGAAGTATGAATAATTTGGATACGAGGGCAATAACCTAACTGTACGGCTTGTCTGGTCAATGAAAAGACACCAGAAATCAATGCTTGAGATGCGATGACTGTTGCAAAAGTAGCAAGTACAACAAGCGGTCCAAGCATCCAACTTGGAGATAATAAATAAAATGGATTTTGAATTGCTTTTGCATCACTCAAAACTAAAGCACCTTGACCAAAATAATTTAACACCAATCCTGGTAATACAACTCCAAACCAAGCAATTTTAATTGGCCTTCTCCCAAAGTGACCCATATCTGCATATAAGGCTTCACCACCTGTTATCACAAGGACTACAGATCCTAAGACTGTAAATCCCAGCACACCATTACTCACGATAAAGTCATATCCATAGATGGGATTGATCGCATTGAGGACATATGGATTTTGAATGATACCAGCTATGCCCAATCCACCAATAACAAAAAACCAAAGTAAAATCAAAGGACCAAAAACCACACCTATTCGATGAGTCCCTGCCACTTGAAACGCAAATAGAAAAGTTAGAATGACAAAAGTAATCGGTATGACTAGTGAATGCAAGTTAGGAGCAATAATTTGTAAACCCTCAACAGCACTCAATACTGATATTGCTGGGGTAATAACACCATCTCCATAAAGTAATGCCGCACCAAAAATACCAAGTATAATTATAATTTTAAATCGAAAACTATCTTTATCAACTTGTTTCATTGCTAGTGACATTAACGAAAGTATTCCGCCTTCTCCTCTGTTATCTGCTTTCAAAACAATAAACATATATTTAAAACAAATAGTAATTATAAAAGACCACATGATGAGAGATAAAATCCCCAATACATTTTCAGGAGTTGGTCCAATACCATGATGATGTAAAAAACATTCTCGAAAAGCATAGAGTGGAGATGTTCCAATATCACCAAACACGATTCCTAGTGCGCCTAATACAAGTGTTGAAAGCGCATTTTTGCCTTCTGATAAATGTCCAATCCGATTTGAATGATGAGTTGAACTACTCTGTTGACTTGAATTCGATTTTAAAGACGAAGAATTGGGTTGAGCTTGTTCCGAGTTGTTTTGCGAAGACGAATTAATAAATACCCCCTATTAACTGCTGCTCATAATTATGTCTGTTCATTTGATTATCTTAACTTGATAAAAAGATCTTTGTAAATCTTGAGTTTCAGAGAGTCAATTTTTGGGTTATAAAATGGCCACCCACGATATATTCTTTGCCTTAAATAATTTTTAAATTTTAAAAATGAAACCTCAACGACCTCTAGCAACAAATTCTTGCTTCGCGATTATATATAAGAGAAAAACATGTACTATCTTCATCTTTTTTTGTTGGAGTTGTGAGATTTCAATCAGTCTCAGAATTAAACAAAATGATGTAACCTACTGTTTTCAATAAAATTTATTGTTTATCAGGCCAGATTAAGTTTATTTTTTATTTGGTGTCTTAAGGATAATCTGTATTCATTGGGAGGCCATATGAATACAAATAACAATAGCAATATACAAAGTAATCAGGTTGTAGAGTCAAAAATAAATGAACAGTCAGAAACAATGATTTCATTTATTTCAAAAGTTAAATCTACTTTTCCCATTGAAAGATTAGATTTAGAACCTGAAAAAAATTATGGTTATTGTACTACTGGAGAAAAACGTAAAATTGTGGCCGGAATAAAAGTTATTGATTCTACTGAAATAAAATTACTCTTTCAATTAGCAAATGAATTTGATGTTCCGCTTTATCCCATTAGTTCAGGAAAAAATTGGGGTTATGGAACAGCACTTCCTGTTGAAAATTTTTGTGCAATTGTAGATTTATCACTTATGAATAAAATAATCGAAGTCAATGCCAAAATGGGTTGGGTTAAACTGCAACCAGGAGTTACTCAATTGCAATTAAGAAAATATCTTGATGAAAATAGTTTAAACTTTATGGTCCCTACAACTGGCGCAGGTCCTCATGTAAGTATTCTTGGCAACGCTCTTGAGCGAGGATACGGTATCACACCTCATAAAGATCATTTTGATGCAGTCATTAATTTGGAAGCAATTCTTCCTAATGGAGAGACTTATCACTCAGTGATGAAAGAACTTGGCGGTCAAGAAATTCATAATAACTTTAAATGGGGAATTGGACCACATCTTGATCAACTTTTTTCGCAAAGTAATTTTGGAATAGTAACTGAAGCAACGGTTTCTTTATGCCCAAAGCCAGAACAAGTAGAAGTTTTTGTTTTTGAATTAAATAGCGATAAGGAACTTCCCCAAGCCGTTGAAGCCATTCGTACTATCTCACAAAAATATGGAAACTTTATTAGTGGTATGAATCTAATGAACCAAAGAAGAGTGATCTCAATGAAATTAAAATATCCTCAGCATTTATTAAAAAAAGGTGAGCTTGTTTTAGATGATAAGGTTGTTGAACAAGTTGGACTAAAATATAAAATTCCTAAATGGACAGGAGTTGGTGCCATCTATGGAACTAAAGGAGTAGCAAACGCTATTAAAACTGACCTTAAAAAAATATTAAGCTTTGCCCATAAAGTTAAATTTATAAATACAAAATACGTTAAGACAATTGATAAAATTGCATCAGTAATTCCTTCTTTTTTGGGTGGTGATAATATTAGAAGTTTAAGTTCAAGTTTAAAATCACTTACAGATATATTAGAAGGGCGTCCATCTGAAGTTGCTTTACCTCTTGCATATTGGAGATCTAGTGATCAATACAATAGTCTTTCTTCTCAAAATTTAGCAAAAGATCAGTGTGGGTTAATTTGGTATTCACCGTTAGTGACTATGGAAGAGACAAAAATTAATAGCTATATTCATTTTGTAGAATCAACTTGCAAATTATTTGGTGTAGAGCCATTAATTACTCTTACTTCTATTTCTGATAAGTGTTTTGATAGTACAGTTCCAATACTATTTGATAAAAAAGATCTTGCACAAAAAATTAATTCTGAACAATGTTATCAAGAATTATTTAATATTGGTCAAAAGATTGGATACTTCCCCTATAGAGTGGGTGTCAATGCCATGGAAAAAATAACATCTGTTAAAGCTCCTGGCTGGGAGTTGGTATCTCAAATTAAGAAAGCGATTGATCCAAATAATATTTTAGCTCCAGGAAGATATTCTCGTTCTTAAGCCGATTTATTATTAATTTTTGAACTTTTTATGATGCGATATCTTGTTTGCGGACCTTGTTTTTGAATATAAACCAATCGTTCTGTTACTAGTTTTTGTAAGATTCTCTTAGCAGTACGGTTGGAAATATTTAACAATTTTTCAACCTCATGCACGTTAAAATAATGCTCAGGAAAATGATCTTTGATTTTAATATATTCATCAAGAAAAGTAATTTTCTTTTCATTTTTTTTAATTTTAAAAATAACAGGTTCCAAATAACTTAATCGAACTTGTTTATTATAAAGGAGTACCCGTATTGGTAAATTATTTTTTTCTAGAACATCTCTCAAACGAAAAATTAGTCGACTTAACTTTTGAGGAGAGGTATGGGGATTAAAATATTCATTTTCATAAATAACAGAGAATATTTCTCCAAGATGAAATGGCTGATAAATATCAGAGGTTAAAAGTTGAAATAATTTGAGGGGTAATTTGTCTAATATTTGTTGGAAATTATCAGAAAATGCCCCTTGGCCTCGATCAAAAATTAAAGGTAATTTGAGATTTACCAATTGTGAATCTTTGGTTATAGGGCCTACTGTAAGATTAAACTGCTTGGGTACATTTGCATAAAAACCAAAATATTTTAAAATTCTTTGATTATAATATTTAAAACGAGTTCCAAAATATATTTTAAATAAAAGATCCTCGTCGTTTGATAAGTAACATTTAAAAAAATCACAATCTCGCACGACCTCCCATTGCTTAGCTATTAGGGCTCTATTTTTAAATTCTTCAAGATAAGAAATATTTTTTGCGTAGGGACTTTTTAAATTAAAGACCTGATTTAACATGAGCCATTTCTCTGCATAATATCTATATGTATTACTTGAATTTTGAAATATTGAAATTGATTCTTCCAATGATTTTTGAGACTCCAAAAATTGTTCTAAATGGAAAAGATTCTGACCTTTTATTTCTAATAAGTTCGCTCGCAATAAAGAATTTGGAGGTACTTCTTTTAAAAGATCCTCAATTATATCCAATGATTCTTCATATTCATCAATTGAGCTTAATGTCGCGGCCAAATTAAGTTTGCCAATTTTGATATTATATTCAGGTAACTTCGGTGTTTCTAAGAATTTTTTTAAATATCGACTTGCTGCTAAATTATTCCATTGCTGCATTTCTAAAAGCGCAAAATAAAAATACACCTGGGAGTCTTGATCTGGCTTTATTTTTTTTAAAAGTACTTCTGCTTCTTTATAAGACCCAATGCGAGTTAATGCATTAGCATAAAGTGAGATATGTTTAGCTTCAGCGCGATTATTACGATCTGAGTCCGTTTCTGGTCTAACCACTGAGTTTAACCATTGCAAAACTAAATATGGCATTTGCGCTCGTCGTGCAAAATCTGCCAGTTCATACCAATATTCAAACGGAACTTCAGATTTTTTAAATGTCTGTAAAATAGTTTGTGCTTGATGAAGTTGTCCATTTTTTATTAATTTATCCAGCTGTGCAAAAGATATTTTAATATCTTGAAAGTTCATTGATTACTGCCTGATTTGGATGGTGAAGATTCATAAGACGAAGATCTTAATATGCGTGTTGTTTCGAGAATGTGATTTTTTAATTCACCCTTCATTTTATCTTCGAGAAGTTTAGCATTTTTTGGATCACATTTTGGTATTGGTGTGCCGAATTGATTTTCCAAAACTTCATTTTCAACCTTCATTGATTCACCCGCTATAGAAAAGGAATTTCTTAAATATGTAGAGCCAACTTCCCACACATTACAAATGGTTTTATGGTGTCCTTTGAAAACTTCATCGACTACAAAAGTTGAATCCTTATTACAAATATTTTGTGGTCTATTTTTTACTAAATTCCAGTGCTGTATTAAAGATCTATTTTTATTTTTAGATTCATAAATTTCGACTAAATATTCGTGAGTATTACGATCACAAGTTATTTTTCCTGACTTTAACCAATTCGATAATGGAAAAAGAATATACTCATTAAAACCACCAAACAAAGCAGTTATCCCGCCAAGTGTAGGATATATAACATCCCCGATTAGAGCTTTAGATGATTCTTTAACTATAAATCCAATAATTAGTATTGATAAATCTGCTATATTAGTTTCATCGGCAGCATAAGCTTTGGTCGACAAAAGTAAATTTAAAAATACTTTTGAAGATTTTGTGGATTTTGATTTTTTCTTTTGTATTTCTAATAAATAAGTAAATAATTCAAAATGATTTAGCTTTTTCAAAAAAATGAGTTGTTGGCCATTAAAAGTTTGAATCTTACTATTTTTTAAAAAAGTAAATCCATTTTTTTTATCGGTAAACAGACTATGATCATTCGAGTAAAGTCGGGTTGGTTTACTATTAAGATCTAGATTATTTGCTTTTAATAGATTAATAATTTTAGCTTTTTCAGTTGCAGTAAACACTCCAAAAAAATTTAATGTATCTATTAATTCGTTATAAGATTTAAATTGGTTAATATAATCTGCTGTTGCAGCTAAGATTTGATTGCCATAGACATATGAATTGAAATTAAAAATGAATAAAAATAAGATTAACGATAAATTTAATTTAATTTTAAATTTGTATAATTTTTTATTTTTAAGTTCCATTTAAAAGCCACCTAGCAAAATTACTTTCTTCCTGATTTTTTGTGCTTAATCGTATCCTGAGGGTAATCATTACCTTCATCTATCCTATTCATTAGCAATTTTCTAGCGGTGCAATTACAAATTTTTTTTACGTAATTTGCACTATTAGACTTCGATTGTTTAGGGCTTGGACCGTACAGTTCAGACAATGGGGCGCACTTGCCAACATCTTTTTTTTTCAATAAATTGTTTTTTTCATACAATAGGTAATGTTGCATACATATAGAATGGTCTCGATAAAAAGGATTCAATTTTGAACTTGGAATATTATTTTTCGCAATTTCAATTTCATTCGCCATCGTTGAAAGGTCTTTGTACTCTTCGATCTCTATCATTTTGTTCTTATAATAATAAAAAGGTGTATTTTCACTTAGCTTTTTTACACATTTATCTAAAAGCTCTCTCTCTTTTATGTATTGCGCAGGTGAATCTTCTTTGAAACTTTTATTTATATTTTTTGCGTAGGCATTCCAAGATCCATTGGTTATTTGAGCAAGACCGTTTCCTTTTTTACTTGAACTATAAACATCAAAGCCAGTGGTTTCTGTAATTAAAATACACATCGATTGCTCAGGAGAACCTGCCTCAAATACACTGTGAGCCAAAGCTATTTGATTTTTGATACAATTTTCGGAGTTGTCTTGTGTGAAACCTTTCTCTATATCAAATTGATCTTTGCAATCTGGACGCCTTTCAACAAAATTTTCTTTTTTTTCTTTAATATCATCAAAAAATGATTTTGGAGTTTCAATTCGAGGCTCATCTTTAGTATGAGCATAGAACTTATTTTGAGGAATCTCTTGAATAACTTTTTTTTCAGGAGTTGACGAGCAAGCCACAATTAACAGGTACATTATACTAAATAAAAATAATTTCAAATTAACACTTAAAATCATTTGATGATTCATTCCTTAACTTTTTTTATATTAAGATTTATATCTTTTAATTCATTTGCTAGATTTTCAGGTATGTCCTCAATTACTTTTATATTATGATTGGCCTCAAAAGCTCGTATATTTTTCAATGCAAAATCAACTGTGCCATCTTTCTTGAGTTCAAGAATGCTGTCGTAAATCTCTTTTAATTTACTTTGCATATCTTCTAACTCTTTAATTAACTCTATTTTTTTTGAATCTAATTTAGTTGATGATCCAAAATTAGCTATATAATCTAAAGTTTTAATCTTATTTTTTGCTGAAATAATAATACTTTGAAATATTGTTTCTTGTGATTTTATTTTTTTATAAATATTTTCTTTTTCATTGAGTATTTTAAGACAGGGTTCTAGTTTAATACTGTATTCTTCCTGGGTATAATCAGAAGCACGATTATAGTACTTGGGTGCAAATTCTTGAAATTTTTCATCAGTCATTGGTTTATAATTATTAGCTTTCAAATATAAAATACTTGCAAATATGGAGTGCTCTTTAATTGCAGGGACCATCCCTAGATTTGCATTGGTCGTAAAATCGTGACATGACTTTATTAAACTAGAAACTTTAACTTTTAAATTCATTTTATTATCATTTACTGAATCTAAAACATCACTATTATTATCTTTATGATATTCTAAAATTGGTATAAGTTCTTCTTTTGTCATACAGTTCTTTTTTTTAGGCGTAGGTTTACAATTTATATTGCTCGTTAAAATTGAACTTGAATCTAAACTAGCTAACTCTTTACAACATAATTCTCTCTCTAGAGGCTGAAGTTTATTACAACTCATTTTAGATCCTAAAAAAACTAAATCCTCATCCTTAAATTGGCATAAATCTAGTCTTTTTATTTCCAAAAAAGAATCTGGAAATATTTGACTAATATTAGTCTGATCACAAACATCTTTGTTTGGTGGTTTACCGTATGAGGTTTCTGCGATATAAATACAAGAAACTTGTTTTAGAGTTCGAATAAAATTCGATTCAGAATACATTTCCCTAAATTGATCTTTTGGATAAATAGTAATTAATGAGTGTATGGTGACATCTAAAATTCTCTGGGCATAAAAATTATCTTGGTTTTCTAGCATTTTTAAAGTTGACTGTATATTTTTTGCAGCACTTTCACCTGTTAGTTTATCTTTTACGCCTTTACTTATTATATTAATATTATAAGTTATTTGTTTAGCTTTTTTTGGTTCAACTAAACCATTTGCTAAAACTATCTGTTGCATGCTATCCAAAAATAGAAAACTCAATGTAAAATAAGTATATAAAAATATTTTGTTCATATTCTTTATTAAGATTAAACTAGCCTAAATTTAGGATCAATATGAATTAATCTAAAAGAAATTCCTATCCTAAAGAATATAACCATAATTTAATTGCACCAGTTAATAATAAAAGTGAAAAAGCTCTTGAAAGCCATTTTGTTGGAAGAATTAAGGCTAACTCTGCCCCGACCAAAGTCCCAATAAGAATTCCAATTGCAATCCAAAGTCCCCATTTTATTTGTTCTATTTGCAATATACCTTTTTGATAATATTTCCAAACACCAAGTAATCCAACTGGCAAAAGCATAGCTACCAATGAAGTGGCATTGGCTTGGATCTGCGCTAGATTAAAATAAAACACCAGGAGCGGAACCATGACTAGACCTCCACCTATTCCAAATAAACCTGAACTCACACCTGTAATGAGACCTAAAATAATAAAATAATAAAATGGAAAATTCATTATTGAAATACTCCTTTATGACTTCGTTAGTTTTTAACTGTAAAAACTTTTTACACTTATAACAAGAATTCACAGACATTAATATCGTATTTACTTACTTTAATAATTCAATTAAAAACATCTCAACTTTGAACATTGAGGAGTTCTAATGAACTTATTGTTTATGAAAAAACCAACATTTCTTTCAACATCGGTTTTTATAATTACAACATCCTTAGCTTTAACATCATTGGCTGCAGAAAATTTAGCACAAGAAACTGAAAAACTATTAAACGAATATAACGCAAATCCATCTGCGTTTATGAACAAAATTCCTGTAAAGACCGCCGAGTTTGGTCAAGAAGTAAACTCGAAAAATCAATTTAGTAATACAAAAGATTTTGTTTCGCTAAAAGATAAAATCAGAAGTAAAATAACTTCTTCTGAAAAACAAGGTCGAGCACAGATAAATAATAATAATGATAATCCAGCTTCTTTAGTTGATAATAAAGATTCCATGGTTACTAATTTACTAACAATGGATGAAAAATATAAATCAGCAAAACTTGAGGTCCAACCTTGGTCTGACACTTATTGGCCACTTTACTCAGGAAATATTGCATGGAGATATGGTGATAGCAGTTTTCCAAATGGCTCTGAATCAGAGTGGTTAAAAGTCACAGAATTTTATAATAAATTAATCGCTGTAGATTTATTTTCTTCTGATGCTTCTAAATATGATTCACTTTCACCTGCAGAAAAATATGATCTCTTAGTTGGTGATACTAATAAATCTTTAACTGCTTCTGCACTTCGTTCTGGGCAAGAAATTTTTAATGCTTATGGAAAAGTTGAAGAGTGGATGGGTATTTGTCATGGATGGGCTCCAGCTGCTTACAATATGCCTCGTCCTGAAAAATTAATAACAGTAACTGCTGCCGATGGAAAAACTCGAATCAATTTTTATCCTTCTGATTTAAAGGGTCTTGGATCTTATTTATGGGCTAATGCAAAATACCGATCAAAGTTCATTGGTGGGCGCTGTAATGAAAAAGAACCGAAAATGGATAAACGTACAAATAGAGTTACTGATCAAGATTGCTTTGATACAAACCCAGGAACTTGGCATACAGTCATCGTAAACCAACTCGCAATAGCAAAAAGAAGTTTTGTATTCGACGCTACCTATGACTATGAAGTTTGGAATCAACCTGTACTTTCATATGAATATACATACTTTAATCCGAAAACAAAAAAGCAGACAAATGATATTAAAAAAGCAACAGTTAAAAAAGGTTCAGTTGATAGTATAAGATTTAAAAAATTTAGATCTGAGAATGTAGATAGTGTGGTTGGAGTATCAATGAACGTGTCATACATGATTGAGAACAGCCCATCACAAAGAAAAGAAGACTCTCCAAGATATGATTATATTACTAGTGTGACTTATCTTTATGATCTTGAACTTGATAAAGATCAAAATATAATTGGTGGAGAATGGTATGAAAATGCTCACCCTGACTTTATCTGGACTCCAGAAGCTAATTTTCCTGAGGATACTAAAGAAAATGAAGGTAAACCAAAATATACTAAACTCAAAACAAGATATGATCAAAGACTTGATTCACAAGGTGCAACGAAATGGAATCCAGAGGCAAATGAAGCCTTACCTAAGGAATGGGTAGTTCAAGCGAAAGCAGCTTCAAGCGAAGCAGGATTACCTTTGGCTAACATCGTAGATGCTCTTGTTGAATACGCGAACAAAAAATAAAATTGAATAAGTACTGATTAAGAATAAAAATAAAGCGTCAGTTCTATTCAAAATTTGAAATCTCATACTCAAAATTGAATATTAACTTTCTATCATGGATAGCATGGAAATGTATTCTAAAACCAAGGATGTGGTTTTATTATGAAACTTTATAAAGGGATTTTAAATTTTTATTCTAATAAGTATCAATCAGTTTGTTTTTTGCTCCCATGGAACTCCTCTAGTATAAAACGGATTTTTGTACTACTCATGTTGGTTGTGACAGTGGGGTTCAAGACGAACCCCACGTCTGCTCTTTCAAAAACTGCTCCTATAAAAGATTGGACTGTGTTAATTTATATGGAGGGTGAAAATAATCTCTCACCCTATGCCCTGTGGGATCTCTACGAAATGGAGGCTCCCTTTGAAAGTGAAAAAAATAAAGCCGCATCTAGCACTAAAATAAATGTTATTGCTGAAATTAATACGAGACTTGATAATCAAGTTCGTCGCATGCAAGTTCTAGAAAAAAAGTTCACACCAGAAACAAAGTATACTCGTAAACAAGTTGATGACTTTGCTACTTTTAACTGGAATGTTTCAAGTTCAAAAATAATTTCTTCTTTTGAAGACTCAAATCACACCCAAAATAGTTTAAGTGATTTTCTTCAATGGGGTGTAGAAAATTATCCTGCGCAAAACTATTGGGTTATTATTTGGGGTCATGGATTGGGGTGGAACCAAGGATTTGCCTATAATGAGAAAACCAAAACTTCAATATCAATTAAAGATCTTAAAGCTTCACTCAATGCAATTAAATTAAAAACTCATAATAATATAAATATACTTTCCTTTGATGCTTGCTTTATGCAATCTATCGAAATGATAAGTGAACTTAGTGAGGTCACAGATTTTATTACAGGTTCTAATCAAACCCAAAGTTTTTTAGGTCTCCCCTATCGAAGAATTTTTTATGAAGTTAATTCAGGTTCATTTTTTGGAGAAAAACACAAGCTCGGTGCTAAGACCTCTAAGAGCTTGGAGCCTCTAATGATTTCAAAAATGGTTCCACAGCTTCTTGAAAAAAGTTTAAATCCTTTTTCTGGATTGCAAGGCCGTTCA
Organism: Bdellovibrionales bacterium; assembly: GCA_005793345.1. Lineage (GTDB taxonomy): Bacteria > Bdellovibrionota > Bdellovibrionia > Bdellovibrionales > Bdellovibrionaceae > SXSU01. The sequence goes on from SXSU01000009.1 coordinate 33,751, forward strand.
GATTCTACCGCACAAGGATGGTTCACTTCAAGCAGTATACAAACGCAAGAAGGATTAAATGTGCTTGTACCTGCATTACATAAATTAGCTTCTATTTTAAAAAGTCATTTTGAATTATACCCTGACTACAAAATTACGTTCTTAACGCTGCTAGAAAAATTTACTTTTTTTCAAAACTCAAATCTTGATATCGGATATCTACTGGAAGCGATTCGGCAGTATGCAAAACTTAAAAATATCAGAGAGTTTGATGCTCAGATAAAAGATGTTGCCGATGCTTTAAAACAGTCTATTTTGCAGTCTAGTTTTGGTGAACAAAATAGTGTTGATTCTATGACTCAGATGATTTTTGCAATACCGAGCGGTATATCTGTGTGGATGCCCCTAAATGACGATGACTTTCAAGATCAGTTTCAAAATTATAAATTAACAAGTTTTCAGAAACTTACTGCATGGGGACTATTTATAGAGGAACTTCATAAGTTCTAGCCACAGAATATTGCTTGTGATAGAGGGGTTTTATGACCAATCGATCACTTTTATTTAAATTATTATTCTTAAGTATAAGCATTTTTAAATCTTCTACACTTATAGCACTTGAGGAGCCTAATAATAAAATATTAATTGAAGATACCCCTATTAAAATAGGATCAACTTCTCACTGGCTAAAACCAGAAACAGTAATCACTTCAGAGCAATTAAAACAAACACCATATATAAATAACTTGTCCCAATTATTAAAACAAAAAACTGCCCTGAGTATCGCCGGCCCTTCTGCATTTATTAGGGGACTATCTTCAGATAATACACTTGTTGTAATAGACGGTGTTCCTGAAGTTGATCCCTCTTCTCCATCTGGAAGTTATGATCTGACGCAAATATCCTTATCCGATATTGAAAAGATCGAGATTTATTCAGGAGCCCAATCTGTCTATTTTGCAAATGGTGGAGCTGGTGGAGTTATTCAAATATATACCAAAAGTTTTTATTCTGAAACTAAAGCAGAAAATAATCTTCATTATAAAGTTAATTTATCCGTACCTGAATCTCAATTTTTTGAATTAGGTTCTACACTCAAGCATAATCGTTTTTCACCCTGGTCAACTTCATTATTTATAAATAGCAAATCTCAACTGGAAACATCTAAAAGCAATGATCCCAATGAAAAAAAGCCTGAACTTGATCATGACTTATCATCGGAGTTTAGAGCAATATTAACTTGGTCTCCTAAAGAGAGTGAGCAAAAGCTTATACTTAAGTTTCAAGATTCTACTTCATCAAATGATTTGGATGCAACGGGTGGCCCTGGTGGAGATGACCCAAACTATTCATCTTTTGAATCAAAAAAGAAAATTGTACTGACACATTCTGGTTTTTATTTTGGGGACTCTATTTATTCATTATTTCAGCTCAATTATTTAATAAGCCATAAAGAGTTCACAAACGAAACTGACCTGAAACATATTGATTACTATTTTGGAGATTTCAAATTTAATACTATAAATGCAAGATGGGCCCATGATTTTTACTTTGAGCACAATCAATCTCTAAAGTGGACTTTAGATTATCAAGGTTCTGAAGGTAAATATTCAACAAACTATAGTGGTCTTATAAATAATTTTTCTAATCACAAATTAGATTCTTCTTCCACAGCTCTAATTTATAAAACCAATTTTTTTGAGACTCATCAGTTTAGTGCGGGGCTCAGATGGGCAGATAAAATACCTAAACCAGTCGGCATAGTTCAATGGCATGTATATTTAGATCCAGAAACTAATTCGAAGTTTGGACTTCAATGGAGTAGTGGATATAAGTTGCCAACTTTTTACCAGTGGACGCAAAATAAATATTTAAAAACAGAATATTCAGAATCCAAAGAAATATTTATTGAGAAATTACTTTTCGAAAATACAATACTCAAGTGGACTATATTTGAAAATTTAAATTCTAATAAAATAAATTATAATTTTTTAACATCCAAATACTTAAACTTAGACTCAACAAAAGCAACTGGCAATGAAATTTCAATTCAATTTCAACCTCACACTAGTTTAGAAACTTTATTTCAAGCCACTCAGACTCATACAAATATTTTACGTGTACCTACCAATGAATTTAAATTGAATTTAAATTATAAAGTCTCTGATAACCAATCATTTATTTTAGATGCTAAATATATTGGTAAATCATATGATCTAGATCCTGTGACTTACAAAGAAACCTCAAAAAAATCGGTCACACTCTATAATCTTGGATACTCTCAAAATTTAAAATCTGATTTAACTTTAAATTTTAATATTGAAAATATTTTTAATTCCCACTATGAAGAAATACTTGGTTATAATTCAAATTATCAAAAATTTTTAATCTCTTTAACGGGAGATTATTAAATGTATTCTCAAATCAGTTTTTCTCAACTCAAAGTTGATTTCTTACGAGCGGCAAGAGCACCACTTAGCCAAAAAAAATGGAACCAAGTTCTGGGATTCAAATTTAATCAAGTTTTAAAATGGGAAACTCATCAAAAAAACTTTAATTGGAGCGATTTTTGTTTTGTATGTGAAAAAGCCAATCTCCCTTTGTCTCAATTATTACAAAAACATTTTAATATTTTATCTAATGACTATCATGGATCTACAATTTTAAGTTTGATTCTAAAATATTTTTATCCAAATCAATCACTTGATGATGTCGCCTTAGAAATGAATTTACATGTATCTTGTCTTAGACGATGGCAACGCAAAGTTGGGGAACCTGATATTGAATTTATTTTTAAACTCCTATATTTTAAAAATTTAAATTTTCTAAGCTTTATTAAAGAACTCATAGAAGATAAAATTGTTTTTCTAGAAGAAAAACCAAAGTTTTTACAACTCATGATTTCAAATAAAAGTTTAACTGAACTTCATTCTTTAATACCAAGTCTATGTGCCATTCAATCCAGTTTTTATTTAAAAAGTTATGATGAACTTCCTATTCATAGTGATAGTTTTATTGCGGAAAAGTCAGGAGTATCTATTGATTTGGTTCAAATTGGAATAAATAAATTAATTGATACTGGGATATTAAAATTCAATTTAGAAACTAAAAAATACCTAGCTGATCCTGAACTGAGTCGAATTGATATGAATGATCAAGATATCGAAGTGACTCGGGCATTGGTGAGTTATTGGACACAACGCTCACTCCTTAGATTTTCAAACAGCACGGGCAAAATAATTAATACAAAAAAAACACCTAATTTAATAAGTTATCGAATAGCTCCTTTTTCAAAATCTTCACAGGAAAAAGTTAACGAATTACTCTTGCAAACAAATCAAAAGATTTTAGAAATCATAGAAAAAGATCCAAATCCGATGGACGATGTTCGTATTGTACTGATACACCATTTTTCAGCAGAAGATGTCCCTAAATAACTGCTCATGATTAAGTTTGATCGCTTACGCGATTGTATCAGATTTAATCACGAGCAGTTATTTTCTTGTTTGTTGGGGGTGATTTTTGAATCACCCCGAATTATGAAAACCCAAACTTACTTTTGAATTTTCTTAATAAATTCATTTAAGTTAGATGATTGTTATTGATTGCAAAATTTAACTCACATCTATTTTTGAAACATGTATTTCTATAATGGCACCTAGACTTCAAAGGTATTTTAAGTGAAAATACATTATGGTCCAATATGTATAACAATTGGAGTATTTGTTATGATTTCATCAAATAAGGCATTTAAAGAAACTAATATTGTATCTGATTTAAAAACTGAATATAATCCCAAAGAAGCCTTTAGTAGAAATCTAGGTTGGATTACTAATTCTGAAGCCGAAAAATTATCTACATTTAAAGTTGCCATTGCAGGTATGGGTGGAGTTGGTGGACACCATGCTGAAGTATTAGCTCGATTAGGAATCACTCACTTTCATCTTTCTGATTTTGACTGTTTTGAGCTAGGTAATTTTAATCGCCAAAATGGAGCTACTGTATCAAATATTGGTAAACAAAAATTAGATGTTATTTCACAAAAAATTTTAGATATTAATCCTAAAGCTCAGATCACAAAATTTCCTCAAGGAGTAAATTTCGATAATTTAGATCAATTTCTCGAAGGAGTGGATCTTTACTGCGATGGATTGGATTATTTTGTATTAGAAATAAGAGAAAAATTATTTCGAAAACTTCGAGACAAAAATATTCCAGGTATCACTGTTGCTCCAATTGGAATGGGAGCAGCGATGTTAGTTTTTACCAAAGATTCTATGTCATTTGATAATTACTTTGGGATGCATACTTCATCTAATATAACCGAAAAAGCATTGCGCTTTTTAATAGGCTTAGCTCCATCATTTCAACAAACTAAATATTTGGTACAAAAATCAAATATGAATTTTTCTAATAAAAAAGCCCCTTCCTTACCAATGGGTTGTTATCTGAGTGCAGGTGTTTTAGGGGGACTAGCTCTTAAAATATTATTAAAAAGAGGGAAAGTTTTAACTGCACCACACTCTTTACATTTTGATATTTATAATAATAATTTAATCCATAAAAAAATCTTTTTTGGCTATCGTAATCCATTACAACAAATCAAATTTTTTATTATGAAAATTCAAACAAAGGTTTGAGTTTTCATTATAGACTTTGATATCAAATGTCGTTGAGACGGTCCTGAACGTATTGAAAATAAAGGAAAACTCCTGAAATTGATGTAATAATTATTTTTAGTGAAATGAAAATTACAAAACAATAACAGGAGTTTAATAATGATTCTCA
>SXSU01000077.1 GCA_005793345.1 Bdellovibrionales bacterium
CTCTAAGTTTATAAGGGTTATTAGTGGTGTAATCGCTAGACATGTTTTACGAAGAGAGCGCGGAAAGGCTCAAAAAGATGGACAACAACATAAAAGAAAATTAAAAAAAATAAAATTTTGGTTAGCTCGCCCTTTCACTCGAATATTAACTTGGGGAAGAGATTATAATCATATTCATAAATATATGATAAAAAATCAAAACGATGCCAAACGAACAATGACGGCTTGGGGTTTCGATGTTGTAGATGTAAGTTTAATCTTGCAATTAAATACAAGATTAAACTCTGGATAATAGTTTTAAACGGTTCTTTGTTACGATAAAATAAATGAAATGAACTTGAATTGAAAGATCAGCTGGCAGCTATCTTGTTTTTCATACGGAATTGCTGATAAAAATCAGAAATTCGGTTAAACATTAGTCACCTGTCGTCGAGGTAACTATTCCATTCAATTTATTATCTCATTATGAAACATCTTAAATTCAAAATATTAAAAATATTTTGGGTGTTTAGCTTTACATGATATTATTTTATTAAACCTGAAATAATTATTTTTTACTAATTTTAAAATTTCATTTTTTTGATTTATTAAAATTGTAGGAGTTAAATATGAATCTAAAAAATAATGTTATTATTAACAAAGAAAAATATTATTCAAGCTTCTATAAAAACAAATTTCAAAAATTAAATATTAAAAATTTAATTAAAATAGTAATTTCCATAGTCTATATTTTATCCACACAAAAATTAGTATTTGCAGGAGATGAAGATAAAACTTATGGCTTAGGTAAAGATGATGGTAAATTTAAAGGGTTGGTCCTGGACCAAGATGAAAATGCAGTAAACAAACGTATTGAGGACAATGAAAATTTTTTTAATGATCGAAAAGATATTCTGAATAGAAATAATGCTTTTGAAAAAGCTCTTAATGAAAAAAATCCTACTACATTTCAAAAAGACTCTCAAGAGTTAATGGGTACAAATAGGACCGATTTCCAAAAAGATATGGATAAATTAAATGGTGATGAACCTTTAAAACCTGGATGGGAGCAAAATAATGGCGACAAGTCTGGCACTAAAGTTGATGGATATCAACAAGCTAAAAGTGGTGATAAAATTCCTGATCCAATTCCACTAAAATCAAAAAATAATTCTGGCCCTAAATATCATGCAACGACAAATATAAAAACAAAAAGAGATGAATGTATTGGAAAAATAAAGCTCAATAATTTGAATTGTGATAAAGATAAAGAAATTACCTTGCCTTGTAGTATCTCAAATAGTGATATGGTTGAAACTGCAAGCGACGGTCAAAATTGTAGTATTAAAAATACTGTTTCTGTTACACTTAACCGAGATCAGTGTGATAATGACCATAAAAATGCCGTCACTTGTCTTGAGGAATATAATAAAATTGTCAATCAATCCATGAGTCAATGTAATGCTTACTCTTCTACACATGATACAAGCCCTTGTGATCAATTAAAGGCAATGTTAAGCAAAGAATCCAAAGGTTGGTTTGATGATATTAACCTGAAACACGTGGCTTTTGCAGCCTTAGCTGGTGGATTACTTGGAAGTCTTGCTACATTGATGAGTTCTTCAAGTGATTCTAAAGATAAATTATCTTCAAAAAAAACAAACACTCCAAGTTTACCTAATGGCACAAGTGGCTCCGATACTTCTGCAAATGATACGAATAAAAATAATACCAATACCAACACCACAACCACTTCAAATACTTCAACCGATACCAATAAAGGTGATAAAAATGATAATGGTGATAAATCAAATTCGACAACAGCAAATAATAATAATAATAATAATACACCTCTACAATTTTCTTGCTCAGGCGATGTTCGTCCCATCGAATGTGATAGTGCCTGTCTGAATAACGGTACTCCAGATTATAAATGCCTTGGAGAAAAATATGGAGTCAGTGGTTTTACCGGAACTGATAGTAATTTTACAATGAGACTTGATAAAGATGGTAAACTTTTTGACCAAACAAGTAAAACATCTGCAAATGGTCCAAGTGGTGGTTCAGGAGGGTCATCTGGTGGTGGAAGTGGTAACGGTTTAAGTAGTTCTTCTGGATCAACAAGTACGACTGATAACTCTAAGACCTCTGGTGAAGGATCAGGAAGTAAATCACTGGATCAAAGTGCTATCGGAGCTGCGTTTTCTGCAGGGCGATCCACAGATTCTGAAAGTGGATCTGAACCTATGACATTTGATTTAATGGATTGGACTTCTGACAGTAGCAATAACTCAACAAATAGTGACACCATAGTTGGTAATGACAAATTCAAATCAGGTGGGCGAAGTCTTGCATCAAACTCTGACCAAAAAAATGCACACAGAAATAGTATGATGTCAAAAGTTCAAAGGGGCCCCGTTGGTGATAGCAAAAGCGTTCTTTTTGAAACCATGAGTAGCCGTAGTGCAATCATCTGTAATAAAGGCCAAACTAAAGAAAGAACTGATACGTGTTATATTCCTAAATAATGGAAACAACAAAGTTAAAACTATGAGTACAAAATTAAGTTTAATTACAGTTTCTTCCAGTAAAGATAAATGGTTTGATGAAGCCTATGAGGTTTATCAATCTAAAATTAAGAAAATGATATCATTTGATGGTATAAATTTAAAATCATCCAAAATGGAGCGAGATGATTCTAAATTAAAAATAAAAAAAGAAAGTGAACTTATCTTAAATCATATTGATAAAAGTGATTTGGTTATTTTATTTGATGAACGTGGAAAAAATTTAAATTCAATTGAATGGGCTCATCTTCTTGATCATGAAATCCAATACTCACAAAAAAATATAATATTTATCATTGGCGGAGCCTTTGGTGTAGATGACTCTATTAAAAAAAGAGCTAATAAGACTTTAACCCTATCTCCTTTTGTTATGAATCACAAAGTCGCTTGCATTGTCGCAATGGAACAAATTTACCGCGCCCTTACTATTATTAAAAAAATCCCCTACCATAATGATAATACAAACTAAAGTTTGTAATTTTATAAAATATAAATATATTATGAAAATACAAACTTTAGTTTGTGTTTTCATAATACGGGGTGATTGAAAATCACCCCCAACAAACAGGAAAATAACTGCTTGTGATTATGTCTGATACAATTGCGGAGCAATCAGACTTAATCATGAGCAGTTATTATGGCTACAGTTACTCAAGGATAAGTTTGGATGAAAAAATATTTTATTTATGCAGCACTCTTTTTAATTGTTGGATTACTTTCAGTTTGGGCAGTAGTTGAATACCTTCCTCAATATTTTGGAACTCAAAAAAATCAACATGCTTTTATTGATGAGCTGGAAAAGCAAGGACTCATTGAATTTAATATTGCAGACTTTAATGCTTTTACACTTGACCGCTCTCCATTTCATTTTAAAAAAAATATGAATGCTAATGATTGGAGTTCTGGAACAGATACAAGTTCAACAACAGAAAAAAAATCTCCAACTCAAAATCAAGCTCAAGAAGAACCTCAAATAGTTATAGTAAGCTTTTGGGCCTCATGGTGTTCTCCCTGTGTTGAAGAATTTCCCTCTATGGTTGAGTTGGTAAAGCAATTTAATGGGAAAATAAAAATTTTAGCAATCTCTGAAGATTATACTGAAGAGGATATCCAAATTTTCTTAAAAGGATTTCATGATTTTAACCCAACTCATATTAAAATTGTTTGGGATAAAGATCAAAAGCTTCTGCAACTTTACAAAGTCTTTAAAATGCCCGAAGCTTTTATCTTTAACAAAGATGGTAAACTTATCAAAAAAGTATCTGGTTCCATAAAATGGGCTGATCCTGATGCCTTATCATTTTTTAAACAATTGATTTAAAACTTCTTCTAAATAACTCACTCTTGCATTTTGCGGCTCTATTGGCTCCCCCACTCTCATTTCAATGGGAGTCAGAATGCCACGGGGACCTTTGAAAAAATGCCTATTTGGATGACGACTAAACATTGATCCCCATAAATTTATTAAAACCATAGGTACAACTTGCACAGGATTTTGTTCTAAAATTTGTTTTATACCAGGCTTTAAGTGACCTATGTTTCCATCGCGAGTTAAAAAACCTTCAGGAAATAAACACACCAATTCATTATTTTTAAGCGCATGATCAATTTGTTCAAATGCTGTTTTTAAAATAAGTGGATCTTCTTTTGCTCCTGCAATAAAAATAACTCCACCGTGTTTTTTTAAAAAATTAAAAACCCATTTTGACTTTGCGTACTTGTAATACATCACATATCGAATAGGTCGCCTGATTTCTGCAGAAATTATTAACCAATCAATAAAGGTAACATGATTTGAAATTAAAACGGCAGGGCCCTCTTTAGGAATATGATTTATTCCATGAACTTTTATTTTATACATGAATTTCGAAACTATCCAGGCCCAAAATCGCAAAGTAAAATGTGGTAAATTTAAATAAGTTCTAAACGATATAAATAAATTCATTAAAGCAAAAATTAAAAATAAAGAAATAGTTCCTGCTCCCATCATATTTAAACCCATAATGATCACTGCAGAACCAACCATATAAACTGCATTTAAAATATTATTATATGCAACAACTCGAGAACGATGACTTGCCTCTGTGTGATGCTGCATAATTGTGTATAAGGGAACTGTATATATTCCTCCACTCACAGAAATAAAAAATAAATCAAAAATAATTCGTATTGAATAAGGTTCACTTAAAAATTGAGTAAGACTTTTTAACACTTGGGGATCTGTTGACTGAACTCTTGTATAAAGCTCAATTGGAGTTGCACTACACAAATCAATTAAAAATAATGTGAGTCCTAAACACCCAACAGGAACAATGCCTAGCTCAAGTTGCCCCTTAGATATTTTTGCACATAATATAGAGCCAACAGCAATTCCAATTGTAAAAAGTCCTAAGAATAATGTAACAACATGCTCATCACACAATAAAATATTTTTAGCATAAATGGGCAATAAAGATAATAAAGCTGCCCCGTAAAACCAAAACCAAGAAATTCCCTTAACTGATTCATAAACTAAAATATTTTTCTTAATAAAATTCGAACTTCTAAATATTTCTGGAAAAGGATTCCATTGTAATTTTAATTGCGTTTGTGGTGGATTAATTCTTGGCACTTTATAACCAAAGAAAATTCCAATCAATGAGCATAAAATTAACCCACCACTAATCCATAACTCGCCATGATCAAAAGAAACTAAAAGACCTCCAAGAATAGTCCCAATTAAGATGGCAAGAAATGTTCCCACTTCAATGAGAGCATTGGCGGTTAATAAATGGGAGTCTGCCACTAATTCAGGAATCATACTGTATTTTACAGGTCCAAATAAGGTTGAGTGAATACCCATTAAAAAAAGACAAATAAATAATAATTCAAAATGTGAAAATAAAAAACCCATCGCACATATGACCATGATAACGAGTTCCATTTCTTTGACTCGTCTTACTATGGTTGACTTAGCAAACAGATCAGAGAGTTGTCCTGAAATTGGAGATAAGAAAAAAAATGGTAAAATAAAGATAGCACCAGCCGCAGCAACTAATGATTGTGTTGATAAAATCCCTAAACTTATCCCTCGATAAGTCACTAGAACTATCAATGCATTCTTTAATAAATTATCATTTAGAGCTCCTAAAAACTGGGTCCAAAATAATGACGAAAATTTTTTATTTTGCGAAATAAGATTCATTGACATTTTTAAAGCTTAGCTCCACATTCGCCGCAAAATTTTTGTTGAGCACTTACTATTGCCTGACATTTTGGACATTTCACTGTTGCGCCTCCAACATTCGCTATTTGCTGCTGTTGTTGAGGAATGGGATTTTCAAGATCTTTTGGATTCACGCTACCAGTATCATTCCATTTATGAATCTCTCTTAAAAATCGAGAAGAATTATAAAACCTTTGAAACTCTTCAAGATTGAATGAAAAATAAAATACATTGTCAACTTGTGATCTTTTACTAAACAATCCCCGTTGATCAAATAATGTCCAGTGAGTTGATGTAATAGAAATATTTAATTTTGCTTTTATTGTTTCAAGTAATATATTTAAAGGAACTCGTATAACACCTTTTCGATCGACCTCTTCTTTTTGACTAAAATCTAAAATTCCCCTTACTATTTGATGAATATTTTCATCAACTTTTAGCATCTCACCTTTGCCACTTCGAAAATAATAATATTGATAAAACTCAAAAAACTGTTCAATTTTATAAAAATCATTGAAAATTAATTGAGTTAATTGGGGACCAAGCTCCGGTTCATCTTCATTGGACTCATAAATAAATTCAGCAAATCCTAACTTACATAAAATATTGCATGCATTTTCTACTTTATCTAATGGTAAACTAAATATTCTAAAACAATATTGCTTAAGTTGAGACCAGGAACATTTAACTTTCAAAGTAGTAGGAGAGGCACCCTCTTGTGGAATTTTAGTACCAATGTGAAGAATAAAATAAAATATTCCACCAAATAATCTTGGAATAAGCTCCTCCGGACAAGGTGACGTATCTGAAGCTATTTTAAAATTTTTTACAGCTGTAAATAAAATTTTACTTTGTTCAATAAGAGATTTAAATAAGGCTTTCTCTAATTGAGGGGTGTTCTCAATTAAAGTTTTCATTCCTTCAATAGGTATAATTAGGGCAGTTACATCAGACATTGCCATCGCTGAATATAAAAATTTAGAGGTGGTCGTAATACCAGTTTCTCCAAAAACACATGTTCCAGAATATTGATGCAACTCAATTGCAGTTTTATTTCGTGATAAAAATGTTTTTACTTTTCCTGAATTAATAAAAAGTAGATGCTCAATACTTTCACCTTCATTAAATAAAACTTCACCTTTTTTAAAATTTTTTACAGAACTAGCAGTCATTACTCTTCTTCCAATTTGTTAATTCCAATATTTTGGCCCCGCATTTTTTTGCTCTAAATCTTTTTTTTCATTGTCTACAATAAGCCTTAATTTTCCTTTAGGTTGTTTTTTTATTTGCTGAGATTTTTTTCTCCAATCAATAAATTTTAAAAATAAAAAACCAGAAAGTAATCCAAATATATGGGCCAGATACGCAACTTCTCCACCTACAAATCCAGATCCCATAAGTGAAACGATTTGGATACCTCCAAGGAGCATCACAAAATACTTTGCTGGCATCGGAAAAACCATCATAAAGGCCACAACCCGATCGCCCATTATTTTTCCATAGGCAAGTAAAAGACCAAAAATTGCACCGGAGGCTCCAATAACTGGAGTCAACATTCCCTGTGGTGAACCCGTAATTATTGCATAGAGTCCCATGGTTAAACAATAAAAACCAGCGGCACCAACTCCTGTTACAAGATAATAAGTTAAGAAAAATTTCCCTCCCCAAAGGGTTTCAAGTTCTGCTCCCAACCACCATAGCATTAACATATTAAATACAATATGACTCCAATCAAATGAATGCAAAAACATATAAGTAAAGGGCTGCCAAATAAAAAAATCAAAAAGGACTTTCCCAGGATAGAGTGCAAAAATTGAAGTTAAATTTATATTAAAAATATTTTCTAAAATCAATTGACCGATTAACCAAATTCCAACAGATAAAATTACAAGTCGTTTCACCATCGGTGTAAAAGGCATTACAACTGGCATATGTCCATTTGCCATTTTAATTCTCCTTAATTTTTTTTCTAAAAACTTTTTTAATTTTTTTATAACTATCTTCTAAACTTTCGACAATAACCTTTGTGTCGGCAATAAGTGGAAAAAAATTAACATCCCCCTGCCAACGTGGAATCACGTGAATATGAAGATGTTCTGGTATTCCCGCACCCGCAACAGCACCATGGTTTAATCCCATATTTACACCTGCACAGGAATAAACTTCATAAATCACTTCAATTGTTAATCGAACCAAGTTCATGAGGTCTGTGTATTCTTTTTTTGAAAAATCCCAAATGTTTGCTTTGTGTTTTTTTGGTATAACTAAAACATGGCCATTATTATAAGGAAATTTATTTAAAACAACCATTGAGTAAGTCGTCTGATAAACACATAGCGTATCTAACTTAGGATTTTTTAGTGCGGCTTTACAGAACACACACCCATCCTCTTTTATCAATCGACGAATGTAGCGAAGACGTTCTGGTCGAATAAAAATATCTCGTTCTTGGGGCCACAAATCATTTAAAGAAATTTGATCCCCCAAAGTTTTAGATTTAGAAATAATTTTATTTTTATTATTCAACATCGTCCCAAACACCTGGCATTAAAAATAAAGGTCTATTAAGCATATTGGTTCTAAGAACTGTTGATATTTTTTTTGAAATTATTTTACTTGCAATTCCACTTACCGCTTCTTCTTCAGCATCATCACCCGTCATAATTTTTTCTAAAAAACTGGGCTGTTTTTTAGGAGACTCAAAGAGTTCGTAATCACCTTCTTTTAAATTTGCAAGTTGAGCTAATATTTTAACTGCATCATCTTGAGATCCAACGGCATCTGCAAATCCCAATTCAACAGCTTGGGCTCCACTCATAATTCGACCATCAGCATATTTATTTAAAGTTTCATCGTCAATTTTACGTCCTTCTTTTACAGCTTCACGAAATTGTTTATATGTATCGTTTACCATACTTTGAAAGTATTCTCTTTCATCTTCACGCATGGCACGGTATTCAGAACCTGAATCTTTAAATTTACCAGAAGTTATTGTGTACCTGGAAACTTTTGCCCAATCATAAAGTTTCTCTAAGTTAGCAAACTCCATAATGACTCCTATAGATCCAATTAAACAACCTTTGGTGACCACAATTTTATCGGAAGCCATAGATACGTAATAACCTCCACTCGCATTCAAACTTGGAGAGTAGACCACTATTGGCTTTTTTGTTTTTTCTTTAAATTGAGCGAGTGCTCGATAAATTTCCTCAGCAGGCCCTACAGCACCACCAGGAGATGTGATTCGTACAAGTAATCCTTTTACTTCTTTTTCATCACGGTATTTATTTAATTTTTTTAAAAATTTCTCAGAGTCAAAAATAACTCCTTTTAAATCTAATGCAAGCACTGAGTTGTGATGTTTTAATCTAGCAATGGGTTCATTTTCACCAAATTCAATGAACGTAGAAAAAAACATAGTAATTCCAATTAAACCAAAAAATAAAATTCCTAAAAAAAATAAAACAAACCACGGATTTTTTCGCATCATAAATTATTCACCTCAAATGTTATAATTTATCTACTCATGTTTATTGGGAAAAAACAAACTAAACAATGACAAGTCGTCCTAATTTTAGATTGTCGCTCTGTCCATAGATTTATTGCAAAGTATCCGTTAGCCTCAGACCCATGTTTAATCAACTTGAAAAAATAAATATAGCTGCCGACCATGGAGGCTGGGAGTTAAAAGAAAAAATTAAAAATTGGTTAATGAATCATCCCACTTATCAAAATATATTATTGGAAGATTTTGGAACCTTTAACGACAGAACATCAGTTGACTACCCCGATTTTGCAGCCCAAGTTTGTAAGGCACTTAAAGCAGACACAAAATCCATCGGAATTTTGGTTTGTGGTTCCGGACAAGGAATGGCCATGGGAGCAAATAAATTTAATTGGATTCGAGCAGCCTTAGTATGGTCAAAAGAAATTTCAACTCTATCGCGACAACACAACAATGCAAATGTTTTATGTTTAGGTGGAAGAGTGATCAACCATGAGCTTGCTTTAGAATGTGTTGAAACCTTTTTATCAACCCCATTTGAGGGTGGACGTCATGAACAACGAGTTAATAAATTAAAAAGTTTTAAGAATACGGAGTATTAAACTATGAAGTTAGCTGAATTTAAAAATCTTCAACAGATTGATCCTACAATTGCCTCGTTAATAGATATGGAGTTTGCTCGACAACAATCTGGTTTAGAGATGATTGCTTCTGAAAATTATACCTCAGCGGCAGTAATAGAAGCTCAAGGTTCTATTCTTACAAATAAATATGCTGAAGGTTACCCCTCTAAACGATATTATGGTGGCTGTGTGAATGTTGATGCCATTGAGTCTTTAGCAATAGAACGGGCTTGTAAACTATTTGGTTCTGAAGCTGCAAATGTTCAGCCCCATTCAGGAAGCCAAGCAAATATGGGTGTGTATTTAGCAGCTTGTCAACCTGGAGATACTATTTTAGGAATGGATTTATCCCATGGAGGACATTTAACCCATGGTTCACCTGTCAACTTCAGTGGATTGTTATTCAAAGCAACGTCCTACAAATTAGATTCTGCTACAGAACGTATTAATTATGATCAAATTATGTCTACCGCAAAAGAAGTTAAACCTAAATTGTTAATAGCAGGTTATTCTGCATATCCTCGACAATTAGATTTTAAAATTTTTAGACAAATTGCCGATGAAGTTGGAGCCCAACTTATGGTAGACATGGCACACTTCGCTGGTTTAGTTGCTACTGGAGTTCATTCTTCACCTGTTGGAATTGCTGATTATGTGACTTCAACAACCCATAAAACTTTGCGTGGTCCAAGAGGTGGGTTAATTTTAGCAAGTTCAGAAAAAATTAAAAAAATTAATTCCCGTATATTTCCTGGAATTCAAGGGGGCCCACTTGAACATGTTATAGCAGGTAAAGCCGTGGCCTTTGGTGAAGCACTTCAACCTGATTTTAAAACTTATATTGAGCAAGTAGTTAAAAATGCAAAAACACTTGCCCATGCAATTTTAAGTCATGGCTTTGCACTTGTAACTGGCGGTACAGATAATCACCTCATGCTAATTGATTTGAGTGATAGAAATATCACTGGAAAAGAAGCAGAAGAAGCTCTTGATCTTGCAGGCATCACCGTTAATAAAAACACTGTGCCCAACGAAAAAAGGTCTCCATTTGTTACAAGCGGAATTCGTATTGGGACTCCCGCAATTACTTCTCGAGGCATGAAAGAAGAAGAAATGAAACTTATTGCAGGCTGGATTTGCCAAGCACTAACTGATCACGATAAGACTTCAGTCTTAGAAAAGATTCGCAAAGATGTTGAAGAGTTATGTAAAAAATTTCCTATCTACACAGACAGGACTAGAATTTAATTTGGTGGGTATATTATAATAGAATACGGAAAGAATGAGGATGACAATTGATTGTAATAAACAAAAAAGGAGATGAAAATATGAAAAATATTATAAATGTTCATTTGTTTAAAATTTTATTTTTATTATTTACATTAACTTTGGGAGCCTGTGCTGGATTTAAAGGACCATCATCTTTAAGTTTTTATTCAGACTTTGGTTTTGTAGAACCCCGTGGACTTTTAATGGAAGATCCTATCGCTTATATTGCCCCATTATCACATGATCCTCAATTGGACTGGCCAGTCGATAGTGCAAAATTAACCCGTGGTTTTCTTCCCTATGCAAAACCTAGACCCCATCTTGGACTGGATTTAGCCGCACCTCGAGGGACTCCTATATTAGCTTCACAAGGGGGAGTTGTTATTTATGCTGGATCAGGTTTTTCTGGTTATGGACGATTTGTTATAATTGAAAATGAAACTGGCTGGGCTACTTTTTATGGTCATCTCGATAAAATACTAGTAAAAAACGGTGATCCAATAGCTCAGGGACAAACCATTGGAAAAATGGGAAAAACAGGACGAGCTAGTGGTAACCATCTGCACTTTGAACTTCGTCAAAATAAAAAGGCAATTGATCCCCTGTCATTCTTACCTCAAGGTAGTTCTTGGGTTAAGAATTTGTAGATTTAATTTATGAAACTGACTCTTGCTGACCTAATTAATACAAAAAAAAAACTTAGTGCCAGTCAGTTTTACAATTTAGCTTTAAGCCTCATTCGAAAAATTAAATTAATTGATCAAATCAGTCCTGCTGATATTTGTATCGAGAATATAAATATTAATCTGAATGATAAGAAGCCAATTGAACAAGTTGAATTTATCCAACTAATAAAAACAGCAGAAAGCATTTCTGATAGTGCTCATAATTTAAAATATACAACAGAAATTTTAAATAAAATCGGAGATGTTCTTCTTAAAATTGGCCAAAATCAAACAGAAGAACTTTGTCAAAAACAACACGATCTAAAAGCATTTGCCTTTAAATTGATTTCAACAAATGTGAGAAGTTATTTTTTTACACTTAAAGACGTCGAAACTGAACTGATTTCAACTTTTCATAATAAAATAGAAAACCAACTCATTGAAACTAAAAATTCAGAGTATATTGAAGTGATTGAAGATTTACTTTTTCAACATTCAAGTGAAGACATATCAACCTACCCTTTTTTAATTTCAATTTTTGGAGATCACGGCCAAGGTAAAACTACTCTTATTGAAAATATTAAATCAAAATTAACAAACAATCCATTTGGCTACCATTGCTTAACAATTAAAAGTCATTTTTATAAATTAAATAAACCCTATTCTTTTTTTCAATTATTATTAAATAAAATACTGGATCTTATTTTACAGCAAAATACAGACTTTATAGATTTATGGAAACAAGCTATTTCTATAAAACTTACTGTTCAAGAAAAATATATTTTAACTCAAGTTTTTTCTGATCGCTTTGCTTTTTTTTTAAATCTTGGAGAAATCCCATCTCACGAAACTTTAAAAATCACACCAAATACTTTTATAAAACTTTATCATAATTTTAATGAACTAATTGATGAGTTTAAACTGATTAATGGCCAACTTTTATTAATCATAGATGATTTTGATGATTTTGACAATGCAAGCATTAATTTATTTTTAGAAATCCTAAATGATCCTCACCCTTCTAAACATAAAAATATAATAATTTCAGCAAAAAATAATTTTAAAAATAAAATTATTTTAGCTCCTGAAATTATCCAATATAATCAAATTGAATTAAAAAATTTGAATATAGAAAATATACTTAATTTGATTTTAATTCAGCTTAATAAAAATAATTGTACTTTAAACAGCTTTCAGGACACTACTCTTATTAAGCTTGCTGAATTTATAAAATATTCAACGCTTGGGAATCCCAAACTCACCAAAAAAACAATTTCACATTTAATTAATAACAAATTTATTCATTTTGACGAAAGTTCATTAAATATTTATTGGTCTGAAGTCGATATCCAAAAAGAATTTCAAAAATACAAAACTCATCTTGAGTCAAATATAATTAATTTATCCACCAATCAAATTAATATACTAAAAATTATAGTTTTATTTAATTCAAATATCCACAAAGAAAATTTACGGTTTTTGTTTATAAGAGAACCATGCTTTGAGAAAGACCTCGAGTATTTGATTTTTTTAAAAATTATCGATTTAGATGAGTCACTTAATTTATATATAAATCATAAGTCTGAATTCGAGTTTCAAAACCTTTTGAGTGCTAAAGAAAAAGAAATCCTTACTTTAAAAGTTATTTATACTTTTTTCCAATTTCGAGAAAATTTTCTTTTTACACCACATAGTCCTGAACTAATAGATTTTGTAGGTAAAAAATTAAGCAGAAAGTCTCCCCTCAATGAACGAAAAGATTTTGCTTTAATAAAAGCCCAGTATGCCATAGAAGTTCACTCGTTAAAAATAATGTCGGAGGCATTGGAAGTTTTAAGCCAATCTGAATGGATTAAATTTAATTCTGAGTATAATGTTTTACTTAGACAGTTTCACTCATTGTTAGTTGAAAAAAATAATCTTCCACAGATTCAAAATATTTTAAAAAATCAAATGGTACTTAAAAATGAAAAAATAAGGACAATAAAAAATAACAATTCATTAAATGATCTTTACAAAGAACTACCTGCAGAAAAAGTCTATACTTATCTAAAAAGCCTTGAAACAAACCAAAGTCTTCAAGAAAAAATTATTAATTTTTTAAAATTCTCAAATGAAAATTTAAATTTTAAAGAAGTAAAATTAATTCTAGAATCAAGTCAAAATAAATTTATCGTATCACAAATTAAAAAGTTTCTATATGATGAAACTCGTACTTTAGATAATTTTTTTTCTGAATCAATATTTTCTTATATACAACAAATTACAGATCCAATATTTGTTTCCACAACAAATAAGGATGAACTTGATCCTGAAGTCTCATCAAAAATATTAATTAAAGATAAGTATTTTATAATAAATGATATTCAAAGTCTATTATTGATTCCTCTTCACTTTAATGGTTTAAACTTTGGAGCAATTGTATTTGAAAATCTAGTTTTAAATAGTAAAAATATAATATCTGATTTAAAAAATATTGTTGAACGATTAAGCCCTTATTTAAAAAACACATCTCTAAATTATCAATTAGAAAAAGAACGAAAAAAAAGAACTTTTTCAGATAAACTTCTGAGTCAAAAAGAACAAGAACTTAAATCTTCAATTCGAGCATTAGAACTATCACAAAAAACTAAAAATCAATTTTTAGCAAATATGAGCCATGAAATTAAAAATCCACTTAATGCTATTCTTGGTCTTACTGAAATCTTAAAAATAAATAATTGTACAGAAAAAGAAAGGTTAGAAAAAATTGAAATTATCTTAAATTCAGGACGTCAATTATTAAGTTTTCTAAATAATATTTTAAATCTTGCAAAGGCCGAATCAGGCAATTTAACTATTGAAAAATTAAGTTTTAATCCTTTAAAATTGATTACTGATGTTTTTGATCTTTATACTGAGCAAGCAATGCAAAAAGGTCTAATTATTGAAACTGAATTTAATGGACCTATTGAAAAAATGTATCTTGGTGATTCTGTTAGGATTTCACAAATTATCTCAAATTTAATGAGTAATGCTATCAAATTTACCAATACAGGGAAAATTTCAATCAGTGCATCTATTTCGTCAAATGATAATATTAATTGGAATCTTTATTTTACAATTGCCGACTCAGGCATTGGTGTTCTCAAAGAAGACGAATATAAATTATTCCAAAACTTCTCACAACTTGAAAATCATCCCATAAAAAAACTTGAAGGGACAGGTTTAGGGCTCTCTATTTGCAAACACGTTTGTGAGTTGATGAAAGGCGATATTCAATATCAAGCCAATAAACCTTGTGGATCAATTTTTAAATTTTATGTCCCATTAGAATTAGATACTGAACCTCTGTTAAAAAAAACAACACTAATAAATGAAGCCTTAGATGTAAATATTCCCATCTTAATTATTGAAGATAACCCTGTAAATTGTTTAGTCATATCAAAAATGCTAGAAAATTTAGGATTTAAATATCAAGTTGCATACAATGGTCGCCAAGGATTTGAAAAAATTAAAACAGAAAATTTTCAAGTCATTTTTATGGATTGTCAAATGCCCGAAATCGATGGATTTGAATGTGCAACATTAATTAGGAATTGGGAAAAAACTAATATTGCAAAAAGAAATAAACATATCATTATTGCACTAACAGCAAGTAATGAAAACGAAATTATTAAAAAATGTTTTGCAGCAGGAATGAATTATCATATCACAAAACCAATTAATTTTACTGAACTTCAAAAAATACTGACTCAGCAGTTTACGCCACCTGTTTTTTATTAAATTTTGAAATTAAATGATAACTAATACTACTTAAAGGTAAGACTTCATCAATCGCTTTTAAGTCAATTGCGACCTTTGGCATTCCAAACACCACAGAAGTTTCCTCGTTTTGAGCAATAGTTGGAATCTTATAATCATGAAGTAATTTAATTCCCTTGGCTCCATCACTACCCATACCCGTTAGAATTGCTGCAACAATATTATAATTTTTGTAAATATGACTATCAATTAATGAATTAAATAAATAATCCACAGAGGGTTTATGTCGATTTACTGGAGCATCATCTGATATTTTTATTTTAATTTTAAGACCTTCCATGACAACTCGCATTTGTAAACCACCTGGTGCTATATAAACAGTGTTACTTTCAACAAGTTCACCATCCTCTGCTTCTTTAACCCTAAATGTAACCAAGTCATTCACTCTTTTTGCAAAAGCTTTGGAAAAATTAGATGGTATATGTTGAACAACTAATACAGGAGGAATCTCTGGTGGAAAATTAGAAAACACTTCAGTTAAGGCTTCAATACCCCCCGTAGAAGCACCAATCACAATTAAATCTTTTGAACCTTCATTTTTACTATAAACTAGTTTACCAGTTTGACCAGACGATTGAAATTTTGATTTACTTTTCTTTTTAAATTGATTCTTAATTTCATACGCATTTTTTAATACAACTTTAATTCTCTCAGCTTCTTGACTTAAATTTTGCATTTTTGGTTTTTCTAAATAGTCGACCGCACCATGCTCAAAACATTTTAAAACAGAAACTGCATCTTCATAACTTACACTAGATAACATAACGACAGGAAAATTAAAAGACGATCCATCTAACTCCAAAAACTCTATACCTGTCATTTTTGGCATATGGATATCGAGAACCATAACATCGGGATTTATGGTCCTTAACAATTCTCTTGCATCAATTGGATTATCAGCTTCACCAACAATTTCAAATTCGCTTGTACCTGATAAAATCTCGCGTAACATTTTTCGAATTGTCAGAGAATCATCAACAATAAAAACTTTTATTTTATCTACTTTTACATTGTTAACAATTTTAAATTCTTCAACTTGCATAGTTGATTTTCTTTGATAAACTGAATTACCAACAGTTTTTAAATTTGTTTTAAAATGGGAAAGACTTTCAGAGTGACCAATAAAAAGATAACCATTATCTGCTAAACAGTTATACATCTTATTAGCTATTTTTTCTACTTCTTTAGGATTAAAATATATTAAAACATTTCGAACAAAAATTACATCACAATTACTTTGAGGAAAAGTTTCAGATAATAAATTGGCTTGACTAAATTTACACAAACTATGAATTTCATCTTTAATTCTTACCATACCAAGAAACTCATCTTCACCTAAATCAAAATACTTATTTATTAAATAAGTATCAAGATCTTTAATTATATCAACTCGGTAAATACCTTCTGAGGCTTTTGATACAGAACTAAAATCTATATCTGTACCTATGAATTCTATTTCGGGATATACTCCTGGATTTTGAGATTTATATTCAAACCATGCAATGGCTAATGAATAAACTTCCTGTCCTGTACTACAAGCTGCCGACCAAATTTTAACTTTAGAATTTCTATTTCTAAATTTTGGAAAAACAAAATTAACTAAATAATCAAAGTGATCACTCTCTCTAAAAAACTCTGTTGTATGGGTTGTCATTATAGAAATGAGTTGCTTAATCTCTTCTTGTCGGTTTTTTTTAAAATATTCAAGATAATGTTCAAGAGAGGTTAGTCCAACGGCGCGGGCCCTAGGTACAAGTCTTGTCTCTACGAGTAAGCGTTTTTCAGGACCCAACTGAACTCCTGAAAGTTGTTGAACAATATCCATGATTTCTTGAATAGGGTTGCTTTTTCTCATTTCTATTCGAGTTAATATACTAATTACATCTTTGTTATTAAATGGTTTTTCTAGAACATCAAGAGCTCCAAGTGAACATGCTCGTTCAGCAGACTCAGGTGAGACATCCGCAGAAATAAATACCCATGCTGGTATTTGAACATTTTTTTCATGAAGATTTTCTAATAACTTTAACCCCGTCATTCTTGGCATGTGAATATCAGAAAATACAACATCGTATTTTTTATTTTGAGTTAAAAATAAATCTTGCGCCTCAATTGCCGAACTAGAGCAATCGCAAGAATAACCTTCGTCCTCTAAAATTTCTTTTAAAGTTTCTTGCAAATCTGGTTCATCATCAATCAATAAAATATGGAGTTTCCGATCTTTCATTAAGCTGATTTTTTCCATTTGAATCCTTTTCGACTAACTTCAACTGATTCATCTGTATTTTTTTCTTTGATTTGAGGTTGAATTTGATAATCCTCATTATTTTTTTGCTTTAAATCAGATTCAGTATTTATTTTTTTCTCCGAATTTGTCTTTTGGTTCTGAGATTGTGTATATGAATTTTTATTTTCGTTCTCAATCTCATTTTTTGTAACAATTTTATTATAATTTAAATCATTTGTGTGAGAGTTACTACCAAAAACCAAACTCACTAAACCCTTCATTGTTGCATCTAAACTTTTAGACGCCATAAATAACTTTTCAGATTCTGAAGTTAATTTTTCAGAAGCCTGAGAGTTATTATTTGTAACAATATCCATTTCAGCCATTGCACGATTGGTTTGTTTTATTCCAATTTCCTGTTCTTTTGATGCTGAGGCAATTTTAGTTACACTTTCATTTATTTTAGTCAGTGTGGAACCCATTTCTTGGAACGCACTTTGACATTCTACTGAAACATTTTTTCCAATGCTCACCTTATCTTGAGTCGAACGCACAATTTGCGAAACTTCACTTGTTGAGGATTCTAATAATGTTCTTATTTCATCCGCAGCTTTTCCACTCATTGTAGCAAGCTTTCCAACTTCTTCTGCCACAACAGCAAAGCCTTTTCCATGGGTGCCCGCTCTAGCAGCTTCAATACTCGCATTAAAAGATAAAAGTCTAGTTTCAAAAACAATATCATTAATAACTTTAGTTTTAGATTTAATTTCTTCGATTAAGCGAACAAGACTTTCTAATTTTTCATTTGTATGTTGAATATCATCCATTGCAGATCCTAATCGTTCCATCACTTTTAAACCTTTTTCAGATTCATTTTTACCATCTTCAGAAATTTGTAAACTACGAGCAGATTGTTGTGTTGTTTGCGAAAGCATCGATGCCATTTCTTCACTGCTTGCTACTGTTTCTTCAATTGCAGCAGCTTGTTCAGTTGTAGATTGAGAAAGCTTTTGTGATTCTTGATGAATCTGCATTGAAACTTGATTCACTGATGATGACTCTTGAGTGAGGAGTTGAATCGTTTTTGTTAGTGAATTTGATAAATATTGAATAGTATAAAATGCTGTAAATAGCCCAGCAGTAAAACCAAATAAAAGTATCATTAAAATAACGATATTCGATTGGTTTACCTCAGAGATGGCATTAGTTACATCAACTTGACTATTTTCAACTATCAAGTTGGATAATTTTTCAAAATCACTTTCTAATATGTGAAATATCTTATCTAATGCACCTAATTTTTTTTCAGCAAGAGTAAATTTGCTTTCATTTGCCAGAGCTATAATTTCTTCAGCAGTCGCAATATATTCTTCAACATGAGGTTTAGTTTCATTTATTGATTTTAATGCCTCATCTTCAATATTAAGAGAATTCAATTTATCAAATTGAGCAAGAAAATCAGTTCTCACTTCTTTGAACTCATTTAATATTTGATCTTTCTGAGATTTATCATCTGAACTTGAGTAATATAAACTTTGGAAGACAAGGCCTCTTGTCGCATCATGATACATATCTGTAAGTCCTAATGCCTTAACTGCTGGAAGATCTACAAGTGCAAGTTGTTTAGTATTTTTAATTACTTTAAAACTATAATATGTACCTATCCCACCTACCAATAACATCATCAATAACTGAAATGTAGATAGCATCCACAATCTGGCTTTAATTGACATATTTTGAAACATAAATACCTCTCTATTATAAATCACTATTTTTTTTAATTCGTTTTAAATAATATTAAACTTAACTTAGTAAAATTATTTTAATTATTTTTCAATTTAACTAGGCGCTATGTTTTATTTCAGTCAATAATCTCATATCTTCACCACCTATACATAGTCCTAAGTCAATTAAATTAACCAAAGCATTTTCTTTCAAATGCCCTACTCCAATAAAATATTTATTCTTTTCGCTATCGTCATTTGATTGATTTAAATTTAAATCTTCCTTATTAAAAATATGGACACTATGGAGATCATCAAAAATTACACCAACAGAATTTCCATTGTTTTCGACAATCATAATTAGGCACTGATTTGGATCTTTAATTGTCATACCAAGTTTCATTCGTAAGTCTATTACTGAAATGACTTGCCCTCTTAAATTGATTAATCCTTTAAAATAATTTTTCATAAAAGGGATTTTTTTAGTAGGCATTAATTTTACAATTTCTTTAACTTGTAATAAAGGTGTTGCATACAGCTCTCCACCTAAATAAAATAATAAAAACTGATTTATATTTTCATCAGTTTGTTTATTATTAAGCTGAAAGTCGACCATACATTGCTCCTTTACTACAAAAATCTTTTAAATTTAATATTAAACTCACTTCACCACTACCAATAATTCCAGCTCCTATTATTCCTGGTAATGCACCAATTTCTTGGCCGATTTTTTTTATAACAACTTCTTGTTGTCCAATTATAAAATCAATTTCAAAACAGTACTTTTGATTTTCAAATTGAACAATTATGCCTTGTCCATATACTTTTTTATTCTTTGATATTAATGATCCGTTTTTTAAAGCTTCACTCAGGTTAAAAACTGGTATAATTTCATTTCTTAAATTTATAACACGTTCATTATTTTTAGTTTTATGAATTTCAATATTATTAAAACTAATTGTTTCAACCAAATGCGGAAGGGGAACTATATATTTTGTTTCATCTAAAAATATTGTAATTCCTCCTAAAATTGCATGACTTAAAGGAATGCTGATTTCAAAACGTGAACCCTGTCCTTCAACCGAATTAATTTGAATATTTCCTTTTAAATCATTAACCGCTTGTAAAACAACATCCATACCAACACCACGACCTGATATTTCAGTTACAACTTCTTTGGTCGAAAATCCTGGCTTAAAAATTAGTTTAAATATTTCACTTTCTGGTAAAGTTTGTGCACTTAATTCATTAATCAATTTGTTTTTAATGGCTTTTTCTAATATTTTATTTTTGTTTAAGCCTTTGCCATTATCTGTTATTATAATTTTGACAACATTATCTTCTTGAATAGCAACTAAAGACACCTTGGCTTGTTCTTTTTTATTAAGTTGGATGCGCTCTTCATTTGTCTCTAAACCATGGTCCACAGCGTTTCGTATAATATGTGTCAGTGGATCAATTACTTTGTCTAATATAAGTTTATCTAATTCAACATCCTCGCCGTCAGATTCAAATAGCACATCTTTTTGTTGTTCAAGTGCTACATCTCTTAAAGTTCTTTTTAAGCGCTGAAACAATGGTTTCATCGGCACCATTCGTAAACTCATTGAAATCTGCTGCACTTCACTTACTAGTTTACTCATGTAAGAAATAATGGAGATCGATTCAGAAATATCCGAAAGTCCTTCTTTCACTTTTTGATCCATAATACTTTTTTGTACAACGAGTTCGCCAACAAAATTTAAAAGCGTATCTAGTTTTTTAACACTCACACGCAAACTTTCTTCATCAGCATTCTTAGTATTAGTGACTTTATTTGAATTAAAATTATTATTACTACTTGCAGTTGTTGTATTTGAATTATTATTTATCGCAATTATTGTTGATGTTGAACTTGATGTATTCTCTAAGAAACTATTTTGTAGTTCAGCTAAAAGTTCTTTATTTTCAAATTCTGATAGCTCCTTAGCCGAACTATTTTCAACAGAATTATTTTCTACTCCAATTGTTGGATTATTTTTTATTTGAACTAATTCATTCACAATATCTTCAATTGGATGAGTAAAATTTAAATCACTTTTTAGACCATTAATCATGATCTTTAAGACATCAACGGTTTTTAAAAGTACATTGATTACAACTGAACTGAGCAGTGAATTATTAGACTGAATTAAGACAAGCAAATCTTCCATTTTATGAGCGAGCCTTGAGACTTCTTCAAAACCAACAGCTTTTGCAGAACCTTTAAAGCTATGGGCCATTCGAAAAATACTGTTTAAGCTCTCAGTTTTATCAGCATTATTCTCCAGTTCGAGAAATGCAGATTCAGTCTCTTCAAGAGTAGAGGTTGCTTCTTCTAAAAATGTTTTCTTTATTTCAATTTCAAAATCTTCCATACAACGGATGTATCGGATTTTTTGTAAAAGTCTTTAATAAGAAATATAAGTATTTTAGTTCATACAAAACACTTTAAAAACCTTCAATAACTCGACGCAAGTCGAGTTATTGAAGCTTAACATTGCAAAAAAATCACGTAAACTCTATACCTTAAAAATCTAAAGATCCAAATCATTGTGCTACAAGATTACAGAAAAACAGTATATCTTGATTACATTATAAGATCATTAATAGACTCAAACCAATCATTCTCAATTTCATTTTGATTAGACTCGCAATTTATATCATATTTAGATTGATTCAGCGATTCTATTTCAGGCGAATTGTTTTTCGGATCTGTCTTTAAATAATTGTCCCATACCTGGCTATTATAATTTTTTTCTGAGTATAAAAATATTTTTTTATAAAAATTGAATTCATAATTAAAATTATTTTTTGATAAACAAACTATATTTTTTTTGCAAGCAATTGCAATTTGTAAACCTAAATAATCTACTCCAAAAATAAAATCACAAGCATTTATTGTGCTCATTACACTCCGAAGACCCTCACCTAATGGTGATACGTGTACACAGTCAAACTCTTGAGATAAAATTTGGTGATTTATCTCATCTTCGTTTGTACCAATTAAGACGACTGAGAAATTAGAAATTTGGTGATAAGATTTAAGGCTGAGTAAAATTTCTTTGAGTTCAAATAATTCAATTTTTGATGTGTATAAGCCAATAATATTCTTAATCCCTCTTTGCGACCAAATCATTTTTCGTAATTCAGATACTTGATTTTCTACATCCCGTAATACAAGACTTGGCGTAAAACTATAATTTTCATTAAATTCTAAATTTAATGATTTTGCCTGGAGATGCATTAAACTTTTTAAGTTTATGGTTTCATTTTTAAGATCTGAGTTTAAGCTTAGTTCCCATAATTCAAATGCACTTGGATTGGCAGGAACTATTGCTCCATTTTCATTTGATTTAAATCCATATAAAAAATCTACTTTTTTTGCGCGTTCAATTACACTTGAAGCTAAAATATTTTTATCTAAAATTAAACCAATATCAAACTCCAGTGGATTAAGGAAAATTAAATCATCTTCGTGTGATGATAATAATCTATCAATATAAGGATTATTATCCAACACCAGAGGAAAATCAGTAACAACAGTGATATGTGATTTTGGATATTTTTGTTTCACCAGAGGAAAAAGTGCTGTTGCCCGCAATACTGAATGAATTGGACCAAGATGAACAAATAAAATATAAGTTAGAGGAATATCCAAGGACGGACATTGAGAATTGCAATTTGAATTTTTAGTACATGGCCTATATCCTGAAAAATGCCGACATCCTGTCTGATACATAATTCACACTCCAGTGAATAAAATTATTTTCTTGTTTACTTTTCTTACATTCAAAAAGGCATAACCACTAAAATATCATCACCGTTTGAACCATTTGCTATCATGTCTCCTATATTTTTAAAATCAGGCTTTTGATTTTCTCCGACTGACCATATATAAACTATAGAACCTTTTTTTCCATCACCCTTAACTTGAAATCCAAATGGCTTTCCCCAAGGGTCTCTTCCCACTTCACCATCGAGAACTTTTCTTGTGAGGCTTAGCACTTGTGACTCCGAAGCTAATCCTCTATTTTCTTCTGCTGTATTCTTTTTTTCTTCTACAAAATTTTTGACTTGAAATTGCGATTCAATTAACTGTTGTGCAATCATCATTGCACGTTGCTCTGCTTTTTCTGATATCGATAATTCCCTTGGTATTTGATTATAATAAGTATAAAATACAGCTCCTAAGGCACAAGATATAATAAAGAAAAAAAACTTCCCACGATTTGGTTTATTTTGCATAATTCATGCTCCTCAATTTCAAAATTATTAAACTACTCATTCCTTACATTGATAATTTATTGTCACAGTCGTTCCTCCACTTAAGGCAGGAGTAAAAGTGACTTCTTTACCTGTAATAGTATAGGTATATCCATTAGGTATTGAAACATTTGCTGCTCCATAAGGTATACATTCTAATTCAACAGAACTTAAATTATGAAGAATTGCTTCTTTAAAATAAGATAAATTAGATGAGTAATTGTTATCACAAATACTTCCCGTTGTACCATTAGTGTAATTTGCAAGCTCAATATATTTTGTACCAATAAAACTAGGGCTACCCTCTGCATTTTGTTGCTGGCGACAAGTTTCGTCCTTAACTACAATGGCATTAGTAGCCATTCTTTTATTTGCACCAAAAGTGGCCTTAACATAATTTACATAAGTTGCTGGAAAATCTTCTATTGTTAATTGCTTTACTTGAGTACTAGAGTAAGCAGAACTTCCTCCTGTAGATCTCTCATCTTCATCCGAAATAACTATCACAGCAATTGCAGCCCCTGTTCGATAACAAGGATAAGTTGGATTAAGAAGTAAGGACAAAATAGCTGCTCTCACTCCTCGTTCGTCATTTGAACCTGTTCCATTGATGTGAAATATATCCCAAACTGTTTGTTGAAAAATTGAATTTAACTGTCCACTTTCGTTATCAATAGTTTTAGTATCTTTTGATAAATATCGAGTGCTTGTTTTTGACCATTGAATTGGACGTCCTTCATAAAAATATGTATCAGATGAAGTTATACACATTCTCCAATCCACATTTACATTTTGCAATTGGTTAACAAAAGTTGACATTCGGCTTGCGAGTTTTGCACTATCAGCTTCCATTGATGACGAATCATCAATAACTAGTAAAATATCAAGTTTATTTTCATCCGACGGAACTGTTACGCTTTTAGTTTTGCTAATAGTATTTATAGGACAAGCTTGAGTATTGCATTCTTGACTCAGTGCTGGTTTCTGATCTGTACATTCAGTATCTGCCACAACACCAGATTTTTTTCGACACTCAACTATTCGGGATTGGGCCCCTCCACCACATGTAACTGAACAAGCATTCCAATTTCCATAATTCCAAACTGGAATTTCAACAGTTGTTGTCGTATCTCCAGGACATTTATTGGTGTTACAACTTTGAGATGTTGCAGGTTTATTTTCTGCACAATAATTATCTGGAAATTTTTGATCTTTTGGATTCATACAATAAATCGCACGATCTTGAGTTCCTCCACCACATGCTTGCGAACACATTCCCCAATCGCTTCCAACTCTCCATGCATAAGGTCCCTCTTCTGTATTACAAGTTGATGTTTCACAAGGAGAAGGCGGAACTGTTTTTTTTTCTGAATCATCTACGGTAAATTTAACAGGTGAACAAGAAATAATTAATGATAAAAAAACATAGCTTGCTAAGTTGAATTTTAAAATTGATAACTCTGAATTTAAATTCTTTTTTTTAAATTTCCATATCATATTAACTTGATCCTTTATACTAGAGTAAAAATTTACACAACTTTATCATATAAGGGATTGAGGATTTAATGCTAGTCCAACTCGTCTAAGATCCATTAAAAAAAGGTCTTAAGTCTGATCACGTATTTTTTTATGAAAATAAAATTTCAATTGCAGATTGCCAATACAGAGCTCTCGTCGTTCCAAAAATTTGTTCAAGAGGGTCACAAGATATTAAATATTTGTCACTATGAGGAATATCCTGACCTAAAGTCTCTAATGATTTTGCATCTTCTGCTCGTACTTTTTCTTTTGATTTAATTTCAATTAATAATTTTTTCTGACCTGGACGATCTACAATTAGATCAATTTCAACATTATCTTTAGTTCGGAGATAAGAAAACTCCCAATCTAACCTTTTGTATTGAGCATTTTTTTTAATCTCTAAAATAATCCAATGTTCAAAAGCATCTCCCCAGGCTATGGTTTGGGGTAACATCTCAACTGTTAAGGTTCTATCAAGTGCTCTTTTAATTCCTGGGTCTACAAAATAAAATTTAGGCGCTTGCCTTTGTGCTTTTCGCAACGAAGTGTTATAGGCTGGCAATAGAAAACCAAGTAATGTATCTTCTAGAATCTGAAAATAGTTTGCAATTGTTGTATCATGAACACCTATATCTCGAGCTAAATTTGATTTATTTATAATTTTACCATTCATCTGAGCCGCAATAGCTAAAAATTTTCGAAAAGGTTCTAAATTTTTTACCCATTGTTCTTGTTGAATTTCTTTTTCTAAATAAGTACCCACATAGGCATTCAAATATTCTTTTGAATCCATAGCAGAATCTGCAAGATAAGAATCTGGCAAAGTTCCTCTTTCTAAAGTTTTTTTTAAATCAAAAGTAGAGCCAAGTTCAAAACTTGTAAAAGGAAATAAATTAAAAACCCAGGCTCTTCCTGCAAGTAAATTTGTCCCCTGTTGTTTTAGTTTACGACTACTCGAGCCAGTTAAAATAAATTGCCTTTTGTATTTTTGAATATGCTTATGGACATAATCTAAAAGTTTGGGAAGTTTTTGTACTTCATCTATAACAACTCTTTTATTTTTATGTTGAGGTTCCAATATAAGAGCCTCAAATCTTCTAACATCCATCAAAAATTGATCCATAAGATCGGCTTCAAGTAGATCAATAAAAAGTGTATCACTTTCGTCAAAAACGGAGTGAAGAAGGGTTGTTTTGCCAGTTCCCCTGGAACCAAACAAAAAAAAGCTGTTTTTTTTCGGTAAGTTACAATATCTCTGAATCATAATCAGAATTTTAACGTTTTTTTCTGATTACCGTCAAGAAAAAACTTTTCTATAATTTTATCCGATAAAATCACGAGGAAGAAATCAAATACATAAACTCGTCTTTTGAAATTATATTTGAAGCACTATTACTTTCAGGATTTAACTCTTCATCGCTCATTATTTTACTATCAAGTAAATTATCAAATAATTTTGATTTCTTATCTTTTAAAATTTCTATTTTTTCTTCCAATGAATCTTTCATCACATACCTATATACAGTCACATTTTTAGTTTGCCCCATACGATGACTTCGAGCTGTTGCTTGATTTTCAACAGCAGGATTCCACCATGGATCAATATGAAATACATACGAAGCCTTTGTTAAATTTAATCCAACACCACCTGTTTTTAAAGTCATTAATAATACCATATTATCACTAGACTCTGTAAAGTTTTTTAAGGCCCTCACGCGTGCAGGTCTAGTAGTAGACCCTTGAATTGATTCAAACTTAATATTATTTTTTTCAAGCAACTTAGAAATGCTATTTAATGTATGAATAAATTGTGTGAAAACAATTACAGACTCCCCACTTTCAATTAACTCCACAATTGCATTCATCAACACTTCAATTTTTGGAGGGATTCCAGAATAATTTATGTTTTTTAACACACTGGGATCAGAACATACTTGTCTAAGTTTTTGCAGAGCTGAAAACATTTTTAATTGAGAAGCCTTTTCTCCCTTTTCATTTACAATATTTAATATTTCATCATTACAAGATGTTGCAATATCTCTATAAATTTTTTTTTGCTGAATATCAAAATCAAGGTAATGAGTAGTCTCAGTTTTCTCAGGCAAATCTAAAAATACATCATTTTTAGTTCTACGCAAAACTAAAGGTTTAGTCTTTAATCTTAAATAATTTATATCATCGATCGATGGGGGATTTTCTTTAGGGGCATAGCACCTCATAAACTCATCTCTTTTACCTAAACAACCAGGCACAACTAGATCCAATAAAGAATAAAAATCTCCCAAATGATTCTCCATTGGAGTTCCAGTAATACAGATTTTAAAACTTGCCGTTAATTTTCGAGCAGCAGATGTTTTCTGTGCCGAAATATTTTTAAGATGATGAGCTTCATCAAATGCAATAACATTCCACTGAAACTGAGTAAATAAATCTTCATGCTCAACTAACAATCCATAAGTTACTAATATAACTTGACTAGAATTTTTCTGAAGCTCGGCAATGATTTTTTCTTTAGCAATAGTTGAAAAAACTAAAATTGGCAAATTTTCTATAAATTTGCTACTTTCAGATATCCAATTATAAACAAGGGTTGGTGGAACTACTAAAAGACATTTTCCAAGTTCATTAGTACTTTGCAAATGACTTAAAAATGCCAAAATTTGAAGAGTTTTTCCTAATCCCATTTCATCCGCTAATACTGCACCAAGCTTTAGCTGATATAAATCATTTAACCACTTCACACCACTTTCTTGATGCCCCTTAAGTTTGTATTTTAATTTATTCAATATTAATTGAGATTTTCTGTCAGAATTATTCAAGTTGTTAAAGTATTTAATTATATGATCCCACTTTTCATCACCAATAATTTTTACTCCGCTCGCATCCAATGCAAGTAACTCTAAAGTTTGATTTTTATGAAGTGGGTAGTAAGTCGATTCACTTACTTCAAAATTAAATTTTGAATTCATTTTAACATTTAGTTGTTCCCAAAACTTTTTTAATCTATTCAAAGAAGGAATATTTTTTTTGGGAATTTTATAAAATTTATCCTTATAGGATAATATTCCATTTGAAATATCCCAATTAACTTTATCAAATGCAATCTCTTTTCCTTCAAAAAAAACCTGCGGATGCAATTCAAACCAATTTGTTTTTTGGTTTTCTCTCATGACAAACTCGAATTTTATTTCTTCATCGTTTATAAAACTTACTTTGTTATTTTTATTATAAATAGTTTTAAATCCATTACTAAATTCTAAAAGTAATTTATTTCGTTCATGTTTTGAATCAAATTTCACCTTAGTAAATTCTAAATTTGCAGCGTCTATTTCATCTGGAGTTTTTATAAAAATATATTCGTTACGTTCAATATCTAAACTATTAGAAATAGATTCTTTAAAAAATAAATGTGTGATATAGCTAGAAAATTGTAAATCTCGCATTTTAAATAATAAGTTTTTATTTATATTTAACAAATAATATGATATTATGTTTTTAATAAAATAAGGCAAATACAATTGATTATCAAATTTTATAATTGATGACTTCCCAATAATTACTTTATCTTTTTTAAAGTATTTAATACAATTCATGATATCTGCACAAAATTGGGACTCAAATTTACCACTGACATTAACCTTTGAATAGGATGGAGATTCTTTACTTTCTCCATTTGATTTTATTTTTTTTTGATTAGCAAAACTCAGCATATCTAGAGCTTTTTTATAAATATATTTTGCAAGATCTTTTTCTGAATTTATCGTACTTCCATCAGTTAAGGTCGATGAGATTAAATAGCTGCAAATTTCCATCAATGCCATCGAAGCAATCCCTTGACTCCTGTATAAATACAATTCATTTTTTCGAATATTTGCCTTGTGGGATCTTGAAATTTCGTCTGGCTCTGCCCATCCGCCGATTCCCTTTAAAAGTAAAGAATATATGTAGTAATGCTCTCTGTAAATATCATAAGTAAAATACAAATCTACATTTTGAATTCCTAATTTTATAAATATATTAAATGAATTATCGTCATTAAATTTAATCTGAGGTTCAATATTAATTTTATCGATACTAATAAAAGTTTTACTTTTTTCTAGTATATCTTTAACTAGCAATGATGGTAATCGGTTTACAACTGCACTAAAATAGTCATAACTTTGAAAATATAAATCTAAAATCTTAAAATTTATTTTTTGAAAATATCTAAATGAATAGCCATTATTCGCTCCATGAAAAACCATGTCTTTATCCGGAAAACTTGAGTGAGGGATAGTTTTTAAAAAATATGAGTACTGATCAAAAAAATACGAATAAATTAATTTATTTTTTTCAGGTGAAAGTCCCCACTCTTTAAAACAAAATAAATTTCCCTCTGCTTGAAATTCGCTAATGACACTTAATTTAATTTGAGAATTGAGAATATCACCAGACTCATTCGAATGTATCGATAAACTGGTTTCTATTTTCGGAATTGGAACTATTTGAATTTCATTTAAGTTAATTTTTTGAAAGGATTGCATTTCTTGGCTAGGTTGTATTTGTTGATCAATTAATGAAACTTTATGTCCCAAATCAAGAGCAGTTTTACAATACTTTGCAATTATATATTTTGTAGTTGAATCCATAAAAAAATGTGTATCAATTGAATTTATATCCACACCTTCATTAATTTCAAAATACTTTTCAATATTTATATTTATGGGTTTTAGCTCATCAGGAACGCAAACAATATTTTTATGATAAACTGACATACCCAGGCTTATTATAGTATCGTCTGAAAATTTTAAAAATATTTTTTCAGTCATTGAACGAGCGTTAACATACCTATTGTATTCATGAGTATAACTTTTAAAATTTAATAAATGTTTAAAATACAGATTTTTTTTAAAATAAGCACTGGTATCGAAATTGGGTAAAAAATTTCCTCTAAGGTCAGGAAAATATTGATTCGTAATAATTTTTTTTTGACTTAAATAAACTTTATCTGACTTTGAAAAAAAGGACTCCATCTCATGATCCCAACTTATATCATTAAATGGATAAATCAATATTTCTTCTAAAGTAACTTCACTTCTCATAACTACACTCTCAAAAGTTAAATAAATTAATTATAACAAAAATTATAATCTAAAACAAATTTAGAGAATTTAAAAACAAAAACTGAAAGGTTACATCAACTTTTGTCGCTGGACTTCTGCCTAAATTCGCTATGGCTTAGGTCTGATATTACACAATTTTAGGATATGTGCTATTTATTTTCTCGATATTTACTTATAAGCTTTAAGTATTAATTTGTTAATAAATTTAAGTTTACCAAGATTAATTTCTTTCAGGAGTGATCTATGTTTTTTACAAAACCTATTGTAAAGTCAATCTCAACATTTTTGGCGGTATCATTAGCTTTTGAGCCACTGTTACTTGCCAAACAAAAAGAAAAAGTTTCTTTTTATGATTCTGTAAAAAACTATGCTGAATTCTCTGGATTAAATAAAAAAGGAATTACAGCATCGGAGTGGTATAATAAAGTAAAACATGGCTTCGACCCTGAAAACAGAATGAAGTTTGATTATTTAATTAAAAAAAATCCAAACCTCAAAGCCCCAACTATTTTAATAACTAAGGGCAAATCAACTGATGAAAAGCAGGTTGTTAATATAAGTATCACCGATGGCAAATTTTCATTAAAATACTCACTTGTTAAAGAGCTTGATAAAGTATATGCTCAAGATTCATTAGGCAAATATACTTTTCATGATTTATTTTTTTCTAATCTAGTTAATAATTTAACTGGATTTAATTTTCCGATAATGTCTAATAATAAATTACTTTCTTTGAGCCAAGCCTATCCTAAATCAGCAGCTAAATATCAAGAGGCTTATAGAAACTACCTCATTTCCCTTGAACAACACCAAAGATATTTAATTCCAGGATTAAATGAATTGATCCTTAAAGCAGAAAAAAAAGGAAAATACTCTTGGTTATTAAATGTTCTTGAAACTCCCTCTCAAGCAGACTCATATAATGGAAAATGCCTAAACGGCGGTAATCCTGGAACTTATACTTCATCCACTGGGAAGTGCGAACCCGATGATCTAAATAGATATTGTAAAATCGGAGATACTTCTAAGATTAAGTGTGCCGACATTTTTTCAACAAAAGATTATTGTGCGAATACCAACCCACCTAATTTGACTTCGGAAAGTGAATGCGCAAGCCATAGCGAGGATGTTTCTGAAATTATCAAAAGTAAAATTAATCAATTTAAATCCGATACCTCAAAATCAGATGCTGAAGCAGAAAATAGTTTTAAAGTTTGGCTTTCTAACACTACAATTTCAATTTTTGATACTTGTTATGGAAAAGAATCAACTAGCAAATTAGCGAAATTTACAAGCCAACCTGATTCTTTTAAAAGTGTAGATTATCGTGACTTCACAAATTTTACTAGGGTAGACCCAAAAGAATGCCCTGATACAGAAGGTAAAGAAGGAGACTGTGCTACTCACAATAGAAGAGCATGTAGTGCTGCTATTGAAAGATTAAGTAAATTACAACAAGCTTCTAAACAATTATCTCCAGATACAAATTTACCAGGAATTGTGACGACACAATGTACTGACACCGAAGGTTTTGCCAAGGAGCATCCAAATGAATGTCGTAAGGCATTTGATAAGTACTTAAATACAAAAGATGGATCATTTGATAATAGACTTTGTAATAATAAAAATTATTCTGAAATCATTTATCCAGACAAATGTAAATCTGCTACTGCAGATAATGGTACTACCCAAACAACAGGGGCAATCAAACATGAAACAAAAGAAAAATGTGATGATTTATGGTACTGCACAACAAATGGTTGGGCAGTTGGTGGTGCACTAGCTACTGTTTTCGGTGGTGGACTTCTCGCTGGTTACTTAATTTGGGATAAAGATGAAAAACAAAATATTAACAATTACAAAACTGTTAATAATAAAACAATAAATAATAAAAAAATAATTATAAAACCTTGGCCATTACAAACATCGTGCACAGGCGCTAATGAAGAAGCATGCTCATTTAGAATACCTGGGACTGGTGGTTTAAGTGGTGAAACAAGTTCGCAACAAAACCAATAATAACTTATATATTTTTAACTTATAAAAATACTCGGGAGAGTCATTCTTAACTCTCCCCTACCTTCCTAAAAATTCACTTATTCACTTATTCACTTATTCA
>SXSU01000078.1 GCA_005793345.1 Bdellovibrionales bacterium
CCGTTAGCAGTTGCAAATATAATTTTCATTTTTGCCCATGTCGCTTCATCACTAGGAAGAGGCATTATAGAAGTAATCACATGTCCTTCTTTCAAAGGAAGAATGCTTTGAAGCGCTTTTCCTTTTGACTGATTTGAACCTTCAGGAATTTTCCAAGCTTTTAATTTGTAAACAATTCCCTTTGATGAAAAGAAGAGAATAGGCGTGAGTGTGTTAGCGGTAAATATTTGACTTACAAAATCTTCATCTCGAGTAGTAATTCCAGTCTTACCTTTGCCGCCTCTTTTTTGAACACGAATTGAACTTAAAGGGCTACGTTTGATATAGCCTTTATTAGTAATTGTAATAATTACATCTTCTTTTTGAACAACATCATCTATATCAAAATTTTCGACTTTATTTATAATTTTCGTTTTTCTAGGTTTTGCAAATTTACTTTTGATATCTTTAAGTTCATTTTTAATTTGCGTTAGCAATGCATTCCTATCATTAAGAATTTCTTTATATTTAATTATGAGTTTATGAAGATCTGAAATTTCTTGATTAATTTCTTCATGGCCAATTGCTGTAAGTTTTTGAAGTCTTAATTCAAGAATTGCTCTAACCTGATAGTCAGATAAATAATATTGCTCCTTATTAGATAAATCACTAACATCTAAAATATCCTTATTAATTTTTGACTTTTTAAAGTTCCATTGTTTATTTTGTAATATTGTTTTTGCATCATTTGGGTTTTTGGATTTGCGAATAATAGCAATTATTTCATCAATATTTTCTATAGCTATAAACAAACCAATTAACATATGAACACGATCTTTTGCTTTTTTTAAATCAAATAAAGTTCTTTTAATTAAAATTTTTTCTCTAAACCCGACAAAAATTTTTATGAATTGTTTTAAATTTAATAATTCGGGTTTACCATTGAGTATTGCAAGAGTGTTAAATCCAAATGATGACTCTATTGGAGAATATTTATAAAGTTGATTTATAATAATCTCGCTTGAAACACCTCTTTTTAAGTCAATGACAATTCTTACACCTTCTTTATTTGACTCATCTCTAATGTCTGAAATTCCTTCAATCTTTTTTTCTCTAACTAGCAGAGCAATTTTTTCTATCAGTAAAGACTTGTTAGTTTGAAAGGGAACGGATTTAATTACTATTAACGTTTTATCTTTTTTTTCTTCCTCTGTTTCTATTTCTCCTCTTATTTTTATAGAACCTCTTCCAGTCTTATATCCAGTTTTTATTGCATCCTTTCCAATAATCAAACCTCCTGTTGGAAAATCAGGACCTGGAATTAATTTAATCAGTTCATCAATAGAAATTTCATTATTATCTATATAAGCAAGTGTTCCATCGATAATTTCACCTAGATTATGAGGCGGAATATTTGTCGCCATTCCAACGGCTATACCGCCTGCACCATTAACTAATAAATTAGGAAATTGAGCTGGAAGTACGGTTGGTTCTAATTCAGTATCGTCATAGTTATTTTGATAATCAATGGTATTTTTTTCAATATCTGCAACTAAATATTCTGCAATTTTTGCTAATCTTGTTTCTGTATAACGCATTGCAGCCGCTCTATCTCCATCCATGGATCCAAAGTTTCCTTGCCCATCAAGCAATTTTACACTCATCGAAAAATCTTGAGCCAATCTTACCAGGGCATCATAAACCGCTTGATCCCCATGAGGATGATATTTACCTATTACATCCCCGACTACTCTTGCTGATTTTCTAAATTGTTTCGACCAATCATAACCACCTTTGTACATAGCGTAAATTATTCTTCTATGAACAGGTTTTAGTCCATCTCTTGCATCTGGTAATGCTCTACTTATAATAACGCTCATTGCGTAAGATAAGTATGAGGTCTTCATCTCATCAACAATTTGAACTGAACTATATTTTTTTATTTTTGAATTATCTTGATTTGAAGCTTCACTCATGAAGTAAATTTAAAAAGGAACTTTATCGTCGGGGTCCTGGGAAATATCAGGCATATCATCAGAAGGTAGTTGGCTATTATCTAATTTTTTTCCCTCGCCGGAAGAAGAATTTTTTCCATCTAACATGGTAAGACTTGAACTGTAACCTTGTAAAACTATTTGTGTGCTGTACTTTTCTTGACCATTATTGTCGGTATATTTATTAGTATTTAATTGGCCCTCAATATAAACTTGAGCTCCTTTTTTAAGGTATTTTTGAACAACATTAACTAAACCTTCATTAAAAATTACAACTCGATGCCATTCTGTTTTTTCTTTTCGTTCTCCAGTACTTTTATCTTTCCAGCTTTCAGAGGTAGCTACACTTAGACGTGCTACACTTTTACCATTTTGCATTTGCTTAATTTCTGGATCATTTCCAAGTCTGCCAATTAATAAAACTTTATTTAAACTACCAGCCATAATATAGATCTTTTTTGAACTAAAAATTAAAGATTTATTATACCAGACTAATCAAATTAAAAGAATAAAATTTACTAAAAAAATGAGTAATACCGTTAAAAAAATCGTTATTAAAGGAGCAAGAGAACATAATTTAAAAAATATTTCGCTAGAGATTCCAAGGGATAAATTAATAACAATA
Source organism: Bdellovibrionales bacterium (assembly GCA_005793345.1). GTDB lineage: Bacteria > Bdellovibrionota > Bdellovibrionia > Bdellovibrionales > Bdellovibrionaceae > SXSU01. The sequence goes on from SXSU01000078.1 coordinate 2,599, forward strand.
ACTGGACTATCTGGTTC
>SXSU01000079.1 GCA_005793345.1 Bdellovibrionales bacterium
ATCCTTTGCAGTTACAGAGCTACTTGGGTTATAAATAATCTTTATGAAATTATATCCTGTTGTAGTTGTAATATCATGGGCTAAATTTACACATTCTAAAGCTGATTTCCCTTTTTCATCTGATTTCCATTCAATGGCACATAGAGGTGGATTATTTTCATCATAATCAACTCCAAATTGAGCAATCTTTAAACCAGTTTTAACAAAGGTTTGTGCTTCCTCAGGTTTATAAAACAATTGATAAGTATCTTCGTCAATATAATGAAGGACTGTCATCAATTTTGAACCTTTACTTACAATATCGTCATAAGATTCGTTATCTTCTTTTTTTGAACCATAAAAAATATATTCAGCTTGTTTATCACTTTTTTTCTTAACTACAACATAACGAGTATCTTTACTTGTAATACTTCCATCTTCTTTTTTCAGGATAACTTTTTTGTCATCAATGAGGTTTCTTGTGAAACTAAAAACTGTAGTACCTAGAGTTTCAGATGATGATACTGTTATTGTCTTTTCATCATCTGTTGAATCATCAGATAAATCAGAAGACTTTTTATTTTTATCTGCAGTTCGAGCTACTTTCCATGCGGCTTCAAATTTATTATGTGAGTAATCTAAAAGATCACTAATAACCTCAAGATCTTCTTTGGTAGTTTCATCATCTTTTAAATCAGTATCAACTTTAGGTTTTGTCATTCCTGGAATACTTTTTAAGTCATCATCAACATCTTTAGATTTTTTAAATTCCTTACATTCTTTAGTATCTTTATTATCTTTTTCTTTACATTTTTTCTTTAAGTCTGCTTGCTCTTTTAAAAAGTCTTTACACTTTTTTGAGTCCTTATGTTCTTTAAGTTTACACTCTTTGGTTAAAGTTTCTTTGATCTTTCTTTTTTCAGCTTCAGTTTTTTTAACTGGTTTACGATCGCTTGGAGGTGTGCAGGCATTTAGTAAATTCAAACTTAAAAAAGCTATAAGTATACCGCTTATTAAGAGCTTGAGTTGGTCTTGAATTTTCTTATTCATAAAATCTCCATAACAGTATTTATTCAAAAGTTTATAATAATTCATAATTGAGTAAGGCAAGATCTATGCCGTCTCAAATCGAATAAAAAAGATTTAGAATTGAAATAAATCAAAATAAGCCCCTTTTTTGAGTTCTTTGTCTTAATAGTTTACAGTGAAGAAAAAAAATTCACTGTGACAAAAACAGTCCATTTGTCTAATTCATTACAGGTGAAAATTAATTATTTTTTTAGTATATATTATCAGATTCAGAAAAATAGTCATCAATGAGGTGTGCATATGAAAATTACATCAGGCAAGAAAACTTATTTAAATTATAGAAAAATAATGACGATAAGTTTAGTTTTAACTCATATTTGTTTTATCTATACTGAGGCTTGGGCCGGAGTTCAAATAAAAGACATCAAAGATACATTTGAAAGGTCAACACAATTAAATGAATTTTTTAACTCAACTTTTGATAAGTCTATTACAAATGGAAATTCTGCTAAGGATTATTTACTTTCATTTCCTAATTTCGATGTAGTTAAGGATTTATCTAGTGAAAAAGAAAGTTGTGAAGAAGAATTACCAAAAGTCTTAGGTAACAAAAAACAATTTAATACAGAGTTATCTTCAGATAATATTGAAAAATATTGTTCAATTCAAAATTCAGTAAGTAAACTAAAGTATGATAGTGTTAGTAATATTGGAATATCTAAAGATTCAAACTTTGAAAGTAAATTTCAAGATACAATTTCAAATCTAAAGGGTACAGATACATTAATAGTAATTGTTCCTGGGATATTTGGTGAGTTTATAGATCAAACAGCATTTGCTGAGGTTTTTAATAAAAAGTCATCATTTAAAACTAAATTTGAAGAATATTTACAAAGCTCATCAACACAATCTGATGATTTTAGAGAATCAAAACGTTTTTTACTGAAAAATTTATCATTAGATAAAGGTGAAGACGATTGTGATAAATCATTTCTTTTTGAATCAAGAGATATTAAATCTTGGATGAAAGTTGCAAGTATTGATGATGATTCTCAGAAACCCCTAATAAAAGTTGCGGTTTTTGGTTTAGAACCAATGTCACTTGAATCTTTAGGTAAACAAGTAGAATTAGCAACTCTATATTCTGACAGATTAAATAAGTTCATGGAAGTTTATAAAAAGATGTATTCTAAAATACCAGATAGAGTAATATTGATGGGTTATTCTAGAGGTACCCCAATTTCATTTGAAATGATAAATATTTTAACTCATAAGGATTATCGTTCTAATGATGCATTAATTGAAAGGCCAAAATGTGGAAATAAATTAAAAAATAAGATTAAAGAAGTGTATTCAACAGCTCAAAATTGGTCTAATTCAATTAAAGCTCAAGTGTCTTTAGGTGGAGTTGTATACGGATCAGCTCTTGCTGATGAGAATGTAATTTCATATTTGGATAGAAAAAATGCTCCATTTAAAATAAAATTTATACAAAATTTGAAAGATTTGATTTTGAGTCTTCAAATTATTACACAGCATGATGTCGATATGGTTTTAAATGCATTTAAAAATGCAGGTCAAAAAGTAAGTAAAGATTTAAACACATCAGGTTTGTCAAGTGAGCCAATTAAAGCTTCTGCAGAATCATTGAATATGATTAAACCAGTTGTTGATAAAATCTTAACAAATATTTTAGCATATCATAATTTTTATAATTTAATGAAATATGAATTAAAAAATAGTAAAAAGAATTTGCCATCAGATTTATATTCAAAATTAGATAACGCTAGTGATAAAATAAAAAGTATGAATTTATTATCTAGTGAAATCACTGAAGAGCTTTTAAAAGGTAATATTACTTCATTATTTAAAGTTCGCGAACATTTATTGAAATTTGTTTTAAATTCAGAAGATGCGCTAAATAGTTTAAATGATGCATTTCAAAAGTCTGCTGATTATCAGCTGGATTTTATGGGAATGCAAGATTTTACAAATGAAATGCTCGAAAAATTTGGTTACGGAGAAATAAAATCTACCATAGGAGATGGTTTAAAAAATAAAAATATTTATACAACTTTGAAAGGTGTAAATCATTTTATAAAATATTTTGCTACATATTTTAGAGCGGCATGGGATGGAATAACTGAATTGTCAACTCCTTCAAGAATTGCATGGTTTAAAAAGTATGGATATGGTTTACCAAGTACAATAAATTATTATACACTGATCGGTTTTTTGGCTCCAGAAAGCAATGATGAAAATAGTTTGTATCAAACAGGTATTAATAAAGGTTATAATATATCTTCAGATCAAAAATTTCTAAATAATAGTTATAAAGATTTAGTAGCTGTTGGAAATGATGATGGCATAGGGCTGGCATTTAGTGGAACTGAAATTAATGATAGCCAAGTTGATTGGCATAAAACAGTTTTATGGCCAGAGTTAACTAAATCTCTAACAGGTGTTGATGTTAACACTAAAATTTTAGGTATTGCTAAAACTCATCATTGGGGTTTGGCACTTCCTGTTGCTTTTAAAAATAAAAAAAATATTTCGCAACAAGAGTTAATAAACCCTTTTTTAAGAACTGAATTGTTAAAATCTATAGTTATGTCGATTACTTTAGATTTAAATAGTAAGCAAAATGGAAAGTAATAGAGGAAATCAACAATGAATAAGCAAAAATATTTAAATTATAAAACAATCTTAAAAACATCTCTTGTACTATTTAGTTCAGTATTAATTGGATTTTCTCAAAGGACTTTTGCTGGTGAAAATAAAAATAATGATATTTCATTTTGCCCACGTTTTACAGGGGTTGATATACATCATAATTTTAATTTATCTCAGTTAAATAGGGATTTAATTTCAAAAGTCCTAGATTCAAAGAAAGAAATTCAGGAAAGACTTAAAGCTACTCAAAAAGCTGTTTCTGAAAATCAATATGATGTTGTAATGGCGCAATTTGGTGAATCCTTAAAAGATATAGATGAAGTTGTAAAGAAATTACCAGCAAATTCTGATGAAGCGTTATTACAATTTCAGTCTTACGTGTTTTCCAAAATAAAAGAATCTTTAATGAATATTCATAGTGAACTTGAATATAAGCTGCGTGTCGCAATACTTCCAGCTTTAGTTTGCGAGTCTTTAGATGACGATCCTAAACATTCTAATTTTGAACAAATATATGGAGATTTATCCCAACAATTACAAAGTGATTATTTAATTGGTGATTTTAAAAATCAAAGTTATTCCAATGACACAATTGTAAGTGGTGTCTCACTTTCTAGAGGGTATTATACTACAGGTAGATTTCAAAAAGGGTTTGATTTAGTTGCGCTTAATTTAAATATTGAGCGTAAAAGAGATCGTGAAACTGGTGTTTTAATTACAAATATATCAGGAGGCGCGGTCCTTAATTTACCTCAGACATTTAGTTCTCCTCTTAGAAAGTCAGTTGAAATTGAAACTGCATTAAAAACTTTGAAAATTAAAGTTCAAGATGTAATTGTTGATAATAAACCTCATACTAATCACTTTGCAGCGATGACATTTAAAGATTTAAAATTTAATGAAGATAAACTTTATTTTAATGATGCAGAAAAACATAATCCTAAAATTGATATATTCTTTACAAATAGGATATTTGCTGTTCCAAGATTAGGTGATACTTTTATCCATTTTGTGCCAAAATTTGATGATAAAGAAGCTGGATTATTAGTAAGATTGAGTCCTGAGTTATGTAGTGATAATTGTTTTCTTCAAAATTGGTATCAAAAGCACATTAAATTAAATGTAGTGTTAAATCACTTGGTAATGGATTTAGTTCCTACCAAGCTTACTATTGATAGTCAAATTTATGTGCCATTTATTCGATTGCCTCATATTAAGAGTTTTGAAGAGGGAGGGGCTGGTGCTTTAATAAGATACTTTAAAAATGGAGATAACTATTTAGATACAGTTCAAAATGCTTTTTTCCCTTACAATGGAAGTGTTCTTGAAAGTGATTATTCTGATTCTATTCCAAAATATAAACTTTATATTGGTTCGGACTCTAATAAAGATTTAAACAATCAATTAGTAAAAGGTTTATTAGAAAAAAATCTTCAGATTAGAACAGGTTTTTTTGGTGCAATAAGTTTAGGAAAAAATATTGTTGAAGAAATCACTTTATTTAATCAAAAAATCTCTACATGTGAATCTGGAGATTTTTCATCTATATCTTATCAAGACTGTATAGAGAAGAACTTACCTGAGTATTCAGCTTTATTAAAAAAGGCAAAAGAAGATAATGGTCAGACCGCAACAGTATTTACTTTTTAATTAATAGTTTAATTTATTATGCGATCTTGATTTATATTTTTTTAATAGAAATTATTTAACATTAATAAAAATTTTCAAACCTGGCTTAAGATTTGAATAAACAAAACCTAGAAGTGGATATTTGCTTATTCAAATCAAAATAAATAAACCTCGGTATGGTTTTTTAATTCATATCGAGGCGATTGAGTAACAATTTTTGTTTAATTGTATACTTAATGATTTATAAAAGGTCAGGTGTGAAATGAAGTATTTAATTACAAACAACAGTATTACTTTACTTAATAATTTAAAAACATTTTTTAAATTGAATATTAAATTTATTTCGGTCATTTATTTTTTAATACTCCCTAATTATAGTTTTGCCCAAGATCATACAGTACATTCAGATCATTCAAATCAGGTTGACAAAAGAAGGCCTCCAAGGGTTACTCCTCGCAAAACGTCAGATTCACCACAAACACCACCACAAGTAGGAGCTCCTACGCCGCCATCCACTCCTCCTCCAGCACCAGGTAAAAAAAGACCACCAGCAGTACCCGGAGGAGGAAGTGGTAGAACTTGTGTGGCACCAGAAACTACACCAGTTAATTTAAATTCCTGCCAACAAAAAAATTACTGCGGCTGTGAAGGTTTTGCAAAAATTCCAAGAGCATCAAAACCTCGATTAAGAATTGAACCAAAAGATTTGGTTGAGTTTCCTAATTCAAGTCCAGGTTTAGATGCCTACAAAAAACTTGGTTATTGCACTGGAGTTGAAGAACCAATAATATCTACTTCTTTGAAAAATGGAGTGGCTGCTGAAACTAGAGTAGGTACTAAACGAAAATACACTTTGAAATTAAGAAAAGAAAAAGATCCAATAACAAAATTAGAATTTTTAAAAACCACAATGGAAGAATATGATTCCTATGATAAGTTAAAAAACTGTAATCCTCTATCCCAATCTGATAGTGATATAAAATCTAAATCACGTGCTGTAAATGCTCCACCATTATTTTTTAATGAAGGAGAAATAGCAGTTATTAAGGTTATAAATGAAAAAAATCCAGAATTAGAATCAACAGGAACTTCAATTCACTGGCATGGTTTAATATTACCTAACAATCAAGATGGAATTATTGGTATTACGCAAGCTCCTATTGAACCTGGCAAGGTTAAAGAATATGAATTTCTAATTCAACAAAATGGAACCTATTGGTATCATCCCCATGACCTATATGAACAAGATACTAAAGGGGCTTTCATAATTTTTTCTAATCCAGAAAAAGAAAGAAATGATAATTATCGTAGGGCTAATTCAAAAATTGGAAATCCTACCTATGGTGGAATAGGAGTTCCGTATCATCATGATCGAACCTTATTTTTTTCAGATTATAAACATGATAAAAACTCTAAAGAAGTTTTGGGTGCACTCATGTTTGGTGAAAATCTTAACCAATACCAATTTGATAGCCAAATTGGACGGGAGTTTTTAAATCAACTTCAATGTACAGAAGAATATTTAAATAATTTTTCTTTTATGAAAATGTTTTTTATGGATCCAGCGGATGTTTGGTATACTTCATTTTTTATTAATGATGAAATATGTTTGAACTGCGGAGGTGTTCTTAAAAAACTTTCTAATTTGCCAAAAACATTAGATTTAGAAAAACAAAAAGTATCAAAAGAATTTAATGAATTCAAAAAAGGGGAAAAGGTTCGATTGCGTTTAATAAATGGATCTGCATCTTCATATTTTTATTTGGACTATGCTAATGATTCTAAGTTAAATCCAAATCAAAAACTTGATTTGCTGGTAGTTGCAAAAGATGGGTTATCAGTTGCTCCTATTTATACAGATCAACTCTATATGGGAATGGGAGAAACCTATGATGTTGTGGTTGATATACCTGAAAATGGAAATTTGTATGAGTTTAGAATTAAATCCATTGATGATTTAGATAATGTACTTGATAAAAATGATCCAAATGAGAAAGGGCGAAGAATTTCAAGAGTTTTATTAGGAAATCGTATGGGAATTAAGGATAATTCAGAGACTTCAAACCTTGATCAGAAAGACAATTCTGAATCAAGTTTTAACCCACAAAGTGTTTTCTCTGCTATTGGAAGTGCTTTTGAGAATATTTTTGAGACTACTGATGATGATTTCAATAAAAAATTAAGTCGACTGTCTGACTCTGACATAAATGTGGTATCTGGTAGAAATGTACCAATTCAATTTTGTGGACCCTATCCAAAAGAATCTGATTCAATACAGGAAATTAATTATAGTTTACTTAAAATGCTAAACAGCCAAGATACAACATACCCATATGAAGTTTATCATTTCGAAGCTGAGATAGAAAACCATTACCTTTCAATTGGTGGTAATATGGATGATTATTACTGGACTATAAATGGTACTTCAAAAGAAAAATTAGCAGATGAAAAAGAAAAAGCGAAGGGGGAAGGAAGTTTATTAAAAGATGTACTTTTATCTATCGTTGAGGGTTTTAAAAGTTTTCATAATTTTGTCATTAAAGGAGAAAATGGTAGTGGTACGATTTTAAAATCGAGAATGGGAATGCCATATCTTGAAATATCAGAGGGTAAAAGAATTCGTGTTACAATTAATAATGATATGGTTATGGGAATGATGAATCATCCATGGCACCTTCATGGAAATTGGTTTAGATTAGTTGAAGATGGTGATACAGATGAGATTATTTCTAAAAAAGCCTTATTGCACACGGCGACTATTTTTCCTGGAGAAACTAAAACTTTAGAGTTTTACTCTGATCCTGAATATCGAGGAGCTTGGATGTTTCACTGTCATAATCTTTATCATATGGCTAATGATATGATGATGTTTTTAAAATATAAAAGTTTACCAGATAGTGAAATTGATAATATGACTATGGGAGCAAGCCATCACCATCATCAAAGTGGTTTTTTAGAAGACTTGAAGTTAAAAAATCAAGGGATTATTGCTGGAGTGTCAGCGTATGCAGGTACTGATGGGCAAGGGGTGGGGGCAAGCCTAACTTATCGTGGAACTTTAGGGCGTGGCTGGGGATATGTTGTGAGTGAAACTGAATTAACTACTGACCAGCTTGAAATTATCAATGAAAAAAAGTTTTCACTAGAATCAAAATTTAAATATTGCTTTGATTTTCAAATGAATAAGTGTGTTTTTTTAAAATTTGATTTTAACAATAAAGGTGATGAAGAAATTGATCATACAACCTATGCAGGTTATTCTTTCAAACCATTTAATTCAGATGTTTTAGTTGTGCAGACTGGTATTGGTCCAACTTGTGAACACTCTGAGCATAGCGCCAAAACAAATTGTAACATTGCCCTAATGAATGAACTAAGTGCTTCTACTGGATTAATACGGACCACAAAAGTTATTACAAAAGTTTCTGGTCGAATTGGATGTGAAGGTAAGTTTTGTAAAGATTTTTATAGTGCCCTTAGATTAGATTTTCACCTTGATCCACAAGTTGTAATTATGACCGAAGCTAAAGGCTCTACTGATCCAGAAGAAACTTATGTTAAAGCACAAATTACTTTTACTACTCAGCCTATTCAATTCGGGACTTCTCATTAGTAATTTTTTTTATTTAGGGTGATTTTTAATCACCTTTTAAGTTGAGTACATGCAAAAATCAGTATATGTCAAATTTGGACAGTAGTCCAAATTAGACTTGACTTTTTAGGTATTACTGTCCAAATTAGACATATATGAAACGCTATTATTCTATCGAAAATTTAGAATTCTTTTTAAAGAAAAAAATTGTATTAATAATGGGACCTAGACAGGTTGGTAAAACAACAATAGCAAAGAATCTTTTAAATGATTTTGTGTATTATAATTATGATATTAAAAAAGATATAAAAGTATTCCTTGATCAAGAATGGGATCGAGAAAAAAAATTAGTGATTTTTGATGAGCTACATAAAATGAAAAAGTGGAAGCTTTGGCTTAAGGGTATCTATGATGAAGGTCATCTTGAGCGACAACAAATTTTAGTTACAGGAAGCGCAAAATTAGATATCGCCAAAAAAATGGGTGACTCTTTGGCTGGTCGTTTTTTTTCTTTCCGTTTAAATCCATTAGATTTAAAAGAGTTAAATAATCAAGGAAATCTAGATGACAATTATAAAAAATTAATAACTTTAGGTGGTTTTCCTGAACCTTTTATTCAAGGTACAGAAAAGTATGCGAATATATGGCGAAAAACCCACATGGATACAATATTAAGACAGGACTTGCTTTCGCTTGAAAAAATTAGAGATATAGATGGGATAGAACTTTTAGTTGAACTATTATCGCAAAGGGTTGGTTCCACAATTTCGATTCACTCTTTAGCTGAAGATTTAGATCGAGATGATAAAACTATTAAACGATGGATAACTGCTTTAGAAAATCTTTATGTTATTTTTAAAGTTGGTCCCAAAACTAAAAATATTGCTAGAGGTATTAAAAAGTCAAATAAGTATTATTTTTATGATATTGGCCGTGTGAGTGGAGATGAGTCTGCCAAGCTGGAAAATTTAGTCGCTTTAAGTTTAAAAAAGCAACTAGAATTTTTTGAAGATACTGAAGGAATTCGCTTCGGACTCTTTTTTGCAAAAACTAAAGATGATAAAGAAATTGATTTTTTTGTTGAACAAAATAAAAAAAAATCACTACTTATTGAGGTCAAACTATCAGACTCCTCAATTACTCCAAATTTTAAATTATTTAAAAGGTTTTTTCCAGACGCTGAATGTATTCAACTCGTAAAAAATCTTAATCGCGAATTTTCTAATGCTGACGGGATTAAGGTAAAATCAGCTTTAAAATATTTAGCAAATTTTTAAAAGAAGTTGACTCATTTAATATAAAAGAGTTAGCCTGAATTATGACAATAAATCAACATTTCACAATTTTATTTCACTCATGAATTCAATAGAAATTATATTACCAGATAATAGTAAAAAAACTTTTGATCATAATCCTACAGCACTAGAAGTTGCGCAAAGCATTGGTGCCCGTTTAGCTCAAGATACACTTGGTGTAAAAGTAAATGGCTCTAAAGAAATTCTAGATGTGAGAACAATACTTGTTCATGGATCAAAAATTGAACTAGTAACCACTCGGCAAGCAGAAGCAAATGAAGTTATTCGACACTCCTGTGCCCACGTTATGGCTCAAGCCGTTCAGTCTCTTTGGCCACAAGTTAAAGTTACAATTGGACCAGTCATAGAAAATGGCTTTTTTTATGATTTTGATTCTCCTCATCCCTTTAAAGAAGAAGATTTTGAAGCTATTGAAAAAAAAATGTCAGAAATTATTTCTAAAAATTATCCTCTTGTAAAAGAGGAGTGGCCAATTGCTAAAGCCATCGAAACTTTTACTCAAATGGGTGAGCGATTTAAAGTTGAAATTATAAAAGATTTAGCTTCAAAAGGTGAAACCGTTGTTAGTATTTATCATCAAGGTCCATGGTTTGATTTATGTCGAGGTCCCCATGTTCAACATACGGGTCAAATTAAATCCTTCAAATTAATGTCTGTAGCTGGTGCGTATTGGAGAGGTGATGAAAAAAATCCAATGCTTCAACGTTTGTATGCAACTGCATTCAAAGAAAAAAAAGAACTTGATGAATATCTGAAGCAACTTGAAGAAGCTAAAGCTCGTGATCACCGTAAAATTGGTAAAGATTTAGGTTTATTTTATTTTTCACAATTAACTCCTGGAGCTCCATTTTTTACTGGTAAAGGTACAATCATTTACAATGAACTTATTAAGTACATGCGTGAGATGTATCGAGAGTTTAATTATCAAGAGATAATTACTCCGCAAATTTTTGATGTGGAATTGTTTCATACGTCTGGACACTATCAAAACTATAAAGAAAATATGTATTTCACAAAAGTAGACGAGCGAGATTTTTCTTTAAAACCAATGAATTGTCCAAGTCATTGTCTGCTTTATGGGATGGAAAAACATTCTTACCGTGAGTTACCATGGCGTGTAGCTGATTTTGGTAGACTGCATAGATATGAAAGAGCCGGTGCTGTTCATGGACTCACTCGAGTAAGAACTTTTTGTCAAGATGATGCCCATATTTTTTGTAGCCTTGATCAATTACAATCTGAAATTCAAAGTTTTGTTCAGTTGTTAAATAAAGTGTATTCACAATTAGGAATGAATGAATATATTATTTATCTTTCTACTCGTCCTGAGAAACGTATGGGCACAGATGAGGTTTGGGATAAGGCCGAAGGGGCTCTGCAAAAGGCTTTAGAGAATTTAAACTTACCCTTTGTGATTAATCCTGGTGATGGCGCATTTTATGGACCTAAGTTAGATATTATGTTTGTTGATGCAATTAAACGACCTTGGCAATTGGGCACTATTCAATGTGACTTCAACTTACCAAGAGCATTTGGATTAACTTATACTGGTGAAGATAATCAAGATCATCAGCCTGTAATGCTTCATAGAGCAATCTTGGGATCATTAGAAAGATTTATTGGCGTTTACATCGAACATACATCTGGACACCTTCCAACATGGTTAGCGCCTATTCAAGTGTCAATTTTAAATGTTACAGATCGTGTGAATGAGTTCTGTGAAAAATTAGAAAAGCAATGGCATCATGCTGGAGTTAGAGTTCAATTCGATAGACGTAATGAAAAGTTGAATTTTAAAATAAGAGAAGCTCAGCTGCAAAAAATCCCATATATGATTATTATTGGAGATAAAGAGTCAGAGCTTGGTCAAGTATCTGTGCGTTTAAGGAATGGTCAAACTATTCAAGAATTAAGTGTAGATAAATTCACAGAGGTGCTTTTGGCTGATCGTGATGGAAGACTGTTAGTTTCTCCTTTACTTCAGTCTTAATTTAACCTAATAACTGATTATGATTAAGTCTGAAGGATCACTTCGAGCTTATATCAGACATAATCGTAAGTAGTTATTTTTCTGTTTGTTTGGGGTGATTTTTGAATCACCCCTTATTATGAAAACCCAAACTTACGTTTGTATTTTCATAATAACAAGTTACAGTTATGAAAAAAAGTTATATACTTTGATGTAGCTTTACTAGAGTAAATTTTTAGCCATTATTATGTTGGCTATACACATAACAATTAACGCGGAGGAGTGTTATTAATATCAAGGGCCCACAAAACTTTAAAGGTGGTGGAAATCAAGCTTCAGGAGGCGGACCAAATAATAAATTTTCAGGCGGCGGTCGCTCCAATGATTTTCGCAATAAGGATAACCGATCTAAGGATCAATTAAGAGTGAATCGTGAGATTCGCGCACCTCAAGTTAGAGTAATTGATGATGATGGATCAATGTTGGGTGTATTTTCTGTACCAGAAGCTTTAAGACTCGCAGAAGATCGCGGACTTGATTTAATTGAAATTGCTCCAACAGCTACACCGCCAACATGTAAAATCATGGATTATGGCAAATTCAAATATGAAAATAAAAAGAAACAAGCAGCTGCCAGAAAAAAGCAAGTTGTTGTGTCCATTAAAGAGCTTCAATTGCGCCCTCGAACTGATCAACATGATTTAGAAACAAAGCTAAAACATGCAAGACGATTCATTTTAGATGGAGATAAAGTTAAAGTAAATCTCCGTTTCTTAGGTCGAGAGATGGCTCATCAAGAACTTGGATTTCAAGTGATGCAAAAAGTAATGGATGGTTTGAAAGATATTACATTAACTGAAGTTGCTCCTAAATTTGAAGGTAAACAAATCTTTTTAATTATGGCACCAGATCCTATTAAAGTTAAAGAGTATCTTAAATTGCATCCAAAAAATAACAATAAAGAATTACCACCACTTGATTCAGATGATTTAAGTGAGACAACAGATACAATTGAGACTGACGAAGATTAATATTTTTATAAGTTTTGGGGTGATGTTCTAATCGCCCCAAATAACCAAGAAAAAAACGGCCCATGATTTTGCTTCGCATAAAATTGCAAAGCATTCAGACTTAATCATGAGCTTTTATTAGAGTGACGTATATCTACCCGGCGACATTTTGCAATTAGGATCAAATGATTTTTTGATGTTCATCTGAAGCTGTTTTAATTTTGGATCCTTATAATCACATAAATGCATATGTTCAATTGAATATCTATAAGGTGCAAATCCTTCTTTGAGACATTCATTAAATAATGTATTCCAACAATTTAATGCGTTTTGATGATCGTTTTTATCTTCTATATTAAAAAAAATTGGAATTGTTGCTTCAGCCAGCGAATGGTTTAATACAGTAAAAGTCCATCGAGATTTTTGATTAAACCTAGGTAAGACAGTTTCGAAAATATTAATAACCGTAGTAAAATCGTCCTCTTTAAGTCTTATAATTGGAGCAAACCATAGAAGGCCAATTTGATCTTTTGCTGGATTGTTAGTTTGATTTTTATTTGGCGTTTCTGTGTAAGCAATTTTTAAAGTAAAATTAGAAGGCTGTCCCTTTAATAATTTTATTAAACTAATTAGACTGTCAAGTTGTTCCCATAAATCATTGATGAAGCTAAAATTCAAAAAAGGTTTGATCTTACTTAAAAAATTAATTTGTTTTTCTGTGATCAATACAGTTTTAAAACCTTGTTTTTTTACATGCTTAAAAATAGCTTTTGATATTTGATTGTATGTTGGACTAGTAGTGTAAACAGGGACTACAATTTGAAAATCTAATAATTGTAGACCTAATATTCTTTTTATATTTTTAATGATCCCACGTTTATTTTGTTGTGATGAATTACTTGAAATAGTCGATTCAATTCGTTCTCTATCAGAAAAATTTAAACCACCTAGATTTCCACCAAAATTTTCGTGTAAATCACGGCATAATTTAACTCCTTCTGGAATTTGATTTCGATAACCTTTAATTACGATACAATCGACTGTCTTTGGACGTTGGGCCAATTGAATTTTAATTGATATGATCAGGCCAAAATTTGATTGCGAAAATAAACCTTCCATATAGGGGCCAACTTTCCAACGACTAACTTGATCCGATTTTGTTGCTCCGATATTTGCTAATCGAGATTCATAAATAGTTCCATCATAAAGAATAGCTTTTACAGTTAAGACAGAATCAAAATGATCCATAATTGGATTAAGGCCAAACCCCCTTTCAAGGGCATTCCCAAGAATACTTCCGTGGGGACCAGCCCCAGTAACGGGAGTCATCCATTTAGATTTATTTTGTAATAAAAAATTATAAAGTTTTTGGGGAGTAACACCAGGTTGAATTTCTACAATTCCCAAATCTTCATCGAGAACTATTTTGTCTAAATTAGATAGATCAATTAAAATAACTTGAGATCGAGTGGGTAAACTTGAGCCATAACCCCAATTTCTACCAGCAGATATTGGATGTATCGCAAGCTCATGATCTGCACATAAATTTATAAATGGTTTAATATTTTTTTCATCAGAAGGTTTGTAAATAAAAATTATTTCACGTTCATAGCCTTCGCAGTTTAAGTGATACGGTTTGGCTTGATCATTATTAAAAATTTGCTCGCCAAACTGATTTTTAAAAATCGCTTCAAGATCCACTTAAGCTCCTAAATCTGGAATAATAAAATTTAAAAAAATTGATGCTTTACTTAATAATTATAAGAATAGAAATTTTGATAATACAAACTAAAGTTTGCTTTTTCTTTAATACTACTAATGTTTAAGCCTGATATAATTGCGATACAAATGTAAGTTTTTTCTTTTTTTTAATGACACCAATTTTTAACTTTATAATAATATTTTAAGGTCATAAATAAGTCTTTAAAAAAAGGGGATTGTTAAAATCAATCAAATTCAAATGAATAAATTTTATTTTGTTTTAAGCACAATTTTTATTACTTCTTGTAGTTCTCAGCCAATAGTTCCAGATGCCAACAAAGTTAAAGTTTCAAGAGAATCGCCATCATCCGATTGTAGAGATTTAGGTGTAGTATATGGTCGAACTTTAAAAACAATTGGCAATCTAGAGGAAGAAGCATTAAGTGATTTAAAAGAAAATGCTTCAAAAAAAGGTGCAAACTTTTTATATCTTCAAGAGTATGGAGCTTTAGGATCTTCGGTAAAGGGGATAGCGTACAGTTGCCCATAATAGTTAAATTTATCAGTTGCAGTTATTTTTCTGTTTAATAAAAATATTATATTAAAAACTAAGAAAAGGAATTTTTGCTATGAAAAAAAATATGTCTCCATTAACTTTTACAATTTCAATAATTAGTATTTTGCTAGTTACAACCCATTGTGCTTCAAAACACAAAGCTGAAAATATTGATACAAAAATCGAAAAATCTCAATCAGTTGGGGCACAAGAAGAATTAGGTATTAAAGATGGAAACATGGTTGTGCAAAAAAAAGTTTTAATGGCAGAAGAGCTTAGAAAATTACAAACTGAAGTTTACGAAATGGAAGATCGAGTCTATGGAAATAGAAAATTTGGATCAAAAGGAAAGTATGGAGTTCTTAAAGATTGCAGAATGGATTTAGCAGACAAGAAAAATGGTGGTGATGGGAAATTAAAATGGACTGAGCCATTAAATAGAGTTACTGACAGCGAAAATGAATTTAAAATTGGACTTGATGAGAAAGATCAATTGGTTGGCGTGAACGAAGAGTTTTTAAAAGATAGAATTGAAAGATTTAAAAAATATAAAGTCATATTACAGGGACGTGAGGATGAAATTTCAGAAAAAGTAGATATCTGTCAAACTGAATTAAAATCACAAAAGGCTGATCGTGAAAACACATCTAAATAACGAAGAAAATAAAGAAGAATTTAAACGACGAGAATTTTTAACTTTTATGGGAAGTCTAGCTACTGCAACATTGTTTCCAATGGGGTGTTCTTCGATATTGCGAAATCCTAATTCATCCTCGAATGTCATTGATATTAATTCTCAATTGCCATTTTTGCCATTAGCTCCATCTCTTGCAGATGATTTAGTTACAATTAAAGGTTTAAAGTATTCTATTTTAGTAAGTGAACACCAATTGCTAAATAAAAATGGACTAAAATTTGGTGTAAATAATGATTATTTAGCAATTTTTTCAACCAACAACCCTAATCGATTTTTGCTTACTTCAAATCATGAAGGATTTTATCCATTACTTAATTTTAAAAATGAAAATAATTCTCGAGAAAAAAAATGGATAGATGAAGAAATGAAAAGTGTTGGTGTAGGAATTACAGAAATAGAAAAATACACTAATAGCAATTCTGGCTCTGTCGAATATAAAATCATTTATGATAGTCCTTTCAATAAACGTATTGATGCTAATGCAATGATTCCAATTATTAGTGAACGCCCCGTCATGAATTCTAAATTAGCTAGAGGAACTTTTGCTAATTGTGCAGGAGGAGTTACTCCATGGGGAACAGTTTTATCATGTGAGGAAAATTATGCTGATTTTGTTGGAGAACGAAAAAAAGGTGAATCTAAAATAACACCAGTTACAGGAAATGACTTCGGATGGTATAAGACTCATGGTGATATGCCTCCAGAGCATTATGGCTGGGTTGTAGAGATTGATCCTAAATCAGGAAATGCAAAAAAGCATACAGCATTAGGAAGAATGGCTCATGAAGGAGCTACGGTAACTAAAGCTAAAGATGGTCGAATAGTTGTCTACATGGGTGATGATGCTAACGATAGATGCCTTTACAAATTTATTTCAAACAGTTCTGATAATATTGAAAAAGGAACTCTGTATGTTGCAGATCTAAAAAAGAAAGAATGGGTAGCATTAGATTTGCAATCACAAAAGAAACTCAAAGAAGTTTATGATGATCAAACTGAAGTTCTTATTTACGCGCGGGAAGCTGCTGAATTATTAGATGGTACACCATTGGATCGTCCTGAAGACATTGAAATTGATCCTGTAACAAACGACGTATTTATTTCTTTAACAAATAATTATCCTAAGGGGCGTCCCCATGGTTCCATTTTAAAAATTAAAGAATTTAATCAAGATGCAGGGTCTCAACAGTTTGAATACTCTACATTTGTATTGGGTGGTGAGTTGGCTGGAATAAGTTCACCTGATAATTTGGTAATCGATAAAAATGGTAATCTATGGATGACCACTGATATTTCTGGAGCAAAAATTGGAAAAGGGGAGTTTGCTTATCATGGGAATAATAGTTTATATTTTATTCCACTAAGAGGTGAAGGTGTTGGAAGGCCAATCCGAGTAGCAGCAGCTCCAAGAGAAGCAGAATTGACCGGTCCTTGTTTTTCTCCTGATGGAAATCAGTTATTTTTATCTGTTCAACATCCTGGAGAAACATCAAAATCATTAAAAAAGTTAACAAGTAACTGGCCTAATGGGGGGACTGAAGTTCCAAAGTCATCTGTAGTTGTATTAAGTGGACCATCTATGGATTATTTACTCAACTGGGGTAAGTAAAAAAAAGCAGAAAAAATAACTGCTGGTGATTATGTCTGATAAAATCGCGAAGCGATCAGACTTAATCAGGAGCAGTTATAAAGAGGGAGATCGGAGATCGCCCCAAAAAAGCAGAAAAAATAACTGCTGGTGATTATGTCTGATAAAATCGCGAAGCGATCAGACTTAATCAGGAGCAGTTATTTTCGAGAATTAATTTTTGATTTCTTAATATGCTTAGCAACTTTAAAACTTTGGCTCGAAAAACGAATTGGTTTTTTGGGACCAGGTGTACCTGTTTGATCTAATCCATTAACAGATGCAATACGAACATAATATTCTGCTTCACTTAGTTTTGAGGCATGTGTCATTCGATTGAGATAAATTGAAGTTTCACCCTCAACATCAACAGTTGAAATAATTTGGCCTTCATTATCTTCAACTGTGACAACATATTGTTTTGCTCCTTTAACGGGAGTCCAATTTAAAATTATATCGCCATTTTTATTATTTGATAAGGGTTCTAAATCTGGAGGTGAAAATTCAGGTGCTTCTAGTGTTTTTCCAGTTACAAAGCAAGATCGAGTTTCATTAAGTTTGAGTTCTTCTGATACAGTTTTGAGTTCCTCTTCCGACTTAGAAACTTGGTCTTTACATTCATTTATTTGTTTATTTAAAGTCTCTTGTTCATTTTTTATAATGAGATTATATTTTTTATCTGCTTTATCAGTTGCTATAAAAAAACATGTCGCTCCACTAACTCCAGCTCCAATAATAAATGCTAATATAACTTTAATCATAGTTACCCCTTGTTTTTATAAATTGTAATACAAAGTTAGACTAAAATCCCAGTGTTTCTGTAAGCGGTGCTGACTTTAGTCTAGCTTGTATATTTTTTATTAAAAAAGGTTAGAGATCGAGAGTCTATTCTTAAAATGAACTTTCTTGTAATCTCTGAATACGATCTTCAAGACTTGGATGTGTTGAAAATAAACGCAACCAACTTTTTCCATTTGATGAACTAATTTTAAGAGATGCAAAAGCTGGTTTTGGGTCTCCTTCTTGATTCCACGGTTTATCATGGACAACTTGTAATTTTCTAAGAGCTGCAATCATATGTTGTTTTGAAGTTACTTTTGCACTGCCTTTATCAGCTCTAAATTCTCTTTGGCGTGAAAAATAATTTACAACAAGTGAACCTAAAATTGTAAACACAATATCAAAAAGCATTGTTAATGCAAATTGAACAGTATATCTGTTTTTATCTTCGACTTGAGAAGAAATAATACTAGATAAAATTCTCGCCAAAAACATAGTAAAAGCATTTACTATCCCTTGAATTAAAGTCATTGTCACCATATCACCATTTGCTATATGAGCGACTTCGTGTCCTAAAACTCCTTCAACTTCTTCAGGAGTCATGCGATCTAGTAAGCCAGTGGAAACAGCAACAAGTGAATTACTTTTACTTGGTCCAGTTGCAAACGCATTTATTTCAGGGCTTTCATAAAAACCAACTTCAGGCATTTGTGGGAGATCTGCTTTTTTTGCAAGTCGATGTACGAGGTAAACTAAATCTCTCATTTGTGGTGAGGCCTGAGTGGGATCAATAATTTTAACACCCATAGCCCATTTAGCCATAATCTTTGATAAGAAGAGAGATATAAAAGCACCACCTGTGCCAAACACAGCACAGAAAAGCAAAAGACCACCATAAGATCCTGGGTGGAGTGGAATTTTCAGTATGCTTGCAATAACACTTATTGCAAAATTCAATGTAATCATAACCAGAATGTTAGTGATTAAAAATAAAAAAATTCTTTTCATGTAAACCATAATAATTCTCCTTATTTTTTACAAAACCATCAATCAAAGAGATTGTATCAGAATTAATCTGAATATAAAAACAATATTGTCAATTTGTCTTGATTATGATCTTGAAAATCAAATTTATTTTTAATTTTTTAGTAGGTTAGTGGAAAACAAACAAGAAAATAACAACTGCTCGTGATTATGTTTGATCAGCTTGCGCTGATTATATCAGAAATAAACACGAGTAGTTATTGTTTTAAACAAATAAATGTATATTTTTGAAGTATATCATCTAAGTTCAATTTAAAATTAAACTTAAAAACTACCAATTGAAAAGTGAAATCGAAATGGAGTTTCGCCGCGGTCTTTTCGCGTATCAAGCTTCCATGCAAACTCAAGATTTACAGGGCCTACAGGTGTTATATAGCGTAGTCCAAATCCTGCTGAGTTTCGATAACCATAACTAAACTTAAGATCATCAACATGAACATGTCCACCATCGTAAAAAATAGTGCCACCGAAATCTCCATAGATTGGAAATCTCAATTCAGATTTTAGCAGATAAAATGTATTAACTTTTCGAATAAAATACTGAATTGGTTTTGAGTTATTACCACCTTGATTTGAATCTGAAATTCCTAAATCATCATCATTTGGAATTCGATCATTTGTACTTGCTTCAAAGCCTCTTAATGTAGATAAACCTCCAAGAATAAATCCTTTTTTATCGTAAGGTACTCCTCCATCAATATGATTAGATAGATTTTTTAGATGACCTAATCGAATTGAGTTTGCAAGAATCCAGCGTTGATCAGAGAGATCCAAATAATGATTAAAGCTAGTTGTAGATTTAATATATTTAATTGTCTCTTTACTTCCAATAATTGGATCTGAGTATTCCATTTGAAGTCGAGTAAGAGTGCCACGTGTTGGATTGAAAGGGTGATCACGGTAATCAAATTCTAACCTGGGACCTGTCGTTGCAATTGTTTGTTCATAATAAACAGAATCTATTTTGGCAAAAGGAGAACCTCTTTTTATATTAAAGTCTTTAATAGTTGAAAGTCCCCAAACATCATAAGAAAATAAAATGTGAGAAGTTAAGTTTTGTTCAAGAATAAATTCCATTTTATAGACATCATTTCCTATCTCCTTATCATAATCAGAAATTTCTGTCGCACGAGTTAAATTAAATCGGCCTTTTGTGCGTGTATCAAAAAGGTAGGGTTCTTGATAACCAGCAGTAATTTTTAATTCTGGAAACTTTAAATCGGCTATATTGTAGTTCCCATCAATTCGTACTGATATTGATTTTGCATATCCATCTAAATTCCGGTAGGCAAGTCCTGCAAATCCACGAAGTGTAAAATCTCTTTCATTGGTTACACCTGTACCCAAATTAAACAAACCAGGTGGACGTTCTGTCACTTTTATGACTACAGTTCGATCGGCGACTAAGGTGTTTTCTTCTAGAGTTTTAATATCAACACTATTAAATAAACCTAATTTTTGAAGACGTTGCGTGGATTCTTCTAAAATTTCAGGAGTTAAGATATCACCTTCTTTAAATTCAATTTCTTTTCGAATTACGTATTCTTTTGTTTTTGAATTTCCATCGACTATAAGTGAAGCCACTTTAACTTGAGGACCTTCAAAGATTTGAAATTTTAATTTTGCTTCAGTGTTATCTTCATTATAAATTACAACTTCGGTTGTATTTATCAATCGCATTTCTAAAAAACCTGAACTGCGATAGCTATTTCTTAATAGTTCAATACTTGATTCTAAATTTTGAAGTTTTAAAGCACTTTGAGTTTTTAGTTTCATTAAATTTAATAGATCATCACTCTTAAAATAACTATTTCCAAAAAATTCAATTTGTGTAATTTTAGTTAATGGACCCTCATCAATATTTATTGAAGCTGTAACTTGATCTCTTTGTTTGTTGTATAAATATCGTGATGAAATTAATTTGGCTTTTAAATATCCTTGATTTTGTAATTCTAAAATTAAATTTTTTAAACCATTATCCAACTGGTTTTTATGAAAGTATCCATTTTGAATAGTTTCACCACTATATTCTTTTATAATTTGAGCATAGTGATTAGAAGCTTTAGAGATATTTCCCGATACTTCAATATTTTGAAGTTTGGTTCGACTTCCTTCATCAATAGAAGAAACAACAACAATGCGTTCGAAAGGTTTTATTATACGCTCAATGGCAGTAACTTCAACTCTCGCATAACCTTTTAAAAGATAAAAATCTTTTATTTTTAATGCTAACTCAGGAGCAACTTCAGGGTTGACAGATTTAAATTTAGAAAGCTCCATTGAGCTTTCTAGTCTTGCAGATTCAAATGAATAATTTCCTTCAAATGAAAACTCGAATACTTCTGGATTTTGAATAGTATATTCTAATATAACCCGATTTTGATTTTCGTTTTTATTTTTTGACGGAACTGAAAGTTGAGCTTTTAAATAACGACCTTGTCTGAATAATTCATCACATAAGCGATTGATTTCAAGTAAAATATTTGTATTTAGTGTTTTATTAAGATATTTTTTGGTGATTTTTATTAATTTTTTTCTTAATACTTCATTTGCTGTTTTAAATATAATATTTTCAATGGTAAGGGGATCACCTTCTTCAATATTAAAAATGACTTCAATATCAGTTGGACTTAGTTCTTTAATATCAATTTTTGTATTAATTCGTAAGTATCCTTGTTCATCATAATAAGATTTTAATTTATTTTGCCAATCATCAATTAAGTGATTTGAAAACTTTTGCCCTTCTTCGATTTGCAAAACTTGCGTAAGCATATCAGATGAAATTTCAGTATTCCCAAGAAAAATTATAGATTCGATTGTTTTAGATATTCTAAAATTTAATTCATAATCATAATGGGAATCATTGCTAGTTACCACCTCAAGATCTTCAAAATCACCCTTTGACATTAAGTATTTTAATAATTTATCAATAACCGATAAACTTGGTTTTTTGTGATTAACTTCTGGAAACTTTAAATTTACTTCTGTCTGAATAAGTTCCGGTAATTTATTAAAATTAAGCTGAGACCAGGATTGATGTGGAAGTAATATAATAAGAGATAAAATAAGTAGAATGAGTTTATTCATTTAAACTCTACCTTATATTCAAGATCTAGACCAAAGATACTTGTTCGTTCTGTACTACCGGTCGTTGAGTTATTTGATGTTGAAATAGAATTTGAATCTTGATAAGTTCCCACAGCACTTAATTTATCATTTAAAATATATTTTAGTCTCACGTCGTAAACTTGAATGTCATTCATCGAACTTGAAGCCGATACATTAAGTTTTTTTGGTACAAGTTCTTTAGCAACAGTAACCTTAGGTACAGCTACATTTTTTGTATCATCAAAATCGGAAGTAAACTTAACATCAACTCCTAGACTTTCTTTAATTTCTTTATTTAGAGGGTTCGCAGAAATAATTGCGGTTCCCAATTGATAACCTGTTTGTGAAGCTTGTTGATTGGAGTTAATATCTTGATCTAATTTCTGTGATGTGACTCCAAGTGCAAGTAACGATATTAAGTCCTTGTCGTCGAGAGGAGGTTGTGATGAAAGTAATATTTGTGGCTTTTGCGATTTACCTTGAATCATTAAGTTTATATCGTAGGGATCAATTCGTGTACGACCTGAAATGAATAATTCTGGATTAATTTCATTTGGATCATTGAATTTTATCAATCCAGAAAGTACATCAAATTGTTTATCTTTAACTAATAATTGTGTTCCACTTTGTAATTTTATCAAACCATTTAAACTAGGTTTTGTAGGTGGACCTTTTATATGGAGCTGTCCCACTAAAAAACCTCTTACTTGCGAGTTTTTAATTTCAATATTTTGATCCATTACAACTTGTAGATCTAGATTTATTGGATCCATTTGTTGAGCTTGAATATTTTTAGGTAAATAAGATGATGATTTTACTCCGTTGGTTAAACCTTGATTTGAATTTGATTCAGTAAACTCCTTATCTATGAAGCCTTGTTTGATTCGGTAGACCCCTGTGATATTATATGGAATCCATGATCCTTCAAAATTAATTTCACCAGAACCAATTGTTTTTATTTTATCTGGTACATTTAAGTTTACATCCTGTATTTGCCCATGAATACTTATTGGTAAGTTTTTTCCACCTTTCCATTCAATTTTTCCATCTCCTAATACAATTCCACCAGCTAAAGTTCCACGTATTGAATTGAGGTCCATTTTGTTTTGTAAAAATTGAATTCGAGTAGATAATTTTTCAAATGGATGTGGAAAACCTTTGAATTTCAAAAAAGCCTCATTAACATTTATATCGCCATAAATTTCAGGATTAAAAAGTGAACCTGCAAGTCGTAAATCACCTCTTGCAAAACCGCCAAATTCTTCAAAAAATGGTAAGAAAAGTTGAGTGACTTTTAAATTTAGTTTTCCACTTAATATAATATCTAAATTTCGTAATGAGAATTCTTTGCTTTTGATTGTTAAATAAGTATCTGGTCCAGAGATAGAACAATTATCAAAATTAGCAAAACCTTTGGTAAAATTCATAATTAGTGGTTTTTCTTGTTTATAAAAATCATTATTTCGAGAAATATTTAGTGACTCAACTACGAGTGAACCCGAAGAATCTAAAAGAGAAGAAGTCTCAGATTTAAGATCAACTTTTAAAGTGACTTCAGATTTAAATTCATTATGAATAGGATTATCGGTAGATAAGCCAATGAGCTCAGTAAAATCAAATTTTTTTACTTCAAGATAAAATTCAGCTAAATCTTTTTTACTAAAAGGTAACTTTACTTTACTTACAATTTGATGTCCTAGTAAATCAATTTCGGATAAAAACTCTTTACTGTTTGATTGAAATTGAAAAATTGAATCCGGTAATTCAATGTCTCCTAGTATCGATTTAGTTATTTTTGATTTATAATCAATATCTGGATTTAGAATATGATTTTTTAAAGTCATTTCAAATTGATAATTTCCAGTAATTGTAGGAAAATACTTGCTGACCCAGAAACTTTCTTCAAGATTAAACCCATGACCAGAAAAATTAAGATCGACTTGCCCTTCTGGAGTTGCACTACCATTTACAGTAAGTAAACTTTTATTTTTACGTAAAGTATTATTGTATACAGTCACTTCACCATGATCGGATTGAATATCAAAATTAATTTCATCAAATGATTCATTAGCAATTGTTCCCTTTCGCAATTGTCCATCAAGAGTATAACTCATTTTTCCTAATGCAAAGGGACCACTAAAATTTACAATTGCGTTTCCTTTTCCTGAAACTTCAACAGGAATTTTAACTTTTTCAGAAAGTGAATATATTATGTTTTCTGCAAGTAGAAATGGACTTTCAAAATGCCCATCAAGTGTATTATTATTTAAATTTACATTTATATGTCCAACATATTGTGTATCAAGTAATTTTGCATTGTCAGTCTTGATACTTAAGATTCCTTTTTTATATTGAAGTGGTGCCTCGATGTTTCCTAAACCAAATTTTTCAAACCAAAAATCGGTTGTTGAAAGTAGCATATCGATTGTTGCACCTGAGGAGTCGCCTTCTGTTTTACCAGTAATTTTTGTAGTTCCTTTAAAATCTAAATTTGCAAGATTTGTAATGTGTTTCATATCAAGAGAATCTGTTTGATAATTAATAACGAATCCAGATTTGTAATCAATGTTACCTTGAGTTGAGCCTATTGACTCATGAATTTCTACACTGGATTCATATGTAACCTTATGAGAGTCGATATTTAACCATCCGGATCCACTAAATTGATCTAGATGAATTATATTATTTGAACTTGGAGACATACCTGAGTTAACAATTAACTCTTGACCATGAACTTTTCCATCGCACTTAAGGTTAAAATTTAAAATGGTACCATTGCAACTTAATTGTGATTTTAAATTTAAATCAACGGGAATTGTATATAACTTTAAACTTTTAAATAATTTTTGTAATTCTATATCTTTTATTTCAATTTTAGTTTCTAAATTAAAATTATCTTTAGCATTAATTTCTACTTCAGATATTTCAATATGGCCTGCTGGATGAATTAAATTTATTTTATCACTTGTTAATTTGTCAGAACTCCAAAGTAAATTAGATTGAAGATTACCAATTTGAAAACCCGCAATGGCTAAATCTTTAAATTGAACCTCTGAATTCATTGTTTGATTTTTTTTCGAGTTTGACCATTTGCCACTTCCTTTTAATAAAGCTGTTCCTGCTATTTCAGGAGCATTTGGTAAGAATTGTTTATATACAGTTTGCCATTCTGAAGAATCTATACCTAAAGAATAAAAAAAGTCTCCAGATGGATCCTTTAGAAAAGTATTTAAATTGTTAGTTTTGCCTGTAAAAACTAAACTTGTTTTAGAGTTCGTTTGCGCAATTAATTCCTCTATTCGAAACTCTCTTTTGCTCAAAAAGGATTTTATTTTAACTTTTAAATCAGGAGAGACAATTTCATTATTTTGTAGGTGAATATTAGAAGCTATTATTGAAGAGATTGATTGACCATCATATTGTAATAAAATATTTAAATTTTTTAAATCTAAATCAAAATATTTATTTTGAGATAATTTTATTGTAGAATTCTCTAAAAATATATTATGAATGGGAATTTGTTTTAATGTTGTGAATAAAATATCAGTATTCACTTCCTTAATTGGATCTTTAGATTCAGGAATTTTTTCTAAGAATAAATTTAAATCAAAACCAAATGTTCGTAGTCGCGAAAATTCAATTCGACCACCAATTAAACTTAAAAAATCTAAACGAGCTTCAGCTTCGTCTAATTTTACTGCTTTTAAGAAAGGTAAGTCAGTAGTTAGTCGAAGGTTTTGAATAATGATTGCTGGAGGAGCTAGACTGATTTTTACTTGGCCAACTTCTGATACCCAATTAAGCTCTGAAGCTAAGATAATTTTTATTTCATTTTTAATAAAAAGACTTATCCTTTTTTCAATTGCAAACCATATTCCATAGATTGAAAGTACAGTGACCATAATAGAAAAAAATTTAAATAATTCCTTCTTCATGCAGACATTTTCCATTCATGAAGAAGTTGTGACGACATTCTAAAATCTGGATTAAAACTCACAATACGCTCAAGAGCTTGTATAGCTCGACTTTTCAAATTTAATCCCCAAAGACATTGAGCACGATAGTAGTGAAGTGTCCAAACCCAATCTGAGTTTTCAATTGTTTGTGGCAAGCTATTAAACTCTTCAATGAGTTCTAGAGCATGGGAGTATTGCTGAGCGAGCATATAGCATTCTAATTTCAAAACTTTCTCATCCCACTCAAGTGCTTCTGGATATGCTTCTAAAAATATGAAAAAAATCATAAAATCTTTTTCTTGATTTTCAGAAATACTAAGAGATTTAAGTTCTTTTAAAAAGTGTGTTAATAATTGTTTAGACTCTTTATCAAATGATGATTGTGGGGGCCTAGAATTGTATTTATTTAATATTTTTCTGTATTCTTTGAAGTTTAATTTTTGCTTAAATTTATCTAAGGATTTGTCACCTGGAAATATTTTTTCTATGCGTTCAATAATCTTTTTTTCAGTTGCAGATGGGTTTTCTGAATGTTCAAATAATTTTAGTTGATTTAACCAATCTTGTTTTTGATTTTCGAAATATGAATTTCGTTTTCTTTGATGATATTTTTTCCAGACTTTAACATCACTAAAATGACTATCCAAAACTGAGGAATGAAGTTCTGGCACCTCATTATTTGGATCTTTAAAATATTCAATACAAATTTTATAAATTGAGAATTGTTTGTCGAGAGGATAAACTTTTAGAATTGTTTCAAAAAAATAATCCCAAGACACAAATTCATGGGTTGAAATTTGATGGTATGTGAGTTCTATTACTTTCGAATATAATTGGGCATAGTAAAAAAAAGAAGAAGCTGCAGTTACGGCTTGCTTATCTGAATTTTCTTTGAATAACACATTTAAAATTATTTCAGCGCAATGATCAAAGTCAGTATTTTGAATCAATAAATCTCTAATTTTAAATTCTAAATCTTTATGATTCAATTAAACTCTCCAGACATGAACAAACATTTTGTATGATTAACGGGTCTATTTTATTGTCGGTGAGAATTACGAAAAAGGCAGTAAAAATAATGACTACTCGTGATTAAGTCTGGATTGAAACACATTAATTTTGAGCAAAATGAAAGTCTTGTTTGATTGGGGTGATATTCAATCACCCCAATTTTGAAAACCCAAACTTACGTTTGTATTTTCATAAAACTGCTTATTATGATTAAGTCAGATATAATTGCAAATCAATCAGACTTAATCATGAGCAGTTAATTAATTTGATTAAAAAATGTTTAATCGTTAACTCGACCTACATATTCATTGGTTGATGTATCAATTCGTAAAACATCACCTTCGTTGATATGCAGTGGAACAGTAATAACTAGACCTGTTTCCATTGTTGCAGGTTTACTTCCCCCAGTAACTGTATTTCCTCTTACGCCAGGATCAGTTTTTGTTACTTTAAGATGAACAGCTTTTGGAACCTCAACTGAAATGGCTTTTTCATTAAAAAGTAAAATATTAACTACTAAGTTTTCAGTTAAATAATGTGCTGTTTCGCCAATTTCATCTGAATGCATACAAAGCTGTTCATAACTTGTTTGGTCCATAAAATTGAATCCGTTATCGTCTTTGTATAAAAAAGTCATTTCTTTATGTTCAACATTTGGAATACCAAATTTTTCACCGGATTTATATGTTTTTTCTAATAGCTGACCAGTAATGAGGTTTCTTAGTTTTGTTCTTGTAAACTGATTTCCTTTACCTGGTTTCACATGTTGAAAATCCACAACAGTATAAGGATGATTGTCTTCAAGTAAAACTTTTAGTCCTTTTTTAAAATCCGATAATTCGTACATTTTTATTCCTTTACGGTGATGCAAGTGAAGTTTTTATCCTTGCATAAATTCTTCTTATCAAGCCAATAATCTTATCACTGTCTTAGTTATTGAGTCAAATTTACTTTTGATTTAGCATTAATTCATTAATATGTTCAGTGAATTTTTGAGGGTTAGGAATTGGGCTCCCTTCAAATAATAGAGCTTGGTAGTAAATAATTTCAGCCCATTTTTTTTGTATATCTTCTGTGGATGAAGTCATTTTTTCATAAATTGGATGCTTTGGATTTAACTCCAATATTCGTTTTAAGTTACCACCCATCGCCCCAGCTCCCTGACCCATTTTTTCCATTAATTTTTGCATATGAGCTGTTGGATCATTTTCGGCACTTACTAAACATGCAGCAGAAGTGGTTAGTCGGTGAGAAAAGCGAACATCCTTAACATCGGTATCGAGGTGTTTTTTAATTGTATCCATTAGAGGTTTAAATTTTGCTTCAAAGGTTTCAACTTCTTTTTTCTCTTCTTCTGAATCAAGATCCAAATCACCCTTAGTTAAAGAGACAAAGTTTAATTCTTGATATACTCCCAATGAAGGCATTACCCATTCATCAACAGGATCCACACAAAATAAAACTTCGATACCTTTTACTTTTAATTTTTCGAGATATGGACTTTTCTTTACGACGTCTAAAGAATCACCTGATAAATAGTAAATTGATTTTTGATCTTCTTTTTTACGTTCAATATATTCTTTTAAACTTACTAATTGATCTGAATTTGTAGAGTGAAATAATAAAAGATCTTGAATTTTTTCTTTGGCCTGCATTTCATCAACTAATCCTTCTTTGATTGTTGAACCGAATTCATTCCAAATTGATTCATATTGACTGCGCTCTTGAGTCATTAAATCTTTGAGTGTGTTGTATACTTTATTGACCAATGATTTTTTTATTCCAGTAACTTTGCGATCTTTTTGAAGCATTTCACGGGAAACATTTAATGAAAGATCTGAACTATCCACAATTCCTTTTACGAATCTTAAATGTCGAGGCATTAAATCTTGGCAATGGTTCATAATAAATACGCGTTTGATATAAAGGTTTGGACCATACTCAATATCACGTGAGTAATAGTTCCACGGTTGTTTTGATGGAATAAATAATAAAGCCTGAAACTCCATTGTCCCTTCAGCTTTAAAGTGTATTGTTTTTGCTGGTTTTTGCCAATCATGGGAAATTTGTTGGTAAAACTCGTTGTATTCTTCTTCTTTAACTTCAGAAGGAGATTTTAACCAAAGTGCCTTTTGAGAATTTAGGATTTCAAATTCGCTCTTGTCGTTTTTCATTTTAATTGGATAACGAATAAAATCTGAATATTTTTTAATTAATGATTTTAAAGTCCAAAAAGCTGTAAAGTCTTGTGAGTCAAATTCAGAATGATCATCCGTGGACTCATTTTTATTTTCATTTTTTTCATCAGTTTTTAAATGTAAAGTAATAGTTGTCCCGATACCATCAGCTTTAGGTATGCGATCAATTGTGTAAGTGCCATCTCCCTCTGATTCCCATAATACAGCTTCAGTGCTACCTACTTTTTGAGTATGAACAGAAACTTTTTTTGCGACCATGAATGATGAATAAAAACCCACACCAAATTGACCAATTAGTTCTGGTCGCTCTTTTGCTTCTTGAATATGTTGTAACAATTCTTTGGTACCTGAATGGGCAATAGTGCCTAAAAATTTTTCAGCCTCTTCATAGGTCATTCCAATACCATTATCTTTTATTTTAAGGATTTTTTGATCTGGAAGAGTTTCAAGTTCAATATTTAGTTCTGTACCTGCAGGAAGGGCATTTTCATCTGTTAAGGATAAAAACTTACGTTTATCCATAGCATCTGATGCATTTGAAATAAGTTCCCTTAAGAAAATTTCTTTATGTGAATATAATGAATGGATCATTAAATCTAAAAGTTTTTTAATTTCAGCCTGAAATGTTTGTGTTTGTTTCATTGAATGCTTCTCCCATTATTATCCTGTTTAATATCAAAAACAAATTTATGTATTTAATTCTTTTTGGCAAGTTTTGAGCTTAATTTTTTTAAATAATTATATATTAATTGAGCTGCAAGTTTAGATGTTCGATCATCAAAATCTAATGGAGGTGATACTTCATATATTGAAAATAAATGAACTTCTTTATTTTCAATCAACCAATCAATGACTGGAGTAATTTCAGCATATGTTAACCCGCCATCCCAACTTTGGCTACAACCTGGAGCTAGTGATTGACTAAATACATCAATATCTAAACTGATAAAACATTTTTGAGTTCGAGATGAGTTTTTAATGACCGATTTAAGTAAGCTTAAAGAATCTGTCATTCGGATAGTGTCTAATGTGACGATGGTTGCCCCTTGGGATTCTGCCCACTCCCTATGAGATGGCTGATTGCACTGTGCTTGAATTCCCCATTCGATAAACTCAAATTGATTTTTGTATTCTGTTAAAAGTCTGTAAAATGGTGTTCCACTTGAATTACCCCAATTATTGGGGCGGACATCTAAATGAGCATCAAAATTTATTATGACAGGTTTGTGGTGCTCATTTTTAAAATTATCTAAAAAAGCTGAGCCATCACAGTAACCATAGTCGTGGCCTCCGCCAATTGTAATCAATGGTCCCTTGGGTAATATTTGAGCCGCCCTTGCTTGTGCGGATTTATGATTTTCATTAATTAAATTTTGCAACTCTTCTGGGGTTGAATTCAGAGGAGATATTTTATTTTGAATTGAAGTTGTTCCATAGTCATAAAGCAATATTGAATCTAATGAGTTAGTTGTGTCATTATGCCACGGGGTCATTCGATATAAATATTTACGAATATAATTGGGAGCAAGATGGGCACCCAGGCGTCCTTTATTTATTACGATACCCAAATCATCACCATATGAAAGAAGACCAGGGGTTTTAGAGTTATTTTGCTGCTCAGAATCAGCATTAGTTAATCCTAAATCAAGGTCTTTGATATAAGAACTTAATCGTCGATCATTAGGATCTATTGAGTTAAAGGGGTTAGGGTCTTTCCAAATCATAAACTTGTGATGGTGCTCCAGTATTTAAATCAAAAAAAGATAGTCGAATATGTAGGTCTGTAATACAAACTAAAGATGCAATCATTGTTCTTTCATCATCTGCAAAAAGAACTTTCCAGTTGCCGTCATCACCTTGAGTTATGTAATAACTAAAATGAAATGGGCCGGACACACCATTAGAAGCTAAATTCCAAAAATTTACATTATTAAAATCTTCAAATTGCACAATATATTTACCACTGACCCAAAGACCTAAAACCTTTTTTAATCCTGCAGAATCAATTGATCGAATGTAAATACGATCTTCAACTTCGGCATAGGCAAAACCAGAAATATAATCTCCAGTTTCTAATGTTTTAATCTTTTCCCAAACAGATATTAATCGTGAAGATACAAGAAAGTCCTTATTTGTATATTCATCTTTTAGAAAAAACTGATCCTCTGTTTTTGTAACATAACCTTTGTACAGAAAATCTGCCCAACTTGTTTCTGAAAAAACAAGTGTACAGAAAAAAATTAAAGGTAAAATAAGAAGACATTTTTTTAATTTCATAGAAGTCTATTGTTTAATGAATAATGAGTTGTCGGGTCAAAGTGATTCTCAATATTAAATTCTTAACGCAATTGCAATAATGCAATAAATCATAAAATCAAATAATGATCTCCATAAGCCAGAAAGGCACAATTGAGTCATGGAGAAATTAAATTTTTTTACGAAAATAAAATCATATTACTTATTAATAATAATCGGACTTTCATTTATTACACGATTTATTTTTTTTGGTCACCCCAATGAAATTGTCTTTGATGAAGTGACTTTTGGTAAGTTCATGCAATCCATGTGGAGAGGGGAGTACTATTTTGATTTACATCCGCCATTAGGAAAGTTGTTACTTTATCTCGGTTATTCTTTTTTTAATCCAGATTTAAGCTTTACCTATGATAAAATTGGAACCCCTTTTATTGATTCGACTTTTATTGGTATGAGATTACTTACGACAACAGCTGGTTTTTTTATTCCAATTTTTGTGTATTCAATTTTAGATACAATCCAACCCTATAAGTTAGTTGCTTTTTTGGGTGCTTTTCTTGTGATTTTTGAAAATAGTGGTATTGTTGTGTCGCGTTTTTTTATGTTTGATATTTTTTTACTTTTTTTTATGTTTGGAAGTTTGGCTTTATTCTTTAAATTAAAACTGAGTTCAGCAGAAAAGATTTATGATTATAATCGAAAAGAATGGTTGCAGTGGGTTGGTGTTAGTATTTTAGCTACGGCAACATTTTCTATCAAGTGGACTGGTTTTTCAATTTTGGGTTTTTTAGTTTTGTATGAGTGGATAGAATCCTATAAAAAATCGAATTGGTTTTTCTTTTGTAAAAAAATTGTTGTGTTAATTTTAGTTTCCTTTTCATTTTATTATTTGCAATTTATGATTCATTTTCAAATGTTACCCAAAGGAGGAATGGGCAATGATTTTATGACGCCTCAATTTCAGAGAAGTCTTAAGGGGTCACGATTTGAAAACTACTCTCAATTTGAAGAATTATCAACTGTACAAAAATTTTTAGAACTCAATCACATGATGAGTGCTTATCATAAAACAATGAATCAAACTCATCCCTATGCAAGTACAGCTATCGATTGGTTGACTTTAAAAAGACCAATCTACTACTGGGAAAAAGGTCCTTTAGAAAATAAGGCCCGTATTTATTCATTGGGTAATCCTTTAACTTGGTGGTTAGGTGCGATTTCAATTCTAATTATAATTCAAAAAGTATTTTTGAATTCAAAAAAAAACTTATTATTATTTTTAAATAGTGCTGAGAATTATAAAAGTCATAAGCTAATTGTTAACGATAAAAAAAATGGAGTTAAAAGTAAAAACCTTTATAAAGATAAAAAAAACTATAACTCTAAAAAAAGTGAACCGGCTATACTAGGCGACAGTAGTTTAATATTAAATAAAGAGTCTATTTTTAATCCTGATTTTATTATTTTAATTTTGTTTTGTGCCAATTTTGTTCCCTTCTTTTTTATTGGGCGAGTGATGTTTATCTATCATTATATGCCTGCTTTAACTTTTTCGCTAATGAGTTTAGCAATTTTATTTGGCGGTTTTTTAGATAAACTTAGATTAAATTGGCTTTACTTATTTTTCTTTTTTATATTAGTAGTTGGTGTATTTTTATTTTTTTCTCCACTGACTTATGGTTTTCCTTTAACAGCAGAATCTTATAAATTAAGGATTTGGATTCAAAGTTGGATTTAAAATTGGATTTAAAATGTATTTTCCAAAAAAACTAACTCCTAATGAAGATGGCATTATTGCTATCGGGGGCTCAATGGCGCCTGATGTTTTAATAGAAGCCTATTCCCGTGGGATTTTTCCTTGGCCCCATGATGATTACCCTCTTTTGTGGTTTTATCCTTTGGAGCGGGGTATTTTATTTTTTAATAAATTTCATATTTCAAAAAGTATGAAAAAATTTTTAAAGAAGTGCCCATGGACGATCACCTGGGATAAAGACTTTTCGGCTGTTATTAAAAATTGTGCTAAAATTCCACGTCCAAATCAAAAGGGAACTTGGATTAATGATGAGGTTTTGCAATCTTATATTGAGTTTCACAAAAAAGGATATGCTCATAGTATTGAAGTTTGGGAAGGGGATAGTCTCGTTGGCGGAGTTTATGGTGTTTTTGTTAATAACATTTTTAGTGCCGAAAGTATGTTTTATCTAAAATCAAATGCTTCAAAGGTTGCTTTATATTATTTAATTCAAAAATTAAAATCTTTGAATTTAGAATGGATAGATGTGCAAATGGTTACAGAAATTACCGAGCAATTTGGCGCAGAATATATTTCACATTTAGAATATTCTAAGTTGTTGAAGAGGTCACAAGTTGTAACTAAGGTTTAAGTCTTGGCGAGAACTTGAACTTTTCGTACTAAATTAAACAGTTACTTTTTTAATTGTGAAAAATCTTGATTTATTATTTCTGAACAAACCTCTAAAAATTGACTTTAAGAAAATTTATAAAGTAATTAAATGCTCAAGATAAAGTCTGATTGGCACGCGATTGCTTCAGGACTTTATCATGATTAGTTATTTACTTGCTTGATGTTTTTGATTTTTAATCAAAATTTAAAATGAAAATCTGAACTGAAGTTTGTTCATTCAATTTAAAAAATGATAAACAAGCAACTTCCTTACTTCCCAAAAAATGTATCTAATTTATTTTGAACTTCAAAAATGTAATTACCAGCCCAATTTATGTTTATAACTTCAATCTCTGGATTAATGGTAACTACACCGTCATTTCTATAATTAACATCAATTGAAACTATTTTGCGGAGCTCAATATTTTTATTACTGCTATTATCAGCCTTTCTAATAAGAATATAATATTTTGGTACAAAATATTGAATATAACTCTCAATTAAAGAATTATAAATAGTTACATTATCTTCAAATGTACTTAAATTAGTAAGATTAATGTATTTACAGTTTGGTACAGAATGCATGCATATAGTATTTGAAGCTACTTGAGCTAGAACTTGATCATAGTTTACATTTGGATCGAACTTAATTCCAGCATTTCTCAAACGTTCGATAATATTTTTTATATTAATTTCTTTTGAAAACTTACTATCAGGTAATTGAAGTACATGGCTGGTAATATCGAGCAAACTCCCATTCAATTTTTCGGCTACAAAACTAACTTTCTCAAAGTATGAATCTGTGTTTTGATTCGATTTTATGAAAAAATCGAATCCACGTTTAGTCAAATAATTGGTCATTTCACTATCAAGTTTTTCTGGAGAGGGATATGGGGTTGATGATTTATCATAGTAATCGAATACCACACTTTTATTGTTGTTAATGATATTCATTATATAATTTTTATTTAGTTTTTTAGTCTCATAAATTGAATCCAGCGTGCTCAATTGAGCTAAAACTTTGTCGCAATGAGGAATACTCGAAAGAACTTGCTCGATGACATATTCTTTTTTTGAAGACTCAAAAAAAAACGTTTTATTTTCTAAATCAACATATCCGTTATCAAATATCTCATAACTAAATTGTAAATTTCCGTTGAGTGGTCTTAAAAAATTCAAATCACCATACTCTCCTGATCTTGAACTAGTACGTATTCCTGCATCGATTAAAAAATCATCATATTGATTGTTTTCATCAAGATTTAAAATGTATCCTTTTGAATTTAATAATTTTTGCAAATAAACTATTATTTCATCACTTTTGCTTTCAAAAAATTGACCTTTGTAGAAACTCAATATACCAACTTGGCAAACTTCTGCTTGAACGGGTTTAATTAACACAAATGTTAAATTGACAAATATAAACATTATATAAGTTATAAAATAAATTCTCATTCTAGCAATTTTCATTTTAACCCTTTTCTGAAGAACGTTCCAATTTTGAAACTGTTCTAAATTTGGTGGAATTAGTTTCCTATATTGATACCGTTCCAATTTTGGTGGGATTAATTTCCCATATTATCCAATGAATGGTATCTGAGTGGTTCAATATAACTTAAGTTGTAGAATTAAAAAACTGTAGAGTTTTGTACATTCAGGCAATAAAGGTCACTTGATTAAATTTATTTTTTAATTCAATCAGTTATGATATCGCTCATTTTAATTTTTTAAAAAATATTTCTTTTTTTATTAAATTAAGTTTTTATTTTTATATGTTTTGGTTTACTGGTTTTTATTTTCACGTAAAACTGAATGAATGACAAATAAGACTTTTTTGTCTAAAGTGAAACGGAAGAAAATCTCGAGAATTTGAAAAGATTTGCTTGGAAACCATCACTGATCCTGGGATATTGATGCTGAAATCCACAACGATTGCAAGGGTATCGATTAGTAATCGTTATTGAGTAATAAGTTTGCGTTCATGATTTACTCTGCAAATGAATTGCGCATAATATTGCTGTATTGAGATTTTTTAGAAGAGCTGATTTGCTTATTATAAATAGTGTGTTTTGCGAATCAAGTAGTTACAGATTTCTGAACCCTTGAAGCAGTAGCTTGACTACAGTAGTATAACTACAGTAGTATAACTACTGTAGTATTAAAAAATGCTACTTAACTTTGTGGGGGATAAATGGATCAAGCCCAATTTATATTTGATAGTGTCTTGAGCGAAAAAGATATTTGCAACTATACCCAATTAAAGAAAACTTTAATTGAGAATCTTAAAAATGGGAGAAAAATAATTCTCTACGGTTTAAGAAATACTGGAAAAACATCGCTTATTAAGTCAAGTGTAATACCTTCATTAAAAAGATCTGGTTATTTAGTAATTTATATTGATTTATATGGGGTTAGGACCTTGGATCAAATTGGTGAGCGAATATATTTTGCCCTTCAAAAATCAATGCTTGAAAATTTTCCGTATAAGACTAAGTTTGAGGTATTTATTAACAGTTTGAAAAATCTAAGACCAGTTATTAAAACAGATCCGATTGATGGTGTTTCTTTAAGTATAGAGTTTAATTCTAAAATTGATTTAAAGTTGAGTAATGTTTTTAAAATCATCCAAGAAATTCATAAAAAAAATCCAATTATTTTAGCTTTTGATGAATTTCAAGATATTCATTTTGTTAAGCAAGCTGAGGCGCTTTTGCGAAGTGAATTGCAAGAATTAAATCATGAAATTGGAATTGTTTTTTTAGGGTCTAAAAAGAATATGCTAAGTCAAATTTTTGCAAAATCAACAGCCCCTTTAGCTGGAACTGGAATTGACCTTGAGGTTCCATTTATAGATTATAAAGAATATCATGACTATATTTTAGATAGATTTAAATTTCGTTCTTTATCGATGTCACTTGAGGACTCAACTTTTCTTCAGAATCAATTATTAAGGATACCAGAGGCAATTAATATAGTATGTGATTATATTCTTAGAAACTTTGAAAAATCAAAAATAACCCAAGAAATTATTTTAGAATCTATTCATAATGTAACTGAAACTAAAAGAAGTCGTTTTGAAGAATGGTTGAGTCATTTATCACCAAATGAGCAAAAGGTTTTAGTGGGTCTCGCTAAACAAAGTCCAGTGAAGGCACCATCGGGATATGAATTCGTATCTTCTGTAAGGGTTTCGCAAAAAGGAGTTAGTAATATTATAAAGAAGTTAAAAGTTGAGGCTATTATTTACGAAGATACAAATGGTATCATAATTCCAGACCCTTTACTCGCCAGCTATTTACGTCGAAATAGATTGTAGGAAGAAATTCTTACTCAATTTTAGTGCATGGTTAGGTTTGGTATGTTTCTTTGCTAGACCTTTGTTTGTATTTTGCACCAAATAGTAATTTTACTACTTGGTGCAAAGTAAATTCTATGTTATATTTTGCACCAAATGGCAATTTTACCACTTGGTGCAAAATGAAATTTATAGGACGAAATGAAGTGTTAAAACAACTTCAACATTTAAAATTAAAAAAAGCAGCATCTCTAGTAACAATTCAAGGGAGGCGGAGAATTGGGAAAAGTTCATTAGTACAGGAATTTGCAAAATCTAGTAAAAGATTTTTTGAATTTCAAGGTTTAGCTCCTAGAAAAGGAATTACTTCGCAAGATCAACTAAATCACTTTGCAGACCAATTAAAAATTCAAATTAGTGGTTTGCCAAAATTTAGTTTTGAAAACTGGACTGAAGCTTTTGCTTTTTTAAACAAGCAGATTAAAAAGGAACCTACAGTTTTATTACTGGATGAAATTTCATGGATGGCATCATCTGAAAGTGATTTTGTAGGAAAACTAAAAACAGCATGGGATACTTTATTTAAAAAAAATGATAAGTTAATTCTTGTTTTGTGCGGAAGTGTATCTTCATGGATCGAGGAAAATATCATTAATGATACTGATTTTATGGGTCGAATTTCATTATCAATACAGCTTGATGAACTTCCCTTGAATTTATTAATTGAATTTTGGAGATCTCAAAACCCTCTTCCTTCTTCATACGATATATTGCAAATGGTTGCAGTTACAGGTGGGGTGCCAAGATATCTCGAAGAAATTAAAACTCCCTTGAGCGCGATGAAAAATATCGAATCTCTTTGCTTTAATAAAAATGGTTTACTGTTTAAAGACTTTGAAAAAATATTTAATGATGTATTTTTAAAACGAGCTAAGATTTATAAAGAAATCGTAAAGACTTTGGTTAATGAAAAACGCACTCTCGTTGAAATTACAAAAGCTTTAAGAATGGAAAAATCTGGAACACTTAGTAGTTACTTAAAAGACTTAACTCTTGCTGGATTTTTAGAACGTATTCAAAGTTACTCGTTTAGTAAGAAAAATACAAAAAGTTTTCACTACAGAATAAAAGATAACTATCTTAGATTTTATTTAAAATATATAGAGCCATATCATAATCAGATTGAAAAAAATCAGTTCGATTTTGAAAAAACAAAAAGGATGGCACAGTGGGAACAAATTATGGGCCTTCAATTTGAATCCACGATTCTTAATAACCTATCACTTATGTTTGGGCAGCTTGATATAAAAAGTAAAGATGTGATTTGGGCTGGACCTTATTTTCAAAGTAAAACATCAAAAAATTTGGGATCATGCCAAATTGATTTAATGATACACACACGAGATCAGTTACTTTATATTTGTGAATTAAAATTTAAAAAAAATATTGGCACAGAAGTTATTAATGAAATGAAACGAAAAATTAAAATTCTTAAGAGACCTCGTTACTTAAGTATTAAAACTGTACTAATAGCGGAGGGAGAAATTCAAAGGGCACTTTTTGATAAAAATTACTTTAATTATATTATTGAAGGTGGACAATTACTAACATAATCAAGAGCCGTTTTTTAATTGTTTTCGTAGAGGCATTTTTCACAGAATTATCGCTGCACATCAATAAATAATGAGTTTAGCTTAGTTTTTTTGGTTTAAAGCTTGAAAAGTAATGAATAATTTGGTTATATAATCGTTGATCCTGTAAAAGATAAAATTCATAGATCTAAAAAAGGTGAATAAATGACTATTGAAAAAGCACTTGAGCAATTAAAATATGACGTAAGATTAATTGATTACCATTTAAATAATGGTGTTTACACAAGGGCTGAACTTCAGAAATTTTTTGCAAGTCTTCCTGATCTTTCAGGAAACGTAATGCTTGAAACTGAAGAAGAAGATGATGATATCGAAATTGATGACGAAATAGATACTGATGAAAGTGCAAATTAATTAAAATTTGTCCTCATATTTTTTTAAAAATAATTGTGTTTTACATTTCTGATATTTTATATACCCTAATTATATGGGGTCTAAAATAAATAAAATTTTAAATATATTTTTGTACTTAATTGTTGGTATTATTATATTTCAACGAATCCCAGAGATAATTGAACATTTCAAAAAAGAATCTCAACAATCTCCTTTATTTGAAGTTCAATTGCTTTCCCAAAATTATAAATTTACTTTGCAAGACAAAATTGGTGAACCCTTGATTTTAGTATTTTGGGCAACTTGGTGTGGCCCTTGTGAAGTAGAGCTTTCAAGAATCAATAAACTAATTAAAAGTAAAAAACTAAAATCTGAATCAGTTCTTGCAATATCAAGTTATGAATCTAAGGAATTAATTGATAAAGTAGTGAGGGAACGGAATTATTTATTTATGATTGGTTTTGATGAAGAGGGAGTTGTTGCAAAATCATTTAAAGTTAATGGTACACCAACGGTTGTGCTTCTTGATAAGGATCATAAAATAAAATGGTTTACAAATGGGATCAGTCCTTCGTTAGAATACCGACTTCTTAATTTATAAAAATTCATGGTGAGTTTTTAAAACCTGAACTTATGACCAGTTTTAATTGCCACAAAAAAAGTTTGAATAGCCTTTTGTAGAGGGAATCATTAGGCGTGTTGTTTATAATAAAATAAAAACATAAAATATAAATTCAAAGATATCTAGTGCCGACACTATCATGAAATACTTTCTGCACGTGAGTTCTGAGGAGGGATTAATGTCAGTTCATGAATTCAATTATTTTTATGTTTCTCGAAATGGTGTTCAAGAAGGGCCCCTTTCACTATCAACAATACGTGAAAAAATATTAGATTCATATTTTCTTTCGCAAGACTATATTTATGAATCCAAAAGTAATCAATGGGTACCAATAAATGCATTTGAAAAAACTAAAGATTTATTTATGTCACTGGATAAGCAATCTGAAAAACATAAAAGCGATGATTTTAATAAATGGTTTGTTTTAAAATCTTCAAATCAACTTGGACCTTATGGATATGATGAAATTTTACAATTAATTAATAAAAAAGAAATTATGGATTTTGATTTTGTATGGAATCGAAAAATGACAACATGGTTAAAAATATCAGAATGTCCTGAATTTAGAGAAATTAAAATAAATGGAAAGGCTGTCAATCCAGTTCGTCGGAAATTTGATCGAGCAGAATTTGTTTCTACAATTATAATTCATAATAATAAAAAAGTTTGGAAGGCGCGAAGCTTTTCAATTGGTGTTGGTGGTGTGAGAATTGAGGTTGAAAATTCTCAATTTAGTTTAGGTGATGAGATATTCATACATTTTAAAGCAGATCTGGAGCTTCCATCTTTTA
Source organism: Bdellovibrionales bacterium (assembly GCA_005793345.1). GTDB lineage: Bacteria > Bdellovibrionota > Bdellovibrionia > Bdellovibrionales > Bdellovibrionaceae > SXSU01. The sequence continues at coordinate 41,232 of SXSU01000079.1, forward strand.
ATGCGACTTGTGAAATTGTAAATTTAAATAATCAAACGCAAAGTGAGAATAGTATTAGTGTTCAAATCATTGGGGCTCGATTTTTAAAAGTAAATTTTGTGGTTCAAAAAATTATAAATGACTATGTTAATCGGATGAATCAATGGAGTGTAGCTTGAGTCTTGAAAATGAACAATTTTATTGGATTTTTATAAATTTAAAACATCAAATTAAATCAAAGAAGATGAGTCAGAGTCGTGCAGATAAAATGGTTTTTGTATTACATCCAAATGAAGTCTCAGAGTGGCTAGCATGGTGTCCACTTTTTCGAGACTGGATACCTTTACAAAATATTGTAATTCAAAAAAATAATGCGTTGAAATTAATGATTAAACTCAAAGAAGAAATTAACTTGCAAGAAGATACTAATTTATCGTTAAAGAATGAGAAAACAACTATCAATAATTATAATAGTACAACTATTTTAAAAAAAAATATCCCAAAAGATTATGCTCATTTGCAAGATATTATAGATGAAAATCCACTAACAAGTGTGGATTTTGTTGGTGAAGACTTGTCTTTGTCTGATATACCTGAGCCGCCAAATTTAGAATATTTATTTGTTTCGGAAAGCGATCGTCGAGGGGCTCCACGTTATGAAGTTCGACTAGAGACTTTAATAATGAGCCAGGGTAAAAGTTTTAAAACACATACTGTTAATATTTCTGATTCTGGAGCATTTTTAGAACATGCGATTCCTCCAGATTTTGCAAATTCGAGTCTTGAAGTTGTATTTTATTTGAAATTAAACAGCGTGACAGAAAAGTTTGCTGTTAAAGGAAAAGTTTTACCCAATCGAGAAAATTTAAAATACATTACATTTAATATTACTTCTTCAGAAAACAAAAAAGGTTTTGAACGTTTGATGATGTTGTATTTTCAAGGCAGGTAATAATTATGATCAAACAATTTAGAAGACTTTTATTAGAATTAAATCCATATAAAAAACAATTAACAATTATGATTTTTGCTGGAATTGTTATGAGTTTGGCGCAATGGCAATTGGCAGTTCAGCTAAAAACTTTATTTGATACTCTCGAACATAAAAATGCAGCAGAAGTTTTAGCTTTACCAAAATTTATAATGTTAATCACATTATTCATGGTGATAGGGCGATATATTCATTTATCAATAATGAACTATACAGCAGACTGTGTTGTTACAAAATTAAGAGGAGATCTTCAAGCTCAATTTATGAATCTGAGTTTAGATTTTCATAATAATTTTCAATCTGGGTCTGGTGGACTTATATCGAGGATATTAAGTGATGTTGTCATTATTCAACATGGATTACGGTTGGTTGCTGATTTTTTTACTCAACCCTTGTCATTTTTATTGCTCATAGGCACATTGTTTTATCGAGACTGGAAGTTAACTTGTATTATATTGCTTTTTCTTCCTCCCCTTGTTGCTTTTTTAAAACAAATTGGAAGATCTTTAAGAAAGTATGGACATCATAGTCAAGAGATTCTCGAAAAACTTACAACAGTTATAAAAGAAAGTATCGAGGGCGTTAAAGTTATTCAATCTTATGACTTAGAAAAGAGTCGAGTAAAAAAATTTGATGAAGTTGCTAATGTTTACTTAGAAGCTCGTAAAAAAATCCATATGCGAGGAGAGGCCGCTAGTCCTGCCACTGAGTTTTTAGCAACTAGTGTGGTTATGATTATTTTTACTTATATAGGTCTAGAAATTTCTAAAGGGCATGCGACTTTTGGAGATTTTGGTAGTTATCTTGGCGCTTTATTTATGTTACAGTCTCCAATAAAAAAAATTCAAGAGAGTTTTGTAAAAGTGCAAGAAACAGTAGTGGCACTAGAGAGAGTTTTTAGTATTATAGACAGTGATCACAGTGTGCCTGAATGGGTAGACACATTACCAATACCTCCTGAATGGAAAACTATAGAATTTAAAAATGTTTCATTTTCTTATAATAATTGGAAATTAAAGGCAATAGAAGCAATACCTCCAAGAATGATTTTAAAAAATGTAAATCTAACAATTAAAAGAGGTGAGATTTTAGCTATCGTTGGAGAAAGTGGTAGTGGTAAATCAACTTTAGTAAATTTAATGCAAAGATTTTTTGATCCAACTGAAGGTTCTATTTCTATTGATGGAATTGATATAAAAAAATTTAAAATCAAAGATTTACGTCACCAGATTGGATTAGTTACTCAAGATGTTTTTTTATTTAGTGATTCTGTTGGCAAAAATATCGAGTATGGAGACTTAACAAAAGAACCTTCAGGAGTTGTCATGGCTTCTATGATGGCTAATGCACATGATTTTATTTCAAAAAATACAATGGGGTATGATGCACCAGTAGGTGATAGGGGATCTTTACTCTCGGGTGGTGAAAAGCAAAGAGTTTCTATTGCCAGAGCACTTTTTAAAAATGCACCAATTCTTGTATTAGATGAAGCAACAAGTGCCTTGGACTCGGCAAGTGAAATTGAAGTTCAAAAAGGATTAGATCGCCTTATGCAAGGTAAAACTACAGTAGTTATTGCTCATCGACTTTCAACAGTTTTACATGCAAATAAAATTATTGTAATGAAAGAGGGCGAAATTATTGAAAGTGGTAGTCATGCAGAATTAGTTCATAGAGGCGGCGAGTATTCTCGATTTATATCTATGCAAAATTTAAAGTGAAGTGGATTGAAGTAAGAATGAAATATGAATAAAATAAGGATGAAGTATGATTTATATCTTTAAAAGAAATCTTTTTTTAATTATTTTTATAAGTATACAAATTTTATTAAACTTATCATGTAAGACGACTTTAAAAAATGCAAACATGGATAGTGAGTTTAAAAAGAATGACCATTTTTATTTTGAGCCCAATAGTTGGGAAAAAATGTGTATCAAAGACAAAATCGAAGTGGGTTGTTGGCTCACAGGAAGTTTTGATCATGTTGCTGTTGAATCTAAGCGGATTCCAATTTTAAGGGGGCCTAGTTCTACTACGGAAACTCAATTTGTAATCACTGTCTCTAAAAATGATGACCCTTTAGTTTATCGAATTTTTGATCGCAAAGCACGATCAATTTTAGTTCCGTACAAAGTGAGTGAAGCACAGAGAGACTTTTCTGGATTTAAAAATATACACTTGTTGTTTAATAATTTAAAACCTGAAACTGAATATGAATTTTTAGTTGCCTCTGATTCAGGGGCTGTTGTTGATGAAAGAAAGTTTAAAACCTGGCCCAAAAAAATGAAGTCAGTTGATTTTGCAGTTGCTTCTTGTATGGACGATTTTTATTTAAAACAAGGTGGCGAGCAAATATGGAATGAAATGCTAGATTGGCAACCTCAGGCATTATTGCTAATTGGTGATAATGTATATGCGACTAAAAGAGATGGTAAACCCATAATTCCAATGTCATTAAAAGATTTATGGGGACGTTATGTTGATGGCCGATTGAGTATGCCATTATTTAAACGCTATATCCTTGTTCCAACATATGCAGTTTGGGATGATCACGATTATGGAGCAAAGGATGGTGATCGAGATTTTGAATTAAAAGATCAATCTCTAAAAATATTCAGAGATTTCTATTCTCATGAACCTCTTTTAAATACTTATGAGAATGGTCCAGGTGCGGGTTCTGTTTTTACAATTGCAAATCAAAGATTTATCTTAGCTGATGACAGATTTTTTAGAACTGCAGACGCTAGAGTTAAACCTGGAGAAGATCCACAATCAGTAAATTCAGAGCAAACACATTTTGGTGAGCAAGGTGAAAATTGGATTTTTAAAAATTTAAATGCATCTGTAAAACCCACATGGCTTATTTCTGGAGATCAGTTCTTTGGTGCATATCATGAGTTTGATTCATATGAGGGAGTTCATCCTAAATCTTTTGTGCGATTTTTGGCATTACTTCGCCATGTAAAATCAAAAGTTATATTTATATCAGGAGATCGTCACTTAAGTGAGTTTATGAAAATTGAAAAAGAAATTTTAGGATATCCCACCTACGAAATCACTTCAAGTGGACTGCATGCTAAAACTTATCCAGGTGCATGGGATAAAACAAAAAACCCAAGATTCTTTAGAGGCGAGAGTGGAGTTTTTAATTACACGATGATCAGATCTGAAATTGTGGGTGGAAAAAGTTTAAATATGCAAGTATCTTCGTATAAATTAAACAAAGAATTAATTTATAAAGAGCTAGTCAATATTCCAATGTTTAATTCAAAAAAATAACTAAGCTTGGCCCTTGTGTTTTGATAGTTTTAGTCGCTATCATATTATTATGAGCAATTTAAATGCGCAGCTAAGTTGGTGAATTAGTGCTTCAAGTATTTTTCGACGGTACCGGTAAGCTGCACGTGGAAGATGTGCCGGCGCCAGTTTGCAGCAGCGGACGGGTGCTGGTGCAGGTGCACAGCAGCGTCATCTCGGCCGGTACAGAGGCCGCGTCACTTGCCGGTG
>SXSU01000080.1 GCA_005793345.1 Bdellovibrionales bacterium
ACAACAGCATTCGCTGCAATTTTTGAACACCTGCCAATTTTAATAGGCCCTAAAATTTGAGCACCTGATCCAATTACAACTTGATCTCCAATGGTTGGATGTCTCTTTTGATTTTTTTGCGAACTAGAGTTAAAACTTGGAGAGATGCCGCCTAGCGTTACGGCATGATACATAGTTACATCGTCACCAATTTCAGAAGTTTCTCCGATCACAACACCCATGCCATGATCGATAAAAAAATTTTTTCCTATTTTTGCACCTGGATGAATTTCAATTCCTGTAAAGAATCTTGTGGTTTGAGAAATTATACGAGAAAGTAAATCAAATTTAATTAAATAAAAAAAATTTGCAATACGGTGAAAGAAAACAGCTTTAACCCCAGGATAAGTTATGATGATACTTAAAATAGATTTTGCAGATGGATCTCTTGATTTTATAGAGTTTAAATAACTAAACATGTTGTGTGTATATAATGATCGCTTGAAAAATTAAAAGATACCTTTATATAGACTCGTCTTATGAAAGCACACATAATTCACGAAAATGATGAATGGACATTACCTCTTAAAACTGAACTTAAAAATTCAGGTGTTGAGTTTGAAGATTGGCATGTTGAAAAAGCAAATATTGATTTGGGAAAAAATCCTCCTGAAGGTATTTTTTATAATCGAATGAGTGCTAGTTCTCATTCTAGAGGACATCGTTATGCACCTGAATTTACAGCTACTATTTTGAATTGGCTAAAAAATCACAAACGAAGAGTAATTAATAATGGTAGTGCTTTAGCTTTAGAGATTAGCAAGTCGCTTCAATATTTACGCCTTAGCGAAAGTGGGATTAAAACACCAAGATCTATTTTTTGTAATAGTAAAGAACAAATACTTAAAGCTGCTGACCACTTTTCAAAACCCTTCATTACCAAACATAATCGAGCCGGAAGAGGTCTTGGGGTTAAATTATTTCAAAATAAAGAGGAGCTTAAAAACTATGTAAATAGTCCAAATTTTGAAAATTCAATCGATGGAATTACTATTTTACAAGATTATATTGAGTCAGATCCTAAGGTTATTCACCGAATAGAGTTTATAAATTCTAAATTTTTCTATGCTGTTCAAGTTGATGCTTCTGAATCTTTTGAATTATGCCCAGCTGATGCTTGTAATGTTGAGGAGCAATTTTGTCCAACAAATCCAGATGGAAATAAATTTATGATCCTTAAAGATTATAAAAATGGAGAGTTAAATAAATATGAGAAATTTCTAAAACAGAATGAAATAGAAATTGCAGGTATTGAATATATGACGAATACTTCAGGAGTTCGTTTCACTTATGACGTAAATACAAATACTAATTATAATTCTATTGCCGAAAAGAACGCGGGTATCTTCGGTATGAAACAAATAGCCTTTTTTTTAAAAGAAGAATTAAAGAAAATTAGCAAATAAAACAGGTAAGAATTCCTACAATATTTAAGTTGACAACTTTTTAAACATTTTATATAAATATCTTAGCGCTGATTTAAGTCTAATTGCGGGGCGCTTTATAAATCCTGCTAAAGCGATCATCCTACATGACCACCGCTTTAGTCGGTGGTTTTTTTTTGGAAATTCCAATTAGAAATCAGGTATTTGAACCATATTGTACACCTGGCATTTTGCCGAAGTACTAAAAAGGAGAAGTTGTGAATTTAATTAAACTAAACCCCTCGTTTAGAAGATTAGATCATTCTTCTCCTAAAAAGGAGAAAATGATGAGTACTACACGAGAAACGTTAAGGGAGAACATATAATGGCTACTTATAAAAATCCGGAAACTATTGCTTTGCATGGCGGTGATTACAGAAGTGATCCTGCAACTACAGCGGTAGCTGTTCCGATTTATCAAACAACTTCTTACCAATTTAAAAATGCTGAAACTGCTGCAAATTTATTTGGATTAAAAGAATTTGGAAATATTTACACGCGTATTATGAACCCGACTGTTGACGTTCTTGAAAAAAGAGTAGCGGCTTTAGAAGGTGGTGCTGCAGCACTTGCGGTTGGATCTGGACAAGCAGCTTCTGCTTATTGTGTGCAAAACTTAGCTCAAACTGGCGATAATATCGTAGCTTCAACTGACCTATACGGTGGAACAGTAAACTTATTTAAAAATACTTTAAGACAACAAGGTATTGAAGTTAGATTTGCTGATCCTGCTGATCCTAAAAACTTTGAGAAGTTAACCGATGATAAAACAAGAGCTTACTACGGTGAGTCTTGCCCAAATCCTTACCTTCGAGTTTTTCCAATTAAAGAAGTTGCAGATATCGGTAGAAAAAAAGGGATACCTTTAATTATCGATAATACTGCTGCACCAATAATCTGTAAGCCTTTAGAACATGGCGCAACGATTGTGATGCACTCTTTGACTAAATATATTGGCGGTCATGGAACTTCAATTGGCGGAATCATTGTTGATGGCGGAAACTTTGACTGGATAAAAGATAGAAAAAGACAACCATTATTAAATGAGCCAGACCAAAGTTATGGTGGTGCTGTTTGGGCTGATGCAGTTCCTGTTTTAACAGGTGCTAACATTCCATTTATCATCAGAGCAAGAGTGGTATTATTGAGAGACTTAGGTGCTCCATTAAGTCCATTTAATGCTTGGCAAATTATTCAAGGCTTAGAAACTGTAGGACTAAGAATGAAACAACACTGCTCTAATGCAGAAAAAGTTGTAGCGTTTCTTGAAACACAGAAAAAAGTTAAGAATGTAATCTACCCAACAAATCATCAAGGTGAAATTAAAGATAGAGCTTTGAGATATATGAAAGGTGGATATGGATCATTAGTTGGAATGGATCTTGGTACTATAGAAAATGGGGCTAAATTCATTAATAACTTAAAGATGTTTTATCATGTTGCAAACATTGGTGATGCTAGAAGTTTGGCAATTCATCCAGCATCTACTACGCACAGTCAACTTCCTCCAAAGGATCAATTGGCTGCGGGTGTAACGCCAGGATATGTTAGACTTTCAATTGGTATCGAACATCCTGATGATATCATTGCTGATATCAGGCAATCATTAGCTGCCTAACAATTTATATTATAACCCCGCTAAACTTTAGTTTAGTGGGGTAAATAAAAATTACAAAATGAAAAAACTTTGGGAAACAATCGATGGTAAGTTATTAAAAGCTTTAGCTAATCCATCAAGTGGGTATGAACAATATATAGATATACCTGAATTTACCTTTATGGGTGTACATGACCAACCTGATTTTGGTCATATTAAAATTTGGTTTCATGGAGAAAAATCAACAGTCGAATTAAAAAGTTTAAAAGAATATTTATTACAATACAGAGATACCGTTATAAGTTATGAGCGTACAATTGATGTAATGTACAAACATCTGCAGGAAGTATACAAACCTTTTAGAATACGTATTGAAATACAATTTAGACCAAGAGGCGGGATAAGTAGTACTATGAAAGCAGACAGTGATTGGGGTCATTTTGGTGGTACTGATAAACTTTGGCAACACCACAAGGAATAAAAAAATGATTCAAGTTGCAACTATTGGCTACCCCAGAATAGGACCAAAAAGAGAATTAAAAATAGCCTTAGAAAAATTTTGGAAAGGTGAAATTGCAGAGCCCGAACTTCAGAACACTGCAAAAGATTTAAGAAAAAAAAATTGGCAAACTCAAAAAGATAATGGTGTAGATCTTATTTCTTCAAACGACTTTTCTTTTTATGATCACGTTTTAGATACTATTTGTTTATTAGGTGCAATTCCTGAAAGATATAAATGGGATGGTAAAGCAGTAAGCCTTAAAACTTATTTTGCTATGGCAAGAGGCTCTCAGACTTCAGAATTAGATGTTCCGGCACTAGAAATGACTAAATGGTTTGATACGAACTATCATTACTTAGTTCCAGAACTTACAAAAGATCAAAATTTTAAATTAAGTACTAACAAGCCTTTTGCAGAATTTGAGGAAGCAAAAAAATCTAACTTTAATACAAAGCCTATTATCCTAGGACCTTTATCTTTCTTATTGTTAGCTAAGGGCATAGATGGATTTAAGACGATTAATTTATTAAGTAAAATTTTACCCGTATATAAAGAAATCATTAAAAAATTATCAGATCTTGGTGCTGAATGGATTCAAATTGATGAGCCTATTTTGGTTAAAGACTTAGACTCACATGTTGTATCGCAAATTAAAAATACTTTTAATGAACTTAAGAAAGCTTCAGGTTCTGCTAAAATTTTAGTTGCAACTTATTTCGAAGATCTGAATGAAGAAATTAAAGATGAGATTTTTGCAAGTGATATTGATGCGGTTCATTTAGATTTAGTAAGAGGCACTAAAAATAAGAACTATGTCAAAAATTCAAAAAAAAAACTTTCGTTAGGTTTAATCGATGGAAGAAATATATGGAAGACCAATTTACAAGAAAAAATTGACTTTATTAAGAGCAATGCATCAGGTGACATTATCATTACCTCGTCATGTCCTCTACTTCATTCGCCCTATGACTTAGATTTAGAACAAAAAGTTCCTGCAGAAATTAAAAAATGGTTATCTTTCTCTAAACAAAAATTGCAAGAATTAAATGTAATTAAAAATTTTATTGATCAAGGAACTCATCAAGAAGAATTAAAAAAGAATGTAATGGATGTTCAAGATAGAAAAACATCTAAATTAATTCATGATGATGCTGTTAAAAATAGAATTAAAATTATAAATAAATCTATTACTGAAAGAAAATCTACATATACAACTAGAGCTAAAGTACAAAAAGATATTTTTGATTTACCTAAATATCCAACAACTACTATTGGATCTTTTCCTCAAACATCGGACGTTAGGCAGGCACGAGCTAAGTTTAAACGTGGTGAACTTGACGAGAAAAGTTATGATAAATTTTTAGAAGAAAAAACAATTGATGCAATTAGAAAACAAGAAAAAATAGGCATTGATGTCATCGTTCACGGTGAGTTTGAACGAAATGATATGGTGGAATATTTTGGTGAACAGTTAAAAGGATTTACCTTTACTTCAAGTGGCTTTGTTCAAAGTTATGGTTCTCGTTGCGTAAAACCACCAATTATTTATGGAAATGTCTTTAGACCAAACTCAATGACTGTTCGTTGGTCAAAATTTGCCCAAGATCAAACTAAACAAATTGTAAAAGGAATGTTAACAGGTCCTATAACCATCCTACAATGGTCTTTTGTTAGAGATGATCAACCTAGAAAAAATACCGCTCAGGAAATTGCCTTTGCTATTCGTGATGAAGTTCAAGATCTAGAAAAAAATGGAATTAGAATGATCCAAATTGATGAGCCTGCTCTAAGAGAAGGATTGCCTTTAAAGATAAAAGATTGGAAAGAGTATCTGAGCTGGTCAGTTGATTGCTTTAAAATCTCCTCAGCGGTTGTTAAAGATGAAACGCAAATTCACACTCATATGTGTTACGCAGAGTTTGAAGATATCATCGGCTCAATTGCGGCTTTAGATGCCGATGTTATTTCCATTGAAACATCAAGATCAAGAATGGAGCTTCTAACTACATTTGAAAAATTCAAATATCCTAATGAAGTTGGACCTGGAGTTTACGATATTCACTCACCTCGTGTTCCTTCGAAAGATGAGATAAAACAATTAATTCAAAAAGCATCTAAACTTATTGATCCTACACGAATTTGGGTTAACCCAGATTGTGGACTTAAAACTAGAGGCTGGCCAGAAACAATTGATGCCTTAACTAAGATGGTTGCTGCAGCTAAAGAATTGAGATTGAATTAAATGTCTGAAATAAAACAACTATCTTCAAAAGAATTAAAAAATTTCTTATCAAAAAATAAAAATGTTGAACTTCTAGATGTTAGAACTCAAGATGAATGGGATAATATTGGAAGACCTGATGGAGAAAAATTAGGTTTAAAAACTCATTTTGTAACTATTGTAAGATCTCCAGATCCAAGTGCAAATAAAGAGTTTGTTGAAGAAGTAAAAAGAAAAATTGATCCTAAAAAACAACTTTTAATTATATGTAAAGCTGGCGGCCGATCCATGATGGCTGCTCAACTGCTCTCCCAAGAACAAATAAAATGTGTCAATATTAGTGACGGGTTCGAAGGAAATGGTGAAAATCCAGGTTGGAAACAAGAAGATTTACCTTCTAAATAATTCTTAGTCTAAATACTTTATTTTTGATTCTTCTTCTATTTTAAGTTTTACAGCTAAAGTAAATACTCTTAGAGACTCAGTTTTTGCTTTAATTTCCTTTTCTTTTTCTGATTTTAGATCTGCCGCTGCAGTTAACTGATTAGTAATCGCATTACAAGAAACAGGGTTTTCTTTTTTTAAAGTATCACAAATTGTTTCATCCGTTTTTTTAGAAATATTCAAAGCATGTTCAAAAGGACTTTTGCCAGTTTGCTTTTTTATTCCATAGCTTATGCCAGATTGTATTGAGGACTGGACTAATTTTCCATTAGCTGCACCTGTAGCTTGACCAAGTAAAGCTATTGTCTCGACACAGCCGGCTAATAAAAACATTGATGCTAATAAAACGAAAATTTTTCTCATATCCCTCTCCCTAACAACTTAAGTTTAACTAATTAAATAATAGCTTGCAAATAAACAAATCAGTTACAGATTGAATATATCAAATAATGGAATAATTAGTAATTATTAAGAAATTGTTCTTAAAGGCTTTCCTTCAAGACAAGACTCTAAATTTTCTAACATTTGCGAGTAGAATAAAGCATAATTTTCTGCAGTAACATAACCTAAGTGAGGCAATAACAGAGCATTAGATAAAAATCTTAATTTATGATCTTGAGGTAGTGGTTCTTTAACATAAACGTCTAAACCTGCACCGGCTATGGTCTCGTCTTCTAAGGCTTTAATTAGATCTGACTCATTAACAATTGGCCCTCTCGATGTATTAATTAAAAAAGAAGTCTTCTTCATTAGTTTAAATTCTTTTGAGGTAATTAAATTTTTATATCTTTCGCCCAATACAACATGAATAGAAATAATATCTGAACTAGCTAACAAATCTTCTTTTGACATAGGAAGGACTCCTAATTTATTTGCATGTGTTAAATCCAGATTTTCACTCCAAGCTACAACTTCCATACCAAAAGCTCTAGCAATGTTTGCCATTTGTGTTCCTATTTTACCAAGTCCAATCAATCCAAGCATTTTACCTTTAAGCTCTAAACCAATGCTCGTCTGCCAATAGCCTTGAAACATATTGTCCACTTCTTGTTTTATATTCCGAGCAAGACCTAATATTAACATCCAAGCTAATTCTGCAGTTGGATTTGAATTAAGTTCAGTTCCACAAACTATAATATTTCTACTTTTTGCAGCCTCAAGATCAATGGCTTTATTTCTCATGCCGCTAGTCATCAGATATTTTAAATTAGGCAAACTTTCTATGAGCGATTTTGTAATTGGTGTTCTCTCCCTCATGATAAAAAGAGCTTCAAACTCTTGCAAAACAACACTGGCTTCTGCTTCGTTTAAAAAAGGTTCATTCAAGATTTGAAAATTATATTTATCTTTAAAATTATCTATCTCAATAATATGTTCAAATGCATTTTGATAATCATCTAGCACAGCTACTTTAATCATTATTATTTTCGGTTTGATAAATAAATACCTGTTACTATAAATCCAGCTCCAATCAAATGGTACATTTCTAATCTTTCTTTAAATATAACCATAGCCATTATGGCTCCAAATAATGGCATTAAATGTCCAAAAATACTTGAACGATTTGCTCCAATCAATTCTACAGATTTGTTCCAGGCATAAAAAGCAAAAATAGAAGGAAAGATTGCAACAAAAGCTAGAATTAAAAAAAATGCTTTATTAAAAACTACTTCTTTGCCTATCAAATACTCGCCTAAAAATTGAGGAAAAAGAAAAAACAAACCAAAGGTTACGCAAATTTGTAAAAATGTTAAACCTTTAAAGGGAAGTTTTCTTTTCTTTAAAAGTGTTGAATAAATTGACCAAGAAAAAACAGCAACCAACATCCAAAGGTCTCCTTGATTAAAAGATAAAGATAAAATTTTATTAAAATCTGCCCTAGATATAATAGCTAAAACGCCTACTAAAGAAATAATCGAACCTAATAATTGAAAGATGTTAAATTTTTCTATTTTAAGAATTGATGAAAGAAAAATTATAATAACAGGAATTATAGAAATCATGAGCACAGCATTAATAACTTGTGTAAAATTAAGAGCAAAATAAACAACAGAATTAAAAACACTAACACCGGTAAATCCTAAAATAGTAAACATACCAATATTTTTTTTAATGGCAGGTATATTGGTTAAAATTTCTTTATATGTGAAAGGTAGAAGCAATAACCAAACTAAAAACCATCTATAAAAATTTAAAGTTAATGGTGGGACTTGAAATAATGTCGATAATTTACCTACGATAAAGTTAGCTGACCAAATAAAAGTTGCAGCTACCAATAAGGTATAAGCTAGTGCATTCTTAGACAATTAAATTCCTAGTTAAATCTTGAGGAATGATAAGGAGTTAAATCTAAATTATTTTTTTCCTCAGCAACAATTCCTGAAATGATTTTGCCAGTAATTGCGCCAAGTGTCCAGCCTAAATGATGATGGCCAAATGCATAAATAATATTTTTATTTTTTAAAGAAGGACCTAACACAGGTAAAAAATCAGGCAAAGTTGGTCTAAAACCAAGCCATTCATCTTCATGCTTATCTAGCTCAGGTAATAATTCTTTTGCACAACGAATAATATAATCAATTCTTTTTTTCGATGGCGGATTATTAAGTCCTCCAAGTTCAACAGTTCCAACTGCTCTCATGCCTTGGTTCATGGGTGTTAAACCAAAACCACGATCTAAATTAATAACTGCTCTTGAAAGAAGATGATCCATATTTTTAAAATGAACATGGTAACCACGCTCTGTATCGAGTGGAATATTTTCACCTAACTGATCAGTTAATTCTTTAGAAAAGGCACCGCAAGCAATAACGGTTTTTTCAAATATATATTCTTTATTTTCCGTTTTGATTAACGTTTCATCAGAGTTCGTCTGATTAATATGAGTAACATTTTCTTTAATAAATTTTCCACCTTTTTTAATATAAAGATCAAATAATTTTTTTGATATCGTATAAGGATCTCGCGCGTGCCAAGCATAATCAAATAAAACACCGGCATCAAAAACAGGTTGCAAATTAGGTTCTAAATCTAAAATTTCATCTTTGGTAATTAAAGTCTGTTTTATACCAAGATCTTCTCTAACTTTGATTTCTAAGTTTCTGCTTTTTAAATTCTCATTCGTCCAGCCATAAATAATTCCTTTTCTCTCAACAAGCCCCTTAGTATCAATTTCTTTAAAAACATCTTCATAAGCATCTAGAGCTAAATCTAAAATTTGATGCATATACTTTGCGGTATGAAGCATGGACTTGGTGTTGCAATTTTTAACAAAATTCCACATCCACGGAATCATGTAAGGTATATAATTCCATTTTAGCGCTAAAGGTCCATAAGAGCTAAATAACATTTTGGGTAAATTAATTAAAATATCCGGTCTATTAAATTGTAGGACAGCGTAAGGAGAAAAGTGACCAGCGTTGCCGTATGATGCCATCTTAGCTGGGTCGTTCTTATCAAAAATAGTAACCGGAATATTTTTTTTTATTAGTTGTAATCCTATACAAATGCCTTGAATACCAGCGCCAACTATACCAGCTGATCTACAAATATAATTACTCATGACAACTTATATTCTAAGAATTTTAATTTTATACTGTGGTATTTTGTGCAAGCAATCCTGGCAAAAAGAATAGATTAGTCTTTATTTAATTAAATTTTTTCTTATTTCTTTTGTAGTATTTAAAAAATTTGTAACCCTGTTTTCAATGCTAACTAGAGGAACTTTTTTAACCATTCCAGATAATGAAGCTCCTTCTTCTATTTTTAAGATGTCGGTATAAGAAATATCACCCTTAATCTCTCCCGTTGTACCAATTATTACTCTTTGTGATACAATTTTTCCATCAACATAGCCATGCACCTCTACACTTTCAGCATTAATTTCGCCAATAACGGTACCTTTTTCTCTTATGTAAAGAGCCTTAACATTTACAGGTCCCTTAACAGATCCGCTTAATTCAACTTCTCCAGATGAATTGACTAATCCTTCGAAAGTAAAATCTGTACTAATTAAGGATTTCTCTCCAACTGTTTTTATTAATTTATTTTTATTTTCGCCAAACATATCTTTTATCAGGGATTAATCATGAAATTAGTTGATACGCAATAGCAAAAAGTTCATTATAGTTTAGGGAAATATATAACCTAAAAAAATGTTATTTAGCTTTGGTATTAGCTGAAATAGTAATTTTTATAAATATTGCAAGACATAACAATACCTAAACCAAACATAATTGATAGCATAGATGATCCACCGTAAGAAAGTATAGGAAGTGGTGCCCCAACAATGGGTAATAACCCTAAAACCATGCTCATATTAAATGTTACATAAATAAAAAAGGCAGTAGAAAAACCATAACAAAAAAGTTTACCAAAAATACTTCTTGTTATATTCCCAATATGAACCATTCGGTAAGTAATTAAAAAATATAAAAAAACTAAAATCATAGAACCTATAAATCCAAACTCTTCCGAGTATAAAGTAAAAATAAAATCAGTATGTTTTTCAGGTAAATAATCTAAATAAGCTTGGGAACCTTTTAAAAATCCTTTGCCAAAAAAACCTCCTGAGCCTATAGCTATTTTTGATTGCATGATTTGATAGCCTGTATTTAACAGATCTAATTCTGGATTTAAAAAAGTCATAATTCTACTTTTCTGGTATGGTTTTAATAAAGTAAAAAGTATTGGAGCCAAAGCTGCAACTAGTAAAGACAGAAAAGCAAATATTTTCCACCTAACTCCTGCAAGCCAAATGACTACTACTCCGCTAAATAAAATTAAAAGTGCAGTGCCAAGATCAGGTTGATTCACTACTAAGAAAAAAGGAATAGATAAGGCAATTAATGGAATTAACAAATATTTTAGCTTATTAACATTAACTGTTGATACTCGATGATAATAGTGGGCAAGAAATAAAATGATTCCAATTTTCATTAATTCGGAGGGCTGAAGTATAAATATAGATAAATTAATCCAGCGCCTTGAACCTTTAACTTTAATACCAAAAAAATGAACGGCTAAAAGAAGTAAAATAAAAATTAGAAATAGTATTAAACTTGATCTATTCCAATAACTAATATTAATAAATGAAATAGCCATAAAGAGAATAAAAAAGATAAAAAATCTTATCGCATGGTTTGTAACTTGAGATGACCATTCTCCGCCATTAGAAGAAAATTGTGCAAAAATACTAATAAGACCCAGAAATAAAACTGAGAAAAACAAAATAAAATCAAGTTGAGCAAATTTATCTCTAATTCTAAATGGAACATGTAAAGAACTTCTATCGTATAACATTAAGTGATCTCACCTAATTTTTGATGCTTCATGGTAGTTCTTAGTTCGTGACGTTCGATAACTTTCTTAATCACTTTTTTTGCAACAGGTGCAGCAACAGTAGCACCAGAACCACCGTGTTCTACTAAAACACTAATGGCATATTTGGGATCATTTACAGGTGCAAAAGCTACAAACCAAGCATGATCTCTTTCTTTGTAATTTAAATCTGATTGATTAACATCTGCTTCTCGTTGCGCTTGCGTATATCTTTTAATTTGTGAAGAACCAGTTTTACCTGCAAACATAAAATTTTTATCTGTATGTCTTGAACCATATGAAGTTCCTCCAGGCTCATTTGAAGATGCAGACATGGCATCTTTTATAAAGTTGATATTTTCCTGATTTTTAAAAAGAGGTTCTAAATTAAAATTGTAAACCTGTTGATCAACCGTTAGTAGATCATTTGGATTTTCTTTTTTATAATCTAAATACTTTTGTAAACTATTTGTCTGATCTTTTTCATCAATTATAATTCGTGGATTAAGTTTAAATCCACCGTTAGCTATTTGTGCGGTCATTAAACATAGTTGAAGAGGTGTACTTAAATAATAACCTTGGCCAATACCTGCGTGAAGTGTCTCGCCTAAATACCAATTTTTACCAATTTCACTTAATTTCCATTTAGTGTCAGGCACCACACCAGCTTTTTCTTCGTCAAATCCTTTTAGAATTTTTTGACCAAGACCAAATTGTTTTGATGTTTTTGATAATCTGTCTACACCAAGTTTCCTTGATACCTCATAAAAATAAACATCGCATGACTCTTTTATTGCGCCTTTTAGGTCAAGGACGCCGTGACCTTTATCTTTCCAGCAGTGATATTTTTCTCCGTAAAAATCAATATAACCTTTGCAGTCCACTTGTAATTTAGGGCTGATAATATCATTTTCTAAAGCGCTTAAAGCAGTTAAGGTTTTAATCGTTGAACCTGGAGGATAAAGCCCTGTTATAGCTTTGTTGATCAAGGGTTTATCTCTATGATTCTGAAGTCCTTTCCACTCTTCTTCTTTCATCCCGTAAACAAAAGAATTAGGATTAAAGCTTGGAGATGAAACCATACTGACTATATCTCCGTTATAAATATCCATGACACAAACAGCACCGCTCACATTTTCTAGAGCCTTGGCAGATTCTTTTTGAATATCAAAATCAAGCGTTGTTTTAAAATTTTTTCCTTGTAAACCAGTATTAACTGAAATTTGTTTTACTCTTTTACCAAAAGCATTGACCTCATATCTCGAATAACCTGGTGTGCCCAACATCTCTTGATCTAATAAAGATTCTAGGCCTGTTTTTCCAATAGCTATCCTAGCTACTTTTAAATTAGTTAAATATTTTTTATTCT
>SXSU01000081.1 GCA_005793345.1 Bdellovibrionales bacterium
CTGCAATAGTCAAACCGGTTAAAGCTACTCGCGCACGAGCTCCAGGCGGTTCATTCATTTGTCCATAAACTAGAGAAGTCTTAGCCAAAACTCCAGACTCTTTCATCTCCATCCATAAATCGTTTCCTTCACGAGTTCTCTCTCCCACGCCAGCAAACACAGAGAAGCCACCATGTTCAGTTGCAATATTACGAATAAGTTCCATAATTAAAACGGTTTTACCAACACCCGCACCACCGAATAAACCAATTTTACCACCCTTAGCATATGGAGCCAAAAGATCGATAACCTTAATACCAGTCATTAACATCTCTGTTGCAATTGTTTGTTCTTCAAATTTAGGAGCTGTTCTATGGATACCCCACTTTTCTTTTGTTGTCACTGGACCCATTTCATCAACTGGTTGACCAATGACATTTATAATTCTACCTAAAACTTCTCGTCCAACAGGTGCGCAAATCATCTCTTCAGTATTAACAACTTTTTCACCTCTAACTAAACCATCTGTAGAATCCATAGCAATTGCTCTTACAACTGAGTCACCCAAATGTTGGGCAACTTCAAGAACAAGGTTGCCTTCTTTATCATCGATAGATTTATTTGAAACTTTCAATGCCGTTGTAATTGCAGGCAGCTGTGCTCCTTCAAATTCAACGTCAACTACGGGTCCCATCACTTGTTTAATTTTTCCGTACTTCATTTTATCTCCTAAATATTTTCAAATCTTATAAAATTTAATTACTTTAATGCTTCAGCACCACTTACGATTTCAATTAACTCAGTAGTGATTTTTTCTTGTCTTAATTTATTGTAAGTTAGTGTTAACGCATTAATCATACCCTTGGCATTATTTGATGCATTCTCCATTGCGGTCATACGTGCTCCGTGCTCCGCAGCCACACTCTCAGACATGCATCTGTAAACCTGAATCCCAAAATGTTTCAGAAGTAATTCGTCTATTACTGCCTCAGGTGATGGTTCAAACAACATATCTGTAGCAAATACATTGTGAGCAGTCTGCTTATCAAATGTTTGCTTAGTTAGATCAACAGGTAATATTGTTTCTATTGTTACGACTTGTTGAATTGCTGATTTAAATTCGTTGTAGACAATTCTAATTTCGTCGTAGTGACCCTCTAAATAATACTCCATTAATTTGTCAGCTACTTCTGAAGCAAGTTTATGAGAAATATCTTTATCTAATTTGGAAATATTATTTATGACATTTACTTTTTTTCTTGCAAAAAAATCATTGGCACGTTTACCAATAAAAATAAAATCTAGGGTTTCGTATTTTGATGAATTATTTTTTATATAATTATCAACAAATTTATTTATATTTGAATTGAAACCACCACACAAGCCTCTGTCGCTACTCAAAACAACTAATAAAACTTTTTTAACTTCAATAGGGGGAGTTAATAGTGGATGTTTTATTCTTTGTGTAACAGCGATATCTGCGATTACCTTAATTAAAGAATTTGCATAAGGTCTCATATTAACGATGCTATTTTGTGCGCGTCTAAGTTTTGCCGCAGACACCATCTTCATCGCTTTAGTAATTTGCTGTGTATTTTTCGTGGTCTCAATTCGAGCACGAATATCCTTCAAACTTGCCATTTCATCATCCAATTATTTTGAGGGTTGAAAAATAGCTTTAAACTCTCCAAGAGCTTCTACTAATATTTTTTTAGTATCGTCTTTGATTTGTTTATCGTTAACTATAGATTTCAAAACGTTCGAATACTTTTGCTTCATGAAATTAATTAACTCTGCTTCAAATTTTTGAACATCTTTTTCTGGTAATGTATCAAGATATCCATTTGTTGCAGAAAAAATTGAAATTATTTGCTCTTCAACTTTTAATGGAGCGTATTGAGCTTGCTTCAATAATTCAACAAGTCTTCTTCCTCGAGCTAATTGTTGCTGAGAAGCCTTATCTAAATCAGATGCAAAGGCCGCAAAAGCTTCAAGCGCTCTAAATTGAGCTAATTCAAGCTTAATTGAACCAGCAACTTGTTTCATACCTTTAATTTGCGCAGCACCACCCACACGAGATACCGACTTACCAACGTTAAGAGCAGGGCGAATACCTTTATAAAATAAATCTGATTCCAAGAAAATTTGCCCATCAGTAATTGAAATTACATTCGTTGGAATATACGCAGAAATATCCCCAGCTTGATTTTCAATAATTGGCAGGGCAGTTAAAGAACCTCCACCCATGTCATCTGATAATTTAGCAGCTCTTTCAAGTAAACGAGAATGAAGATAAAATACGTCACCAGGATAAGCCTCACGACCAGGAGGTCTTCTTAATAACAATGATAATTGACGATAAGCTTGAGCTTGTTTAGTTAAATCATCATAAACGATCAAAGCGTGTCTTCCTGTGTCTCTGAAGTATTCAGCCATTGTGGTGCCAGAGTAACATGCAAGAAATTGAAGTGGAGCTGGATCAGATGCATTAGCAGCGATAACAGTTGTGTACTCAAGAGCACCTGTGCTTCTTAACTTTTCAACTACACCAGCAACAGTAGATTGTTTTTGACCGACAGCTACGTAAAAACAATGAACACCCTGACCTTTTTGATTAATAATTGTATCAACTGCAATTGCAGTTTTACCAGTTTGACGATCTCCGATAATTAATTCTCTTTGCCCTCTTCCTATTGGAATTAGTGAGTCAATAGCCTTAATACCAGTTTGAAGAGGCTCATGAACTGATTTTCTTTTAACAATACCTGGAGCTTTTATTTCAACAATTCTATGGTGCTCAGTCTTAAGTGGTCCTTTACCATCAATTGGCATACCAAGAGCATTTACAACTCTACCAAGCAAAGCTTCTCCCACTGGAACTTGAACAATTTTTTTTGTTCTTTTAACTGTATCACCTTCTTTAATTTGTCTATCTTCACCAAAAATAACTACACCCACAGATGCATCTTCAAGGTTTAATACCATTCCGTAAACTTCATTAGGAAACTCAACCAACTCACCAGCCATTACATTTTCTAAACCATGAATTCTAGCAACACCATCACCTACTGACAGCACACTTCCAGTCTCACTAACTTCTACTTTTTTTGAGTATTGGTTAATTTGTTCCTTTAACACTCTACTAATTTCATCTGCACGAATTTGTGTTTCCATTATTAATTAGCTCTCCTATTTAAATCTTCTTTTAATCTTGTAATATGTGAATCCAAAGAATCTTCAATTGTCCAACCACCAACTCTTGTTACGATGCCGCCAATCAGTTTTTCGTCCTCGCTAAAGGTTAGAATAACTTTTTTATTTGTGACCTTTGCAACAACTGATTCAATTCTTTTTCTTTCATCGTTATCCAATGGAGTTGCAGATTTAACTTCTCCGCGAGTAACTCCATGCTCATTATCAACTAGAAATTCAAAAGTATTTACGACCTCAGCCAGTAGCTCTATACGCCCTTTTTCTGCAAGAACTAGCAATAAATTTAAAACTTCTGGCACAATACCTTTATCTGTAAAAGTATTTTTAATGACCTCAATTTTCTGAATATTTGAAATAAAGTGCGAAGCAAAAAATTCTTTAGCAGTATTGTCTTTATCTAGAATAGCTACAATCTGACGCAATTGATTTAATACCACTTCGTGATTTTTGCTAACATGAAAAATGGCTTTTGAATACTTTAATGCTATTTGAGAAAGTTGCATTATTGAACCACCTGTACTTTATTAATAAAATCTTGTTGCAATCTCTTTTGGTCTGCAGCTGTTGCCTTCGCATGAATATCTTTTCGAGATAACTCAAAAGCTTCTCTAGTAAGCTGGTCTCTTAATTCATTTTTAACTCTTTGAATTTCAATTAGACTAGCCTGCTCCGCTTCATGTTTTAATTTTTTTGCCATAATCTCTGCATCAGTAATTATTTGCTTATGTAGGTCATTTGCATCGGCATTTGCTCTAGAAATAGTATCAACTCGATTATGTTTAAGTTTATCTAGTTTTGTTTTTACATCATGGTGCTCATGCTTTGCTTGATCTAAGGCTTTGTTTGCTTTTTGTTGCGCATCCACAAATTGTTGTCGTTTTTGGTGAAAAAAATCTGCAATTTTATGTCGTGCAAACCAATACCCAGCAGCAAATATTATCCCCACATTAATAGCTTGGTAATAAACTACTTTGGGTATTTCACCATGCCCCTCACCATGGGCTGACTCACTTGAGGCAAATAATTTTATTGAAACAAAATATAATCCTATTGCTAATGCTATTTTCGACATCTAAACACCTAATCCAACATTTTTTTGGTTATTACTAAAGCCACACTTGGGGCCTCAACTTTTAGCTGCTCACTCGCTCTTCTGGCTTCTGAGTTAATATGCTCTCTAGCTATTGCAATATATTTATCCGCTTCTTCTTTTGCGGATTCCACAATCTTTGAATATACAGACTGAGCTTCGGCTCTTTTTTCGTCAAAAATTGATTTAACTTCTGCGTTAATGTCTTTAGCCTCTGATTCAAATTGAGCTTTAAGTTCGGCGGTTTTTATTAAAAGATCCTGTGCCTGAACTTCTCCGCCTTTAGTTCTATTTTCGCGCTCTTCATAAGCCTTATAGTAATGGTCAAATACAAGGTTTTTTAGTGTAAAAAACGTAAAAATAAAAATTAATAAACAATATAATGTAGAATAATTGATGCCTAACTGTTGAATAATTGCCATGAAAGGATCCTCTTGATTTTTAGCCTTTTCGAAGTAGCATCTTAAACAATTTATGGTCAAGAAATTAATTCTGTATCCCGGGGCGTCTGCTTGGATAAACTTTAACTAGATTTTGGCATATAAGATGCCCCCTCGAATACCACTCCTTCTTCAATCCGAAGACTTGGAGTAGTTACTGTTCCTTTAAAAACAGCCGGGGGGTGCATAATGATTTTTCTTCTGGCAAACAGATTGCCTTCTACATACCCACTTATAATAATATTTTCGGCTTCAATTTGCGCAAAAACTTTTGAACCTGGGTTAATAACAATTGTGTCTTTGGTAAAGATCTCTCCTTTAAAAGTTCCTGCAATCTGAACAGTTCCTTCAAAAGTAAGTCTTCCTTCAAAAGAAGCGCCTTGATCTATTAACGCGGTTATTGATGTTTCTGCCATGCCTTTTTTATTCTTTCGGTAATATCATTAAACTCTTCATCAGAGTAATATGTGAGTGTTATTTTTCCCTTACCCTTATTGTAATCAATGTTTACTTTTGTTCCAATTAATCTTTGTAATTCTAAACCAACAGCCTCAGCCAGTCTGGTGTTTTTATCTTCTGCTTCACTTTTATTATCTTCATCAGTTAATTTGTTGTCCTTTAGTAAACCTTGAATTGTTTTTTCAAGTGCTCTTACAGAAAGTTTATCTACTATAACTTTTTTTGCTAATTGATTTTGTGTTTTAGAATCATTAATTGATAATAATACCTTAGCGTGCCCTACTGATAGTTCTTGTTTTGACAATAGCTCTCTAATTTGTAGAGGAAGACTTAATAGTCGCAATGAGTTTGCTACAGTCGCTCTTTCTTTTCCGACTTTGTCTGCGACCTGTTGTTGAGTTAATTTAAATTCTTCAGCTAGGCGTTGATAGGCTTCAGCTTCATCTATTGGATTTAAATCCTCTCTTTGAATATTTTCAATAATTGCCAACTCTAACGAATCCTGATCGGAAACATTTTTAATAATTACTGGAACTTCATGAAGTCCAGCGGCCTGTGCTGCTCTCCAACGCCTTTCTCCTGAAATAATCTCAAGTGAACCACCCTGATGTTTTCTTGCTACAATGGGTTGCAAGATTCCTTTTTCACGAATTGAATCGGAAAGCTCTTTTAATGTCTCTTTATTGAATTGCTGACGAGGTTGGAATTCGTTGGGATTAAGCTTATCAACTGGTATTTTCCAAATTCGAGATTCAGGTGGTATTGGTGCCGCAACAACTTGTTGAGCTAGAGTTACCTGATTTGTCATTGCAACCGCACTTGCAATTTTATTGTTATTTTGATCATTTTTCTTTTCAGAAGTATTTTCTGATTTAACTTCTTCTCTTGAGGCCCCTTCACTTTTATTTGGCTTAATTTCTTCAACTGAATTTTGTATTGTTGCTCCGCCCAACAATGAGCCAAGACCTCTTCCTAATCTATTTTTTTTATTTTGCAATTCTGATGACTTACTAGACATTTACTTCACCTGTAGTTTCTGATTTATTTAATGATTTAGATAGTTTAGATTGTTGTTTTTTACTTGGTTGTTCAGAAATTCTATTTACTCTTTGGTCTAATTCTTTAGCTAGTTCTAAATATTTAATAGCTCCAATAGACTTTGCATCATAGTCAATAATTGAAAGCCCGTGAGAAGGAGCTTCACTTAACCTAACATTCCTTGGAATAATTGCTGAAAATACTTTTTCGCCAAAATGGTTTTTAATTTCTGAGACAACCTGATGACTTAAGTTATTTCTTGTATCAAACATAGTTAAAACTATTCCTTCAATGTGAAGGTTTGGATTTAGATTTTTTTTAATTATTCCTGCTGTATTTAGTAATTGGCTTAACCCTTCCAGAGCATAGTATTCACATTGAAGTGGTACTAAAAAACTATCAGCTGCTGACAAAGCATTTACTGTCAATAAGCCCAGTGAAGGTGGACAGTCTAAAATTATATAGTCATACTTATTTGTGATTGTTGCTATTATTTGTTTTAATCTGAACTCTCTTTGCTGAGTATCTACTAACTCAATTTCAGCACCAACTAAATCTGGTGTTGCGGGTACCACCTCTAAATTTTCTTTTTTTGCTTTATAGGTAGCCTCATTAATTTTTTTCTCACCAATTAAAACGTGATAAATATTGACCTCTTGAGTATCATTTCTTTTTAAACCTAATCCACTGGAAGCATTCCCTTGAGGATCAAGATCAATTACTAAAACTTTTTTCCCTATAGTTGCAAGAGCTGAACTTAAATTAACTGATGTTGTTGTTTTACCAACTCCGCCCTTTTGATTAGCAATACATATTGTTTTTGCCATTGAAGCTCCTTAATGATGTTTCTTAACTGATTGAAATTTTTTTAGATACGAATTATTTAAAAATTAATTTACAAACTTGTCTACTCTAATTTTATTTTCAATTTGAAATAACATAATGTTAAAATATTTTACATTCCAATCAGCTCTAAAAATAAATTACCGCTTATAATTATCTCTGATATAATCAAGGGTGGTTATTGTGAAAATACAAATTTTAGGATTTTCATAATACGGGGTGATTGAAATTCGCCCCAAACAATCAGGAAAATAACGGCGCATGATTTTGTCTCGCATACAATTGCGGAGCAGCCAGGCTTTATCATGAGTAGTTATTATCCACTAATCCTAATTTATCCTTAGTCATAATTGTGCACTTATTTTTCTGGACTTATTATTTCAATTAATTATACCGATGTTCCACGTGGAACAGTGTGGTGTTTTTAGATATTGGATATTATATTGTATTTCATATCAAAATTTAACTATGGAAATTTTTTGATGAAAAAGCTATTGCAAATTAATTTAATAGAAATGGTTTTTTTTGTATTTTCTTTTTTAAGTGATTCTATAAATTTAAGCTTAACAACAATAGTGTTGATTGCTTTTTTAATTTCATGCAAAAAACCTGATGCTGATCCACAAACTAAAGATTATATTTATATTGATCTTAAGCAAAAACTTGCAGACAAAGAAGCTTTAAAAATTACTAATTCAACAGCCTTACACGACTTAGAAATGAAACTCGCAGATGAAGACTCTCAGTCCATACAAAAAAAGGTCTTGCGCCGAAAAATAAGTATTGCGAAGTGGGAGATTGCTAAGATAGATCAGATTATTAATTACTATAAAATAAAAATTGTTGAACGCGAAAAGTTTGTTCGAAAAAGATATATTAGTTCTTTTGAAAAAGATGAGACTTGGAATAACTCTGAAGAAATCGAACGATATAAAAAATCACAAGCTAGTTTATCTACTAAAAATCATAAAAACGAAATAAAAAAAGAGGTATCGAATGAAGGAAAATCTGAGGAACCACCCGCTACCTCCTCCCACTAAAATTAGTATTCAATAATTATTTTTTGACGATTTACTCTCTTAGCCAATAATCTAAAAAATTACTAACATATTTAAATTATGATATTCTCGTGAAAAGAAAACATCTATTTGGAAGTGATATCTTGCTAATTTGTTCCACGTGGAACAAATTAAAGTTTAAATGTATTAATTTAAGAAAAAAATTATTATTTTTTTCTTAAAAGGTTGGAAAATTTTTTTATTGCGCTAAATTTTTAGATACTCTGAAAAGGTTAGTTCGAAATAAATGTCTAATGTAGATTATTGCAAATGAGTAGCCACAATAATTTTAATGAATTATTTTTTTTATAAAAAATTCTATTGTAAATAAAAAAATTAAGTATCGAACTCGGATTTATAAAAAGTAAAGACGTCTAAACAAATTAAAAGGCTTTAATAAATATATTGCTCTGCGTTATTCATTTACTTTTAGTAGTTTAACTACTGCAAACTTCACTTCACCTAATGGAAGTTTATATTCTCCCACTAAATGGGGTGTCCAAAAAGTACATAATTGACTAGGTATATTTGCAACTTCAGTGGCCCACTCCTCACCTTTTAACATATATAAAATTCCACCTTTTTTAAAAGGCTTTCTAAGAGCTAATATCGCTTTTGAAATAGGAGCAAAGCCTCTAGTAACTACACACTCTAATGAGCCTTGGGGAATACTTTCTAAAGAATTAACTTGGCAATTTATATTATTTAATGAAAGAGTTTTTACTACGTGACCTAAAAACTCAATTTTTCTTGCATCACGATCAATTATTGTAACTGTAACTTGAGGATAAAGTATAGCAAATACAACACCTGGAAATCCGTTACCAGAGCCAAAATCAACAATTTGTTTTGGTTTGCAATCATTATACATTAATCGACTTGCGGAAATACAATCCGCAAAATGTATAATATCAGATAAAGGCAATGTTTTAGCTGAAACTAAATTAAGTGCATTATTAAATTTTTTAAGTTCGTCATTAAACTTTCTAAGTAATTCTAATTTAGAAGCATCGATATCTGTAAACCACTCACCAACTCTCCAAAATTCTTTGGGTTGTTGAACAACTGGTTCCTTTTTTTTACTGGTGAATTCCAACTTCCATCTCCCTCATTTTTTTATTCTTGCCCTTCAAGTATACCATTATAGCTTGAATTGCCGAGGGATTAACACCGCTAATGCGCTGAGCTTGGCCCAAAGTTCGGGGCCTGATTTTGGCTAGTTTTTCAATTTCTTCATTAGATAAGCCTTTAATTTCAGAATAATTTAATAATTCTGATAAGTTAAGCTCCTCCAGTCGACGAGTTTGTTCAATCAATTCCATTTGTCGTTTAATATAACCCGAATATTTTACTTCTATCTCCACACTTTCGTTAACGTTGGGATCTTCATTAATTTCAAAATTAAAACTCGAAAGCATAGAACTAGTTATCTCATTTCGACGAAGTAACTCCTCAAAAGTAATAGATTTTAATAAAACAGAAGTTCCAAGACTCTGTAATTTTTCTTGAGTCGCTGCATCTGGATAAATTTTAGTAGTTTTTAATCTATTTAAAAATTCTGCTCTTTGTTTTTTTTGTTTTTCGAGAAGTTTAATGATGTTTTCATTATGCAAACCTATATTAAGTGATCGATTGAAAAGTCTATCGGCAGTATTATCTTCACGTAAAATAAGTCTATGCTCAGCTCTAGATGTAAACATACGATAAGGTTCACGGGTCCCTTTTGTTACTAAATCATCTATCAATACTCCAATATAAGCTTCATCACGATTTAAAATAAATTCTTCTTTTTCTAAAATAGAATTAGCAGCATTTATTCCTGCAATTAATCCTTGAGCTGCAGCTTCTTCGTAACCACTGGTTCCATTAATTTGACCAGCTAAAAATAATCCTTCTATTCCACGAGTCTCAAGTCTATGCCAAATTTGTGTGGGTTCAATATAATCATATTCTACAGCGTAACCCAATCGAGCTACTTTTACATTTTCTAGGCCTGGAATAGTTTTTAGAAATTCCATTTGAACATCTTCTGGTAAGCTTGTTGAAATACCTTGTAAATAAATTAAGTCGGTTGTTAATCCCTCTGGTTCTAAAAAAGTTTGATGCGAATCTTTATCTGAAAACCGAACTACCTTGTCCTCTATACTTGGGCAATACCTTGGTCCAACACCCTCAATAACCCCACAATACATAGGAGATTTATCTAAATTTTTTCGAATAATCTCATGAGTTTTTTCATTAGTACGAGAAAGGTAGCAGGCAACTTGGGGTAAAGAATATTTTGCTTTAGAATGAATACTAAAAGGATAAAATCGATCATCCCCATATTGAGGTATTGTCTTTGACCAATCAATACTATCTCTTATTAATCGGGCAGGTGTTCCTGTTTTTAATCTCTTAACTGAAAATCCAAAAGAAGCTAATTGGTCTGAAAGACCCAAAGAAGGCTTATCACCAACACGTCCTCCAGCTTCTTGCTTTAAACCAATATGCATCACTCCATTCATGAAAGTACCTGTGGTGATTATTGTTCTTAAAGAAAAAATCTCTGAACCATCAGATAAAATAACTCCTACACATTTATTATTTTTTATAATTATTGATTTAACTTCGGATTCAATAATTGATAAATTTTCTTGTTGAGATAAGGTTTGAATCATTGATTCGCAATAAAGATGCTTATCGTTTTGCGTTCTGGAGCCCCTTACAGCAGGACCTTTGCGCCCATTTAATCTTTTAAACTGAATACAGGTAGCATCAGCAGTTCGGGCCATTTCTCCACCAAGAATGTCAATTTCCCGAACGATGTGGCCCTTTGCAAGCCCTCCAATAGATGGATTACAACTCATATATCCAATACGTGATTTATTCGAAGTAACGACAAGAGTTTTTAATCCTCGACGTGATATTGATAGGCACGCCTCAATACCAGCATGTCCTGCGCCGACAACGATAACATCAAAATCTACTTTAATCGATTCAAAATTCATATAAATCCCAATTAAAATTTAACCTAAAACTCAAACGAATCATTAACACATGTAAGGGTAAAAAAAAAGAATTTGTTAATGAATTATTGTATTTACAAAGAAAACAAATATCACTTCAAAATTTAAATATGTTTAACTATTTACCTAAACAGAACTCTTTAAAAATTCGATCTAATATTTCATCATCGTATCGTTTGCCTAGAATTTCCTGTATGCGCATTAAAGCATCTTTAAACTCTATTGAAATAAATTCGACACTGCTTCCACTTTTAATTAGATCAAAGCCTCTTTCTAAACATTCTTTGGCTGTTAATAAACTTTCGAAATGTCTTACATGTGATAAAGTTGCTGAATCAGAAAATTTTTGGGGTTCAATTTTTTTGGATACTGCATTCTTAATTAGATCACCCGCTTTTTCGTTTAGAGCACTTAAATAAAGAATTTTTTTTTGCAGATCAGAAAAATCTATATTTTCGAATCGTAACTTTAAGTTTTTAAATAATCTATTTGTTAAATCATCTTTTGAAGATTCGGACATTAGATCAAATTTATTTCCGATAAAAATTACATTTTGAATCTGATCACTAATTTGACTTATTAAATATTCAAAATCTGGGGATGAACAATCAAATACTGCAAATACTAAATCACTTTCCTGAATTAGCTTTTGACTTTTAGAAACACCGATAGATTCAATAACATCATTTGTAGAACGCAATCCCGCTGTATCAGCAAAGATGACTTGAATACCATCAACAAAGATTTGATCTTGAATCACATCGCGAGTTGTCCCAGGAATATTGGATACAATCGCACGTTCTTCTTTAAGCAAATTATTTAGTAAGCTTGATTTACCGACATTGGGCGAACCAACCAATGAAACCTTAAAACCACTAATTACTTTTTTTCCAAAAGTATACGAATTTAAAAGATTATTTACTAACGATAAAACTTTATCTGTCTTATCTATAACTTGCTTGTAATCAATGACTTCAATGTCTTCGGTAGAAAAATCAATACTTGCTTCAAAGTTTGCCAATAACCAAGTTATTTCATCTTCAAGAATTTCAATAGTCTTTGATACTCCGCCCTTTAATTGAGAAAGAGCAATCTGTGAAGCTTTATGACTTTGACTTTCTATCAGCGAAAAAACACTCTCTGCTTGAACTAAATCAAGACGTCCATTCATAAAAGCACGATAAGTAAATTCACCTCGGTCTGCAACACGACATCCTGTGATTAATAATTCTTTTATAATTCGTTCGCAAATAATTGGATTTCCGTGACAAGAGATTTCAATTACATCTTCTCCTGTAAATGATTTTCCTTCTTTAAAAAAAGTAATCACCACTTCATCAATATCAGTGCTTATTGATGATAGATTTTTACTATCATTAAAATTATTTGATAGAGATTTTAATATCCCATAATAACAATGATGTGATTGAATTGACTCTGGAATGAATGAACAAAGTTTAGAAACACATTCAACAGCTAAAGGGCCACTAACGCGAATTACACTTATTCCACCATAACCAGGGGGCGTGGAAACCGCGCATATAGTGTCCAAATCTCTGTTAAAATTTTTCATTACTCGGTAGCTTCTTCTTGTGAATCATCGTGAGCATTATTATTACTATTTTTAGTGGGATAGATTTTAATTTTTTTAAACAATCCTTCTCCAATAGATCTACTCTTAACTCTTTGATCGTTAGCAAGGTATTGATGAACGATTTTTCTGTCTTTTGGTGATAGCGCTCTAAAGTAAACTGATTTACCTTTTTCAAGAGCAATTGACTTTAGTTTTTCAGCCAAATCAACTAGTGCTTGGCTTGATTCCTCTCTATAGCCATTACAATCCACAACAATATTTGTTTTATCATCAGGCAAATGATGTTGAACTACTCTTTTTAAAAAGAGCTGAAAAGAGTCTATTAACTGACCTTCTCTTTCCTTTAAAAGCTCTTCATCTTTTCCCTCAAAATTTACAATAACAACTGGTTCGTCATTTTCTTCTGTATGAGTTAATTTAAAAGATAAATTAAATTTTGATCTTTCAATAATTCCATCAACAGATTGTTTTATTAATTTTTCTACTTGAGCTGCTCCAGAATCTTTTTTAGAATTTCCACCGAATAATTTACTAAAAAATCCTACCATAATTCCTCCTTGGCTTAAACTTTTGCTTTAATCTGATTTGTTGTCTCAATTTTATTTTTATCTTTTAATATAAAAAACTGCTGTATAATTCCAAACAAAGTGCTCACAAATATATATAGAGTTAAAGCACTCGGTAAAGAAATCATCATTAAACTAAAAATAAGTGGCATAAATTGCATAATTTTAGCTTGCGCAGGGTCCATCGTTGTTGGAGTCATTTTTTGTTGCAAATACATAACGATAGCTAATAGAACAGGTAATACGTAAAATGGATCTAATACACTTAGGTCTTTTATCCAAAAAATGAAAGGCGCTTTATAAAGCTCAATGCTTTGACCAAAAACCCTGTAAAGTGCAAAAAATACTGGAATCTGAAGCAACATTGGTAAACAACCACTTAATGGGTTAACCTTATTTCTCTTCATCAGGTCCATAGTTTCACGATTTAATTGCATTGGATCATCTTTATATTTTTCACGAATAGATTGAATCATTGGTTGAATAGACTGCATCGTCTTCATAGACTTGAAAGACATTATGTGCAAAGGCATAACAATCATTCTTACTAATAAGGTTAATAATATAATTGCTAAACCCCAATTATTAAAAATTTTATAGAACCACTTCATAGTTAATAACATGGGCTTTGCAATTGAAGAGAACATTCCAAAATTTATGACGTTGCTTAGTTTTGAGTCTACGGATTCTAAAATTGTTAAATCTTTAGGACCAATAAAAGCTAAGTAATTAAGCTTTATGCTTTTGTCAGCAGAAGATAGCGGTTTATAAGTCAAAGTTCCCTTAACAAACTCGTCAGTTGGTGTCTGATTTAAAATAAAATCAGGCATGAGTTCCGAACTATCAATTATAGCTGTTGAAAAATAATGAGAATTTAAACTCACAACATTAATTTTTGGCTGAATTAAATTAACCGATTTATCGCCAACAAATAAGTCTTCAGTTTTATTTCCTTCGCTATGTAAAAAATAAACATCTTGTGTTTCAAGCGATGGCGACAAAAAGCTTGAAGCCTTTGTTACTCGTTTAAAATCATTAATTGAAATTTGTATCTCAGGAATTGAATTTACATCCGCTTCACTAAGCTTTGATATTTCAATTTCTGTTTTAATAGTGTAATCGTGTATGAATATTTTTTTTGAAACCTGAACCTGTGTATCTCTATAAATACCAGTAATTGTATTATTGTCTAATTTTTGTAATTCAAAGGAAATGGCCTTAGAACCAAGTGATGTTTGAAAGTTATTAATTTTATCGTTGAAAAAAATTGGTTTCAAGTTTCTATCAGAATACTTTTTCAAATTTATGTTTTTTAGTGACATTCCAATACTTGAAACTTCCATTGTTAAAAAATCATTTTCATAATTTAAAACTTTTTCATCTGCTGGTGATATTGAATCTAAATTTACATTAGGTATTTTAGTTACCACACTTTGTGTCGAATTATTTACATTGTTAGTATCTGAAGTTTGTCCAAGAGGTTGATCAGCAGTAATTTGAGCTGGATATTTTTTATTTAAATAAGACTGCCAACCAAACCAAACCAAACCAACTAACACAATTGCCATTATAGTTTTAGAATCCAAAAAATTATTTTTATCATTTTGATTCATTTTTTTTTACTCCTGTAACAGGTACTGGATCGTACCCAAAAGGGCCAAGGGGATGACATTTTAAAAGGCGAAGAGAAATATACTTAATAGCTTTTGACGGTTTAAACTCATTAATACAAGTCATGGCATACTCTGAGCAGCTAGGCTCAAAACGACAACATCCGCCAATAAACGCTGTTCCTATTGTTCTATAAGCACCTATTAATAACAATAAAAGTGTTTTTAACTTATTATTTAATAATTCGCTTAAAAAACTGATCGAACACCTGAATAAATTCCTGATGGGATATTTTCTTAAATAAATCTTTTTGTGTAGATTTGAAAACGACATTAATATCTATACCGATTTTAATATCTCTATTTTGTACTAATGATCTAAAATATTCTCTAGACCACCTTTTCATTTTATTTCTAATGACAGCATTTCCAATAAATCTACTGGCTGTCCACCCGGCCCTAATTTCTTTACTTTCATTAATTAAATAATAAAAAGTAACCCACGGCGCAGGTGTTAAACGCTTACCCTGTTTTTTTAAAAATAAATAATCTGAACTTTTATATAGAGATTTAAAGGTCTTCTTACTTTCCACTAATTTCTACAGCAAGTCTTTTTCTGCCTTTGGCTCTTCTTCTGGACAATACTTGTTGTCCATTTTTTGTAGCCATACGAGCTCTAAAGCCGTGAGATGTTTTTCTTTTTTTGTTTCTTGGCTGATATGTTCTTTTCATAAATTCTCCTGAAACTTACGCCATTAAGACTTATTGTTGAAAATTTTTATGTTCAATATACACTTAATTATTGAACTCTTTCTCATTATTTTGAAATTGGTTATCAAAAATTAATTAAAATTAAAATAACTTTTTCAAAAGAATGCATAAAATCACATCGCGGCAAATTGGTCAACAGTTGAAATAAAGAATTCCGTCTGATACCACTTATCCACAATTTTCACAATTTTTCAGTATTCATTATTTTGTGGATAACTACTCAGAGGACATAGAGCTTATACACAATTTGCGTGTCAGAAGAATAGATTCTTCTTAATCACGAAATTTTATGGTAGGTTTTTGTCTAAATTATACATTTTTGAAAGCATAATTAAGGGGGCAGCTGTGGACTTAAATATGGATTTATGGAATCATGTTAAATCCAATCTAACTACAAGAAATGACAAAAATAAGTTATTTCAAACTTGGCTTGGACCAGTACAATTTTTAAGATCTGAAGATATTAATGGGGTAACAATGTTATATCTAGGAGTGCCTTCAAAGATGCATCATTACTGGATTTCAAATAATATAGAAGGAATTGCCGCAGAAATTTCTAATCTATTTAAAAGACCTTTTAATATACAACTTGTTATTCAGGAAAACACTCATCATACTTTTTTAGCAGACTCCACAAATTTACTTGAAGAGCAAATGAACAAAGGAGAATCTCAACTCTCAGAATCAGAAAAATTGAAATTCACTACTCCTTTACTTCAAAATAAACCCAGAAGTGATGAAATTTTAAATCCTGATTATACATTTCAAACATTTGTTGTTGGAAAAAATAATGAATTTGCCCATGCTGCTTCTTTCAACATTGCGCAAAATCCGGGCTCCGGTTATAACCCGCTATTTATTTGCGGTCCAGTTGGAATGGGTAAAACTCATTTACTTATTGCCGCTGGGAATTTAATTAAAGAAAAATTTCCCCATTTTAGAGTCGTTTATGTTTCTGTTGATAGATATATTAACGAGTGCGTTTCAGCTTTACGACATGGTCAAATGGATAAATTTCGTCTGAAATATCGAGAGGGTTTAGATGTATTATTAGTGGATGATATTCAAGGCTTGAAACGTGGCGAATCTGTACAAGAAGAGTTTTTTCATACCTTAAATGAATTATTTGACAAAAGAAAACAGGTTATTGTTGCTAGCGATCGTATTCCACGTGAAATTCTTGGTTTAGAGGATCGTATTCGTTCTCGTCTTGAATGGGGTTTAATAGCCAATATTCAAATGCCTGATCTGGAAACTCGTATGGCGATTCTTAGATATAAAGCAGAAAAAATGGGGGTTAGACTTACTGAAGATGTTATTAATCATATTGCTAAAATTTCAAAAACATCCATTAGAGAGCTTGAAGGAAATTTAAACAGATTAAAAATGTTTGCTGACCTCCAAGGTTTAAATATTGATATGGAAATGGCAAAGCGTGTTCTCGCAATTCAAGAATATGAAAACACAGCCACAGTTGAAGATGTACAAAAAATTGTAGCTGATTATTACAAAGTTAGACTTCAGGATTTAAAGGGATCAAGTCGCGTAAAATCAATTGTGATCCCAAGACAGGCGTGCATGTATTTAATTGAAAAACATCTTGGAAAGTCTTTAACTGACATTGGAAGATCCTTTGGTAACAAAGATCATACTACTGTTATTAACGCAAGGGAGCGCATAAAGAATCTACAGGGTTCAAATCCTGATTTAAAGAGAGATATTGATGAGTTAACAACTAGAATTCACAATATAAATGGCCTGTGAATGTGAGTATGTGGAAAACCTATGTATAATTCAGTGTGTATTTTTGTGGATAGAGTTTATCCACGAAAAATAACTATGATTCAGCTTGTAAATTAACATTGTTGTCCACATATAAATATTAATGATTTAAATAATTTAAGTCGTTATCTACAGAATCCACGCCCCTACTACTACTACTATATTTATTTATATATAAAGTTATTAGTATACAGGGTTTGATAAACAACAAACAAGAATTTAACTTAATAACCCATGGGTGAGATATGAAAGTCGATGTTGAAAAAAAAGAATTACTCAGAATGATTTCATTAGTTCAGACTATTGCAGAAAAAAAAGCAAGTATGTCTCAACTAGTTAATTTGTTATTTATTGCTGAAAATGACAGATTAAAAATATTTGCTACTGATTTAGAAATTAGTTTTACATCTGAAACTAACGCACAAGTAATTGAAAGTGGTTCAATTGCAGTTCATGCAAAAAATCTTTTTGAAATTGTGAAAGAACTTTCAGATGGAATTGTTTCATTAAAAAGTATTGATAATAGCAGACTTCAAAT
Organism: Bdellovibrionales bacterium; assembly: GCA_005793345.1. Lineage (GTDB taxonomy): Bacteria > Bdellovibrionota > Bdellovibrionia > Bdellovibrionales > Bdellovibrionaceae > SXSU01. The sequence continues at coordinate 17,990 of SXSU01000081.1, forward strand.
TCAACAGAAAAAATTTGTTTCTAAAATAATGGGAACAAATCCTGATTCATATCCTTCATTTCCAGTACATGGCAATTATGAATTCACAAAAATTCAAAAAATTGTTTTTTTAGAAATGATTAATAAAACAATTTTTTGTGTTTCGAATGATGATACCAGATACCACCTTAATGGAGTCTATTTCGAAAAAAATTATGTAGATGATAAGATTAAGTATAGAACTGTAGCTACAGATGGACATCGTCTGAGTTTAGTGGATAAAACTGTGGATAGCGAGAATAACTATGCTAATACATCTAATAGTAAAAATTATGGTGTGATTATTCCACGAAAAGGTGTTTATGAAATTAATAGACTTCTTGAAACTGTGGAAAACTATGTTGAAGTTGCGATTGAAGGCTCGCAATTTATCGTAAAGGGTGGTAACTCTGTTTTATTAATAAGACTTATTGAAGGAAAATATCCAAATTATCAAATGTTAATTCCTAAAGAAATTAAGTACCGCATGTATTTGCAAAGAGAAATATTTTTAGGAAGTATAAAACGAGTAGGTTTACTCGCAAGTCAAAAATCAAAATGTATAGTTATACAAATTAGCTCTGGTAAAATGGAAATATCGACAACTAATCCTGAAATGGGTGATGCAATAGAAGAAATTGAATTACAATACACTCAAGAACCACTTAAATTTACAATGAATTATAAATATTTAATTGAAGTTTTAACAGCTCTTGAAAGTGAGATTGTGGATATCTCTGTGAAAAATCTGGATACTCCAATTTTATTTACTAATCACAATGAGCAAGCTGTTACTTGTGTAATTATGCCAATGCAATTGTAGTTTTTTACAAGTTGTGAATAACTATGTGGATTAAGTGTATTCGTCTTTATCAATTTAGAAATATAAATGAGCAGGAGATAAAACTATCTCCTAATGTGAATATTTTAATTGGAAAAAATGGACAAGGAAAAACAAATTTTGTTGAGTCATTATATTTAACACTTAAAGGAATTTCTTTTCGTTTTGCAGAAAATAAAAATTTGATTCAGCTTTCAAAAAAACAAAGCAGCTTAATTGCTATAGTTGAAGATGATAATTGTGATAATATATTTCATGTGCAAACAAATTTTGAAAATGTTTCTAAAAAACATTTTTTAAATCATAAAGCTGTATCTGCTTCAACATTAAATTTATTTTTTTCGGCAATTTTATTTAGTCCAGAGAGTTTAGAAATAATTAAATCTGATAGTCTTGCTCGTAGAAATTTTATTGATGAATTTATAATAAACTTAAAAAATAAAGAATTTTTTAAAATTAAATTTGATTACCAAAAAATATTAAAAACTCGGAATAAAATTTTAAAAGATATACGCGATGAGAATATAAAAAAAGAACAAGGATTATTAGTACTAAAAAGTTTGGAAAATAATTTTTTAAAACTTGCAACTGAATACACTTTTTTAAGGACACAGAAAATAAAAGAAATCTTACCAAGTTTAAATAAAGCTGTAGCTGAAATTATGGGCGACAATATGTGGATTAATGTTGATTACCTTATATCTGGAGAGAATGCGATGCATTACACAATTTCAGAAATTTATGATAAATTAAAATCAAGATTATCTGAACTTCAGAGTGGAGAACTATCACTTGGCCACTCTCTTGTTGGGCCGCAGAAACACGACATTCATTTTTTGGTAAATAATCAGGATTCTCGCATTTTTTGTTCGCAAGGTCAGCAAAGAGCACTTATACTATCTTTTAAAATCGCGGAAGTTGTGTATTATAAAAAACTTTACGGAACATATCCGTTGTTGATTTTAGATGATGTGTTTTCTGAGTTGGATAATTTCCGGCGTGAAAAGTTAATGGCTTTTCTAGAAACAGTTAATAGCCAGATTATTGTAACAACAACAGATGAGTTTTTAAATAATAATTTTAAACTTAAAGAGAGCACTTTAGTAATTAATGTGAATGAAGGAAAATTTAATTCAGTAAAAAAAATTACTGAATTAAATACCGCGAGATAAGGAAGGAATTTAAGAGGGATAAAAATTATCCAATAAGATATATGCAGAAATAATTATAAGAGAATATTATTTCTATATATGACTTAAATAACTGCTCCTGATTAAGTCTGATCAGCTTACGCAATTATATCAGACATAATCACGAGCAGTTATTTTCTTGAATGTTGGGGACGATTTTCAATCACCCCGTACTATGAAAACCCAAACGTAAGTTTGAGTTTTCATAGTAACTGCGTATGATTTAAATCTGATCGCTAACGCGAATTTACAGAGATACTCATAAACAGAAAATAATTTCTAACTATGAAAAAGTGAAAAGTGTCAAAAAATGAATTGGCATTTAAAACTAATGGGAGCAAAGCAGTGTCAGATCAAGAACAGAATTTAACACCAGTCGTAGGTAATAACGGCGAAGAAAAAAAGTACAGCGCAGATTCTATTCAAGTTCTAGTAGGATTAGAAGCTGTAAGAAAAAGACCAGGAATTTACATTGGTGATACTTCTATTAAAGGCTATC
>SXSU01000082.1 GCA_005793345.1 Bdellovibrionales bacterium
CTATCCAGCTGAGCTACGGGCGCAATAAAAACATACAGATAAAAAGTGTTTTAGAGAATTCTTTCAAAAAGATCAACTGAATAGTGATAAATTATTTAGATAATTTTGCCTTTTTATTTATAAAGAGCGCGCCAATACCAATACTTATAAGTAAAAAAGCAATAAAATGGCTAAAAGTAATTGGCTCCCCCAAAATAAAATATGCAGAAATTGCAGCAAAAATTGGCTCTATCAACTTCCCGATACTCAATATTTGAATATCGATATGATTCATACAATATGTAAAAACACTGTGCCCAAGAATTGTAGGAAACAGTGCTAATAAAAATATGGCAACCCAACCTTTGTTAAGTTCCATTGGTATTGGTGTTAAACCAATACTTAATATCGAGATAAAAAAGCAACAAGATGCGACTCCATAAAATAATGAAGTCACCAAACTATTTGGTAACTCTTTTCGAACTTTTTTACTAAAAATTGAATAAATCGAAAAAGTAAGAGCTGCAAGAACTGCAGAACCAACGCCAATGATGCTTATTGAATTTGAATCTTTATTAATAATAGAAAATCCGCTAGGAACACCTCTCACCAGCACATAAATTCCTAAAAATGAAAATACAAAGGCAATACAGTGTTTAAATTTTATTGGTTCTTTAAACATTATCATATTTGCAATTGCTGTAAAAACTGGATTGCAAGAATAAATAAGCATTAAGTAATTGACTGGTATTGAATGAGCTGCAAAAGCATAACTAAATAAATGAACAAAAAACACAAACCCTATTATTAAAATATTTTGAATTTGATTTCGGGTTAATTTAATTTTTTTAACATTTGAAGCATTTTTTAACTGAACATTTTTAGTAAAATGTAACTTTGAACTCAATTCAAAAAAAAATCGCAATATCAATGAAGCAAATAAGAGCCGCCACCCACCTAATATTAGTGGATTTTCTTGGCTCCAACGAATTATAACAGAGGCTTGCGATAATGATATCAATGCGACAAGATAAGCAAAATAATAACTCACAATTTACAAACTCCAATTTTATTAAAAAATATTTTTCACTATGAATACTTAAATTTTATTTCAGAGAAACACTTTAATTGATTTGATTTGTATCCTCAATCTCATTGTCGTCGACATCAATATCATTAAGGCTTGGTAATCTTGATTTAATTTTATTATCTAAAATATTTTTTTCAGTTTTTGCACCTAAAGTTCTTAAACGTTCCACTTGTCGTATTAAACTTCCTTTACCGTTACTCAGCTTATTAAGGGTTTCATTATAAGCATCATGAGCTTGATCGAGTCTTTGGCCTAATTCATTTAAATCAGTTAGTAGGCCAGCAAATTTTTCGTAAAGCAAACCTCCAGATTTCGCAATTTCAAGAGTATTTTTAGTTTGTTTATCTTGTGTCCACAAAGTTGAAACTGTTCTAAGGGTTGCAAATAAAGTAGTTGGACTAACTAATGCAATTTGTTTATCCCAAGCATATAATAAAATATCTGGTTGCATCTTAAGAGCTAAGGTTAAAGCGGGCTCCACTGGCATAAAAAGTAATGTGAGTTCTGGAGAATTAAGATCTTCTAAATAATGATATTTTTTAGAAGCTAATGAATCTATGTGTCTCTTTAATGAATCTATATGATCTTTCGCAAAAGTATCTGAAGACTCATTATTTACATAGGCTTCAAAAGAAGTTAGAGATACTTTTGAATCTACTACAATAAACTTATTATCTGGTAGTCGTATTAATACATCAGGCTTTAATAAATTTTGTTCTGAATCCCGAAGAGCTAAGCCGCCTCCTTGTAAAAAATATTCTTCATCCTTTCGTAACCCACTTCGAGTTAAAATATTTTCTAAAATCAATTCACCCCAGTATCCTTGAGTTTTATTATCGCCCTTAAGCGCTTTAGTTAAATTGGTGGTTTCTGTATTCATCTTTACGTTGAGTTCAATTAATTTATTGATTTCTCCTTTTAAAGTACCTCGCTCCATTCTCTCTGTGGAATAAGTGTCTTCAATTCGCTTTTCAAAATGTTTAAGTTGATCTTTTACTGGATCAATTAAATTTTTTAAATGATTTACATTTTGTTCAGATATTTTTTTTGTTTTTTCTTCAAAAATCTTATTTGCTAAATTTTCAAATTTTTCGGTAAACTGATTTTGTAAGTTTATGAATTCAGATTTTTGTGTATTTAATTTTTCAATTAAATGTTGATTCTCTGATTGAGTTTGCACAATTAATTTTTCATTTTGTAAAACTAACTCAACTGATTTTTTTACCTCTGCTTTTAGAGTTTGATTCTCTTGAATAAGTCTATGAATCTCTTCTGTTAGCAATTGTGTTTGAAGTTTCGCTTGTCCCTCAAGTCCTTTTTTAAGGAAAATAAAAACCCCTACTGCTCCCAAAATAATTCCCACTAAAAATACTAATAAAATCGCGATAACACTAAAACCCATTTACTTTACCTCATTTCAAAACTCAATTTTTCGACCGCAATATGCATGATAGTATCTACATTAATAACCTGGATTAGTTTAGATACTGTATCTTTAACGCTTTGCTCACTAACTTGCGACCATAAAAAATTGAATTTCATATAATCCTCAGCTAATACCGATTTAATGGTTTTACCAGGTTAACAATAACTGTGACTGTGACATGTTACTTATTACTATAAGTTTGAAAATATAGGGAGTTCTCTGTGGCTCAAAAAAATTTAGAAAATTGGGTTTCAATAAAAAAATATCAAGATATTAAATTTGAAAAAACTGAGGATGGAGTAGCTAAAATTACTATCAATCGTCCCGAGGTTAGAAATGCTTTTCGTCCTCAAACAGTTATTGAACTTAAAGATGCATTTGAAATTAGTCGAGAAGACTCTTCTATTGGAGTCATTATCTTAACAGGAGAGGGGCCTGATGCCTTTTGCTCAGGTGGCGACCAAAAAGTTAGAGGGCAAGCGGGATATGTTGGAAGCGATGGCGTTCCTCGATTAAATATCCTTGATGTGCAAAAACAAATTCGTCAAATGCCAAAACCAGTGGTTGCAATGGTTGCAGGATATGCAATCGGTGGCGGTCACGTTCTTCATGTTGTTTGTGATTTAACTATCGCTGCTGATAATGCAAAATTTGGTCAAACTGGTCCAAAGGTAGGTTCTTTTGATGGAGGCCTTGGTAGCAGTTACTTAGCTCGAATTGTTGGTCAAAAGAAAGCACGCGAAATATGGTATCTATGTCGTCAATACAATGCTCAACAAGCATTAGATATGGGACTTGTAAATCATGTTGTACCACTAGAAGAGCTTGAGACTGAAACTATGAAATGGTGTCGAGAAATGCTTCAACACTCTCCTCTTTCTCTTCGTTGCTTAAAAGCTTGCTTAAATGCTGATTGTGATGGGCAAATGGGTTTATTAGATTTAGCAGGTAATGCAACTTTACTTTACTACATGAGCGAAGAAGCACAAGAAGGTAAAAATGCATATGTTGAAAAACGTAAACCTGATTTTTCTAAATTTCCAAGATTACCTTAGATATGAAAAATTGGATATCCGCATTTAGACCAAAAACATTAACTGCTGCCGTTGTCCCAATTATTGGAGCAACAGCTTTAGCTGCATCAAAGGGAATTCCATTATCATACCAACTTGTAGTTTTTGCTTTATTCTCTGCCCTCTTTATTCAAATTGGCACAAATCTCATTAATGATGCTATGGATTTTAAAAAGGGAGCAGACACTTCTGAACGATTAGGTCCAAAAAGAATAACCGTCTCAGGTGAAGCTTCTTTTTTAAAAGTCATGTTAGCCGGAAGTGTTTTCTTTTTATTAGCAATATTATTTGGTGTTCCCTTGGTTATTTCGGGTGGCGCTCCAATTATTTATATTGGTATATCTTCAATAATTTGTGGTTATGCATATACATCAGGACCCTATCCCTTGGCTTACCGAGGAATGGGCGAAGTTTTTGTTATCTTGTTTTTTGGAATCATTGCAGTCATGGGAATGTTTTATTTACTAACACATCAATGGACAATCGAGAGTCTAATATTAGGTTTACAAATTGGATTTCTTGCAGCAGTTTTAATTGCGATAAACAACCTTCGTGATATTAATACAGATCGATTAGCAAATAAAAATACAGTTGCTGTGCGTTTTGGCGAGTCATTTGCAAAATTTGAAATTATCTTTTTTATTTTAATCAGTTTTATTTTGAATCTTTATTGGTTTCAAACTTCATATTTTTATGCAGGTTTGTTTCCAATGTTTTTACTTCCAAAAGGAGTAAGAATAGCAACACGAATTTACCATGAAAAGCCCTCTTCAATTTACAATCAATTTCTTGCTCAATCAGCCGCACTTCAGCTTTTATTTGGAATACTAATTGTGATTGGCTTTTTAGCAAGTAAGTAGCTTCACCAAGTTATTGAGGTCAACTTTGAATAATCAAAATCTTGAACTTTCGGTATTTAATTATAAACTAAAAAAAAAAACTGATTGGTCTCGCTCTCATTTAGCGCAAGGGGCTTTACTAAAAATTTATAATCCTAGAACTAAAATTTCTGGGTATGCTGATCTCCATCCATGGGAATCATTAGGAGATCAACCCATCGCAGAACAATTAAAATTTTGTGAACCACTAACTAAGTTAATATTACAAAGCATTAGACTTGCATTAAAGGATCTCAATGCAAGAGAGTTAGGAATTTCATTAATCAATCCATTATTAAAAATACAAAACCATTTAACTCTTTTAAATAATGATTTACAGTGGGCGCTCACTCAAATTGATCTGAAAATAAATGGTAATGGTAATGGTAA
>SXSU01000083.1 GCA_005793345.1 Bdellovibrionales bacterium
AGAGATTGCAAATGAGGGAATTACATTAGAGTATGATTCAGGAAATACACGAACCACTCTTGAAGTTATTCAATCCAGAAGTCTTCTGTTAAACGCAAGAATAAGTAATGCAAAAGCGGAAAGAGATTTTGCAATATCTAAATTTGAATTATTAGCTGTCATTGGTGATTTGACTTTAGAAAATCTTAAAAAAAATTAAATAAAAAAAATTTATTAGGCAACTAAGCTAGGTTTGAATACTTTTACAACGTGCTCTAAGCCTTCTTTTAGTTCGTGTATACCTTCAAAAGCAAAGTAAACTGCCATTAATATTAAAGCCACACTAGATGCTCTAAAGAATGTTCCAATAGGAATTACTTTAGTTATTTTGTTTAATCCAAAATATATGACAATTAGAACTAAAAAACCTGATAATGCTCCTACAAAAACTGGAAGTGTGTTGTAAATTCCTGCGCTCATTAAAGCAGCATAGAAAATAACTATTTCAAATCCTTCTCTAAGAATTGCTAAAAAAACTGTAAATGATAAAATAAAAGAATTACCAGTTGTTATTGCTTTATCAACTTTTCCTTCTATATGTTGTTTTGCATTGTGACAGAAAAAAGCTACATAAGTAAGCATGCCCGCAGCAACCAACATTACACCACCTTCAAAAATTTCTTCATGTGAATGGGTTAAGCCCGCTATTTTTTTAAATCCTAATGCGATAATTAAAGATGCAATAACTCCAGCTCCTAACCCCCAAAATACTGCTGGTTTTTTATGTTTTGCATTCATCCTATCCAGATAAACAAAAACGAGCATAGCTATAAGCATAGCTTCAAAACCTTCTCTTAGAAGAATAATGAATGAACTTATAAAAGGAGTTAGTTCCATGAGTGCTTATTATTGATAATAGTTCTCAATGTCAAGTATTTGATAATAATTATTAACTACCAAATTGACCCATATTTTTTTGATTTTTTAACCTATTTTATTGGACTTGATAAAAGAGAACAAAGTGTGTACATTTAAATTAACGATTCAAATAAAAAAAGGATAAAAAATGATTAAAAACAATTTAAAAGTAGTTAAGTCTGACAGTAAAAAAGAGCAGGAGTTAAAGGAAAAAAACAAAGCTTTAGAGGCGGCTATTAGCCAAATAGATCAAAATTACGGTAAAGGCTCAATAATGAGACTTGGGCAACAACAAGCTTTAGATATTGAAGCTATTTCAACAGGATCTTTAAGTTTAGATTTAGCCCTTGGTATAGGCGGTTTGCCAAAAGGCAGAATTATAGAAGTTTATGGACCAGAGTCATCTGGGAAAACAACATTGGCTCTTCAAGTAGTAGCAGAAGCTCAAAAAAAAGGTGGAATTTGTGCTTTTGTTGATGCTGAGCATGCAATGGATCCAATTTATGCAAAAAAATTAGGCGTTAAAACTGGAGAGCTATTAATTTCTCAACCAGACACAGGAGAACAAGCGTTAGAAATAGCTGACACTTTAATTAAATCAGGATCAATTTCTGTATTAGTCATCGACTCTGTAGCAGCATTAACTCCGAAAGCAGAATTAGAAGGAGAGATGGGAGATCATCACGTTGGTCTTCAATCTAGATTAATGAGCCAAGCTTTAAGAAAAATAACTGGTTCAGTATCCAAATCAAATACGATGGTTATTTTTATTAACCAAATACGTATGAAGATAGGTGTTATGTTTGGTAATCCAGAGACAACATCAGGTGGAAATGCTCTAAAATTTTATTCTTCAGTAAGAATGGATATTAGAAGAATTGGAGCAATCAAAGATAAAGAAGAGATCATTGGTAACACAACAAGAGTTAAAGTAGTTAAAAATAAAGTTGCTCCACCATTTAAAGTAGTTGAATTTGATCTTATGTACGGCAAAGGTATTAGTAAATCAGGAGAATTAGTAGACCTTGGAACAAAAGCCGGTGTCGTAGAAAAAGCTGGAGCTTGGTATGCTTATAAAGGTGAAAAAATTGGTCAAGGTAGAGAAAATGCAAAAATTTATCTAGAACAAAATCCAAAGGTTGCTGATGAAATTGAAAAAGTGATTAGAGATCAAGCTGTTGCGTTAGCAAAATCTCTTGATGGAAATCCTGCACCGAAAGCAAGTCCTACTGAAAATAAAGCAGTAGAAAAAGAAGATACTACTGATCACGAAATAGAATAAAAATTATAGAAGTTATCTCAACGAAAGGCCTGAAAACGGCCTTTCGTGTCCCTCTGAAATCTCAAAGCAAAATCGACCTTAATTCGTGAATTGACTATGTATCAAGTCTTTGGCATGAATTAAGCATGAAAAAAATATTTATCATCCTAATATTTAGTTTGTTCTTAATGGGCAGTGCTTACCCTGATGACGGGAAAGCAATTAGCTATGGTGATTCACACGAAATGCCCGAGAAAGCCCGTCCCAATGCTGCAACTATATCTCTTTATGAAATACGTAAAAAAATGTTTATTGATAACAGAAGGAGACAAGGAGAGTTGTATATTGTCAAACCAAAAGGAAATGCAACTAAATTTACTTATGAAAATAACTTACCTAGCTCAAAACTTGAAAAAGAGTTGTCAGAAGGTTTTCTTCTAAGTTATTTGTATTATGATAATGGCATAATCAAATACGATGGTTTTAGAAAAAATGTTACAAATGAAACATTGTTTTTTACACATTCAACTGGAAAAAGTATCACTTCTTACATAGTTGGCCATGCTATATGTGATGGATTTATTTCTTCAATAGATGAAATAATAGATTGGCCACTAATGAAAAATACACTTTACCAAGGTCAGCCATTACGAAACCTTTTAAATATGAGCGCTGGTGACAGACATGTTGTCGATGAAAATTCTACTAGATTCATGGGTTCTTCTGAGCACCATAGAGATATGGGTCTTGATACGATTGCTTATCTTCTCGATGGAACAAAAGCCAGAGGTGAAACAGTATTTTATAATAATGCCTTATCAGACATTATTGCAAACTATATAGTTTTTAAGACAGGTGACAAATATGATGATTTGATGAAAAAGATTTTTCAAGACAAAATAAAAATTGAAAATGAAGTTTCTTATCAAAAACATAGTCAATCTCGTTTGCATAAGAAAAATCCTGAATATAACGGTAGCCCACAAACTCTTGCTTCCTATTCCTATTATATGACTAGATTAGATTTTTTAAGAGTAGCAGAAGCCATAATGAAAGATTACCAAAATAAAACTTGTGTAGGAAATTATTTGAGAGAG
>SXSU01000010.1 GCA_005793345.1 Bdellovibrionales bacterium
ATTGATTTTAAAAAATAATTTTTATAATTTTTTTTGTCAGCATCAATAAATATTAAATCAAAGATTTTATCTTGACTAATAAATTCTTCCATTGTTTCTAATGCTGGGGCTAAAATAAAATCAATTTTTTTGCCAGCACTATGTTTATTCCAATATTTTTTAGCAACATCAGTATTTATTTTATCAATATCTAAACTAACAATTGATCCATTCTCAGGCAGTGCTAAAGCCATAGTCAAAGCGCTGTAACCTGTAAAGGTTCCAATCTCTAAACAATTTTGAATATTTGAACTTTTGATAATAAATTGAAGTAAAGCTCCCTGATCTGGACTTATTTGGATTATTGCAGAATTGCCGAGATTTTTTTCTGTATATTCTCTAATTTCTTTTTGCAAAGGGTGTTCATTAACACCAAAAGAAAAAAGATACTTTTCTAGTTCAGGAGAATTTTCGGTGAACTTAAACACTTTATGAAAGTTTTTTCTTTAAAATATCATTAACTAAGGCAGGATTTGCTTTACACTTAGACTCTTTAATTACGGATCCAACAAAAAATCCAAATAGTTTATCTTTGCCAGATTTATATTCTACCACTTTATCGGAGTTATCTTTTAATACTTTTTCAATAATTTTTTCTAATTCGCCAACATTGCTTTCTTGAACAAGTCCCTTCTCTTCAACAATAACTTTTGGATCTCTATGATCATTAATCATTAATTCAAAAACATCTTTGGCAATTCTTCCTGAAATCGTATTATTTTTTATTAATTGAATCAATTTTGATAAATTTTTAGATGAAATTGGAGACTCTTTGATAGATTTTCCAATTTTATTTAAAGCAGCAAACAAATCACCAATTACCCAATTAATTGCAAGTTTGACATCAGAATTTTTTGCAACATCTTCAAAATAATCAGAAGTATCTTTATCCGATATTAAAACACCAGCCTCATAGTTTGAAAGCTTATAATCCTTAATTAATCGTTCTTTTTTATCATCTGGCAACTCTGGTAATTTTTTCTTAATTTCATCAACAAAAGATTTATCAAATTTTAGTGGCGGAAGATCTGGATCAGGAAAATATCTATAGTCATGCGCATCTTCTTTACTGCGCATCTGTCGTGTTTCATTTTTTTTTGTATCAAACAATCTTGTTTCTTGATCAATTTTTTTACCCTCTTCCAGTAATTCTACCTGTCTTTTGGCTTCATATTGAATGGTTTGTTGCATAAACTTTATTGAATTCACATTTTTAATTTCGCAACGTGTGCCAAAATCTTTGCTGCCTATTTTTCTAACAGATACATTCACATCTGCTCTAAGTGAACCTTCCTCCATATTTCCATCACAAGTACCTAAATAACGCATAATAGATCTTAATTTTTTAATATATTCAGCAACCTCCTCAAGTGATCTTAAATCTGGCTTACTTACAATTTCCATTAACGCAACGCCTGATCTATTTAAGTCAATAAAAGTCTTTATTGGATCTTGATCATGCAAACTTTTTCCAGCATCTTGCTCTAAATGAAGTCTTTCAATTCCAATTTTTTTAATTCCATAAGGCATATCAAGAATTACTTCTCCTTCACCAACAATTGGATGTTTGAATTGAGAAATTTGATAACCTTGAGGCAAGTCTGCATAAAAATAATTTTTTCTATCAAATACCGAAAGTAAATTAATTTTAGCTTTTAATCCAAGTCCTGTTCTAACTGCCTGTTCAACACAAAATTTATTTATTACAGGTAACATTCCTGGCATTGCTGCATCAATTAAGCTTACTTGTGAATTTGGTTCTGAGCCAAATTGAGTTGAAGAGGATGAGAATAATTTCGCATTAGAACTTACTTGCGCATGAACCTCAAGTCCAATTACAACTTCCCATTTTCCTGTTTCGCCAGAAATATAATAATTAAATTTTTTATCGCTCATTACATCCACCAATCTTTCACTTGTGATTTAAAATTAACTTGCTGTTCTATAGAATAAGCGGTGTTCAATAATGTTTGTTCATCAAAAGATTTTCCAAATAATTGTAATGCCAAAGGTAGTCCGTCCTTATTATATTTTATTGGTAATGATATTGCAGGAAGACCTGCTAAGTTTGCAGTTACCGTAAATATATCATTTAAATACATTGCAATTGGATCGTCTGTATTTTTTCCAAATTTAAAAGCTGGCGTTGGTGTTGTTGGTGTTAAAATTACATCTACCTCTTTATAAGCATTATCAAAATCCATTTTGATTAAATTTCTAACCTTTTGCGCTTTTAAATAATAAGCATCATAATAACCTGATGACAAAACATAAGTACCAATCATAATTCTTCTTTTGACCTCAGTTCCAAAACCTTTCGATCTAGTATTTTCATACATCTCAGTTAAATCTTTTCCCTCTGCTCTAAATCCATATCTCACACCATCATATCTTGCTAAATTTGATGAAGCTTCAGCTGGTGCAATAATATAATAGGTGGGTAGAGCATATTTTGTATGTGGTAATGAAATATCTTTAATAATTGCACCATTATCTTTTAAAATTTTAATTCCCTCTTGCCATAAATCATCCACTTCCTTTGGCATATTATCAACACGGTATTCTTTAGGAACACCAACCTTTAACCCTTTAACATTATTTTTAATTGAATTTAGAAATGAACTCTTGGGTTTTTTTGCTGATGTTGAATCTTTTTCATCATAACCTGAAATAACATCAAGCATTAAGGCAGCATCTTTTACATCTTTTGTCATCGGCCCTGCTTGATCTAGGGAAGATGCAAAAGCAACTATTCCCCACCTAGAACAACGACCATAAGTAGGCTTTAAACCGACAATGCCTGTGAATGCGGCTGGTTGACGAATACTTCCACCAGTATCTGTTCCAACAGTAGCACTTGTCAAATCAGCAGCAGTTGCACTGGCACAACCTCCTGAAGACCCTCCTGGAACAAGATTTTCATTATTTAAACGATATGGATTTAAAACATTTCCAAAATTACTAGTCTCATTCGATGAGCCCATTGCAAATTCATCCGAGTTTAATTTTCCAATTAAAATTGCATCTTCATTCCAAAGTTTTTCTGTAACAGTCGATTCATAAGTTGGAATAAAGTTCGATAAAATTTTACTTGAAGCGGTTGTTATTAAACCTTTTGTACAAAATAAGTCTTTAACAGCAATAGGGGCTCCAACTAAAGCTTTGTCAAATTTTTTATTTATATCTATTTTTTTTGCTTTACTAAGAGCGTTTTCTAAATCCTTAGTATTAAAACAGTTTAATTTATCTGATTTTTCTATTCTTTTAACATAAGCGCCAACTAACTCTATCGCACTACATTTTTTTTCTTTAACATGCTTTATACATTCAACTAAAGTTAATTTTGTAAGATCGATCATGTCTATTCGATAACCTTCGGAACAATATAATAGTTAGAATTTTTTTCAGGTGCATTTGTTAAAATTTCTTCTTTTTCATTAATTTTTTTAATCTCATCCTTACTCATTGTAAGCGGTTGATCAGAGACTGAAGCTATAGGAAGAATTTTATCAGTATTAAGTTCTTTTAATTGTTCAACAAATTTTAAAATAGAATTTAAATCTTTTTCAAGTCTATCAGTTTCCTCTTTGGTTACTGATATCCTTGCTAGCTTTGATATTGTCTTAATAGTATCTTTGTTAATTGACATTAGACTTAATGGTAAATCCAGCTAAATTAACATTTTAATGAAAACTTACAACCTATTAGAGAACGATAAATTTGCAGAAACTATAAATAAACAATCTAGATTAATTGGAATTGATCATGGGAAAAAAAATATAGGTATCTCTATTTGTGATGAAAATCATAATATAGCAACTCCTTTAACTACAATTGAATTTACACAACTAAAATTTTTTATAATTGAAATAAGAAATATAATAAAAGAAAATAATGTTCAGGGTATTGTAGTTGGCAACCCTATAAATATGGATGGCTCACTTGGTCCAAGGGCTCAATCAGCTAAAGATTTTTCTAAAAGTTTAGCTGAACAACTTTCTATTCCAGTAACACTCTGGGATGAAAGACTCTCAAGCGAAGGAGCTTATAAAGGTATGTCAGAATTATCTATTAATGTAACAAAGAAGCAGAAAAAACTAGATGAAAATTCTGCTGCTTTTATTTTGCAGGGTTTTATTGATTATTATAGATATCAAACAAAATAAGTGGTTTAGATTTAATGCTTGCAAGCTTTATGGTTTGCAAGTATAGAGTTGCTTTTAATGGCTATACAAAAAGAAGCTGTTAAATTCAGACACAAACACCTCTTAGGCATACAATCCCTTTCCATTCCTGAAGTTAATTTTATTCTTGATGAGTCAATGCAGTTTGTTGACTTTAACAAAAGAGAACAAAAAAAATTAAACATTTTAACTGGTAAAACTCAAATTAATTTATTTTTTGAATCTTCTACTAGAACTTTAAGCTCATTCGAACTTGCTGGAAAAAGATTAGGGGCTGATGTGATGAATATGAATGTTTCAAACTCAGCAATCAAAAAAGGTGAAACTTTAATTGATACAGCGATGACCCTGAATGCCATGCATCCTGATGTTTTAATTATAAGACATCAAGATTCTGGTGCTGCAAATCTTTTAGCACAAAAAGTAAACTGCTCAGTGATTAATGCGGGTGATGGCTGGAGAGAACATCCAACTCAGGCTTTACTTGATGCGCTTACGATCAGAATTAAAAAAGGGAAAATTGTGGGTTTAAGAATTTCAATTTGTGGCGACATAATGCACTCAAGAGTTGCACGATCAAATATTTACTTACTCAATATGTTAGGAGCTGAAGTTAGGGTGATTGCTCCTCCTACTTTAATGCCAAAAAATATTGAAAGCCTTGGAGTAAAAGCTTTCACTGATATGAATAAAGGCCTTGAGGGATCTGACATCGTTATGATGTTGAGGTTACAAACTGAACGTATGCAAGGATCCTATGTTCCATCAACTAGAGAATATTATGAATTTTACGGTCTAGATTATAAAAAAATTACTAAAGCTCATCCAAATGCACTAATTATGCATCCAGGCCCCATGAATAGAGGTGTTGAAATTGACACAACATTAGCTGATGACATCAACCGAAGCATTATCAAAGAGCAAGTTGAAATGGGAGTTGCAGTTAGAATGGCTTGTTTAAAAATTATCTGTGGAAATAACAAATGAAACTTTTAATTAATACCAGAATAATAGATCCGCAAAATAATATTGATGAAGTGGGTGGTATTTTAATTGATGAAAATGGAAAAATAAAAGCAGTAGGAAAAAAAGTTACTAAGGAAAATGCTCCAAAAGATTGTAAAATTATAGATTGCAAAGGTAATATTTCGATACCAGGAATTGTAGATATGAGAGTATTTGTAGGAGAACCTGGCTTTGAGTACAAAGAGAATTTTAGAACTTTAAGTGAAGCTGCTTTATCAGGCGGGGTAACTTCTGTTGTAACAATGCCAAATACTATGCCTGTAATTGACAATGGCTCTATATTAGATTTCACCAAAAGAAGAGCAAAAGATAAGTCACAAATTAAAATCTATCCCCTTGCAA
>SXSU01000084.1 GCA_005793345.1 Bdellovibrionales bacterium
ATGTCTCGCATATAATCGCGAAGCGATCAGACTTAATCATTAGCAGAGGAAAAAGAAAAAAAAGAAAAACTGCTTATGATTATGTCTGATATAATCGCGAAGCGATCAGACTTAATCATTAGCAGTTTTTGATTTCTTTCCATAATTCTTCTTTTTCCAAGAGCGATAATTCTTCAAAATTTAAATTTCTAGAATTGGCAAGTTGAACCATTTTGAAATATCTTTTTTCAAATTTATTATTTGCTTTTCTTAAAGATGTTTCAGGATCAAAGTTAAGGTGACGTGCCATTTGAGCAATGGCAAAAAGCAAGTCACCCAACTCTTCTTCTTGTCGTTCTTTAGATTCATTATAGGTAATTGTTTCTTCAAGTTCCATACATTCTTCTTTAATTTTAGCAAACAAGTCATGTAAATTTTCCCAATCAAAACCAGACTTTTTACTTTTGTTACCAATTTTTAATGCTCTTTGTAGAGCAGGGAGATGAGTTGGAATATCAAAGTTGTTTGTATTTTTAGTTGCAGGTCTATTATTGGCATTAGAAATTTGTTTTTCTTGTTTCTTTATTACAGCCCAATTTTTTAAAACTTCTTCTGACGTAGATGCTATTTCATTTCCAAACACATGGGGATGACGGCGTATCATTTTTTCAGATAGGTTGGCGATAACATCATAAATATTGAAATTATTTTTTTCAGAAGCAAGTTGAGAATGGAGTAAAACTTGAAAAAGAACATCCCCAAGTTCTTCTTTCATTTCATGATGTTTCTCTTTATTTTCTATTGTATCAATAAATTCATAAACTTCTTCAATAGCAAAAGGAACTAAACTTTCATGTGTTTGTTCTTTATCCCAAGGGCATCCATTTGGACCACGTAAACGAGCTATGATTTCTTTTAGGACCTCAAAATTTTTTAAATCAAGTTGTGATAAATCAGATATATTCATAAAAGGGTTTCTCCTTTGGTACAAAGGTCAATATTATGCAATTACGTCGATTGAATCTATTTTAATGTCAGTCCTTAAGTCAAATTCATATTGCATGGGAAGAGTTAAAAGATCTTTTGGTAAGTTATACTAGTAAAAAAACTAGGTCGAGATTGTTTTCTATAATCATTATGTTAGAATGGGAGCGTGCCTAAGTTTAATTTAAATAAAAATATAAATAATACCCGTCAAGGTTATGAAAATAGTCGAAAAGAATTTTCAGATTGGGTTAATCGTTTAGGGTGGGAAAAAACACTCTGGGGTTCTTTACTTTTAAAACTTGAAGAAAGCATTCGATTACAACGTTTGGTTTTTGCTTTTTCATTTTCACTTTTGCTTTCATTTTTAATATTGTTTGAATGGCAAATTCCTCTGGATTTTAAAATTGGTGAAAATGCTAAAATTACAATTCACTCCCCACTGAGTTTTCAAATGATTGACGAGGTGAGTACAGAATTAAAACGCCAAGATATGGAATCAAAAATAACTCCAGTTCTTGATTATGATTTAACATTATATGATAAATTTAGTACTAAAATTATAAAAGCATTTAGAGAATCCCGCGTTTTACAAAGGGACTTAATTACAAAATCAGTCAAATTAAAAAATAAAATAGATTTAAGAAAAAATTTTGAAGAAATTCTTGAATCAAAAATAAATGATTCTTTATTTTTCTGGCTAATCAAAAATCAATTTTCAGTCCAAATTGAAACTCAACTATTAAAGACTTTAGAAGAGTGGATGCAAAATAAAGTTATATCAAGTGAAGATTATGATAAGTTTGCAAATTATAAAACAGTTTCAGTACGTGTGTTAAATCAATTTGGAAGGGAATTTGTTTTAGATAAATCTGAATTATTATCAGTTAAGTTTGAAAATGGCAGAGTTATTTTTAACAAAGAAGTCAGTGTTGTCAGTAACGAAGGAACTGAAGAAAAAGATAATTTAATAATGTTAGCTCAACAGATTTTAAAGCCTAATATTTTTTACAATGATGAAGAAACTGCTTTACGACGGAAAAATGCAAGAACTGATGTTGAACCTATAGTAATGTCTATTAAAAAAAATCAAAATATTCTCAATGAGGGCAGTGTTGTTCAACCCATTCATATGGCTCTATTTCATTTTATTGATAAAATGCAAAATGATTCAAGACCGAAGGGGTTGTTTTTAATAATTAGCATTTTATTTACAATAGTAATATTAGTAGCACATTCTTTCTTTAAACGATATTCTGCAAATTCGTTATCTTTAAACAGTAAAGATTATTTAGTCATTTCATTTATTTTATTCTCAGAAGTATTTATAACTAAATTATTTCTATTTGTTACTGAGAATTCGTTATTAGTTCGATTTGGCAATGTTCTCCCAAATCACTTTTTTTTATTTTTTTCACCCCTGGCAGCAGGATCAATACTTGTAGCACTATTGATACCAATTGGCGAAGTTGTTTTTATTTTTACACTAGTTTTAAGTATTGTTGTTGCGCTTATGTCACAACTTAGTTTTCCACTTGCATTTGTTGTTTGTGTTGGCGGATTAGCAGCAGCAAGAGGTGTACAAAATTGCAAAGCTCGAAATGATATATATTGGGCTGGAATGAGATCAGGTCTTGTTATGTCGTTATCTATGTTTTGTTTATTTGCTTTTGATCATCCATTTTCGCCTTCATTTCTTAGAGAGAGTTTATGGATGATGTTTGCTGGATTTTCGTCAGGAATTCTATCTTCCATGTGGGCAACAATTTTTATTCCTTTGCTGGAAGCATTATTTAATTATACAACCGATGTAAAATTATTGGAGTTAAGTAATTTAAATCATCCTTTATTAAAAGAAATGTTAATAAAAGCTCCTGGAACTTATCATCACTCAATGATGGTCGGTTCAATGGTTGAAGCTGCTTCTGAAGAAATTGGTGCAAACCCATTACTTGGCAAAGTTTTATGTTACTATCATGATATTGGAAAAATGGCACATCCAAATTATTTTATCGAAAATCAAAAACAAGGTGTAAACCCTCATGATAGCATTTCTCCTTATATGAGTAAGACCCTTTTAATTGCACATGTAAAAGATGGGGTTGAGATGGGTTTAAAATATAAATTAGGTAAACCAATTATTGACGGCATGATTCAACATCATGGAACAACAGTTATAAGTTATTTTTATAATAAAGCACTTGAGCAAACTAATAATGATCATCAATCCGTGAACGAAGAAGAATTTAGATATCCTGGGCCAAAACCACAATTTCGTGAAGTTGCCTTATGTATGTTAGCTGATAGTATCGAAGCAGCAGCACGAACACTTGATGAGCCAACTCCTGCACGTTTACAAAATATAGTTCGAAATGTTATACAAAGAAAATTTTTAGATGGGCAGCTCGATGAATGCCAATTGACTCTTAAAGATTTAACTAAAGTTGAAGCTGCATTTGTAAGAATCTTACTTGGAATTTATCATCAAAGAATTGATTATCCGAGATCAACAATTACAAAAGAAGCTAACTCAATAGCAAAAATTAATTAATAACAGCTAATAATTAAGCCTGATTGCTCCGCAATTATATCAGACATAATCATAAGCTATTATTTTCCAGTTTGTTTGTAAACCCTTTTGGTATACATATTTAAGTCTTTCCGTTTGACCATTTATATATTAGATGAGATTTTCTTGGGCAAATCTAAGCCTGAGTCCTTATATTTTTAATATATTTATAATTATGGGTATTTATTTTCTTGTTTAATAACTTACCTAACATGAATGGAGTTTTATGACAAAAAAGAGCTTTGTTAAAATAAATGTGTTAATCATTGTAACTATTTTTAATTCGTTAAATTTGTTTGGCACAGATTTTAAAAGTTTTGAAAATACAATTGAACCTAGTATGTCAGAGATTATTCCTATTGAAAATCAAGCAGGGAAAGATAATTTAGAAATTAAATTTGTCGCAATAAATGGACCCAATATATCGGAATTTACAGAAGGTAAGGAAAAAGTAATTCAGTTATTGAATAAAATTTCTGAGTTTAATTTGATACTTAAAACAAAAGTTATTGAAATAAATATTTCACCAAGTGAAATGAATGGTGGTTATGTTTTTATTGAGAATAAGAAATACTATATTTCAATCACAGCAACTGATGAGATGATTGAAGGCATACTTTTAAATTTATTTGACGTTAAAAAAATTATTTTTAATTTAACATATAGACCTATTAATAATGCATCTTATGAGGTCTTTAATTTTGGAGTTCAAAAAGTAGAAAAAGTTCTAAATAAGTTTGCAATTAATAAAATAAATTTAGATCTGCCATTGAATTTAAATGTGAAAATCTCACCACATGATATGCAAGGTGGCAGTATTTTTTCTAATTCTGAAGGGTCGCTCTCTGAGGAAATAGTGTATGTTTATGCAAATGCAACTGAAGATAAAATTGAGAGATTTTTTATAAAATATGCTAAAAACTAGGAGTTAATATGAGGCTTATTAGCAATTCGGGTCATTATTTTAAAATTTTATTGTTATCATTCTTAATGGTACTTGTGATTTCAAATAAATCTTACTCAAATTCAAATGATTTAAATATGAGTACAAATAATAGAGACCATTTTGTTGAAAACCATGAAGGTAATATAGTTGATCTTACTGTGAGCTATTTTGGACATAATAATCCAACAATAGAAGAATTAATAAAAGGTAAAAATAAAGTTTCAAAAATAATTAGAAAAATTATTGATGCCAATGTTATTGAGTTTAAACTTAATAAGATTGAAGTAGGTATTGCCCCTAGGGATATGAAGGGTGGAAATGTTACGACTGATGATAACAAAGTTCTTTATGTTGCAGTTGAAACGCCTGAAGATGAATTGGAAGGTGAGCTTTTAAATTATTTTACCTTTAATGCACAGCTTAGTTCTCTTTGGATTTTTGCTCGTGAAGAACAAGATATGATGTCTACGAGTGAAGAATTTAATACTGGATTAAATCTTGTTAAAAATGTTATTCTTAAATATTCAACAAATAATATAAATCTTCGTTTTCCTATAGCGTACAAAATATCGATTTGTAAATTTGGAATGACTGGGGGACTTATTGTTGAAAAAAATAATGTTTTATTTCTTTCGTATTTTGCTGAAGAAAAAGATTTAGAACGTTTTTTTATGAAATACTCAAGATAGTTTAGATTGATTACTTCAAAGTTGGATATCCAGAATTTAATGTTCCTGTGATAATCCAATAATTTGTAAAGTCCCATCCAATGGATTCAAATGTATTTTGATTTTTTAAATTAATGGAAGGTTGGGACGAAATTTTGTTGGTATTATTTAAATTACCAGATGAGATATCAAACAAAGTCGGATTTAAACTTTGATCCCAAAAATTAGCAGTTAACTGAGTTGAAGATAAATTTTCATCAACTCCTATAAATCCACCTTTAAAATTTCCAGAGCAAGAATTAGTTCCCGCATAATATGTATTTTCAATTTTTAAATTATTGGTGTTTGATATCTTGCCTATTACTCCACCTGAGATATTTCCTGAACCAATTAAGTTCATCATAGAGTATGAGTTTTTTATAGTATTGACAATTAGTGTTGAAGTTCCAGATGTGGAATAGTAACCAACTAGTCCACCAACGATCTGATTGGTATTATTAATTATTCCTTCAGAAAAAGATTTTTCAATTAATAATTCTGAATCTTGATTGACAGTTCCAATTAATCCACCAATATTTTCGCCTCCTCCTCCCAAAGATCCACTTGTAATATATGAATTACTAATTTTATTTTGAACAGTAGAATTTAGATCTCTTTCAGTTATTCCAACCAATCCACCTAAATTATTTTGTATGGATTCAATTTGCAAATATCCAAAAATACTTGTTACAGCTGAATTTGTAATTTCACTAGAAATCATTTTTCCAACAAGACCACCTACATTTTGATTTCCAGAAATTGGTCCACCACTGAGAGATGTAAAATTTAAATTATCTAATTTCGCATTACTTGCAGTTGCAATAACTCCCCCAATATTTGTTCCTGTGCCAACAACTGAACCATTAAAAGTAGAATTACTTGCAATTGGATTTTCTAAACCAGTGATTAAGTTAGTTCCTTTAAAATATGATAAAACTCCTCCAATATCACTTCCTCCTTGAATAAGATAACTTGCATGAAGATCATTAAAAGAATAAGCTGAATAGCATATGCCACCAATTTTATTACCACCATTTACAGATCCAAAAAATTGGACATTGTTTAAATCAAAACAATGTGTTCCAATACCTCCACCATATTCTCCTTCAACAAAAATTGTAGCATTAACGCGAACACCTTGATAACTATAATTACCGTAACTTGTACCATTAATTGCAGCCACATAATTTCTTCCACGCACAGTTAAATTGTCAAAAGTAATATTTTTTATTTTCGTTTCATTAAATTTTAAACCTTCAATAGTAATGACTGGGTAAGCTAGATTAAAAATATTATTGTATGGTGAACCTATAATAAAACCTACATTATCTACACCACTTTGATTTATATTTAAATTTTTAATTTGTAAATAGTTGTTGCCACCATCTAAACTCCCTCGAAAGCTTCCCCAGGGTATAAATACATTTGAAATTTGTGTCATATCAATATTATTTTTTAACTTATAGTTTTTTGATAATAGAACTGCATTTTGAGAGATTAAATTTAGATCATCAGGATGATCAATTAAATAGGGGTCATCTAGAGTGCCAATACCATTTCCAACTCCAAATACACTATCTAGAACTGGGTCAAAATTAATCCAAGCCAGTTCAGGATATCCAGAAACTGAATCTTGCTTCCAGTAATCATGAAGTACATTGTACTGAGAATCCGATACTCCCCAAAAAGACCAATGGTTGTCGTTGCTACTTTTTGAAAAGACCGTGGAAGGATTTTTTAATTCTGCTGTAGTTAATCCAAGCAAAAGATGAGATGCGGTATTGCAATTTGCATTACTAAATGAGCCGCATAGATTTGTTTCACCACTAAACTCTAAATCCCAATAAGACTTATTGATAATTGGACTAACTATACTAGATGAAAATCCAATCAATCCCCCATGAGACGCAATTGGAGCATCAAAAATTTGTGGTATTGATAGTGAGTAAAGAATTTGTGTTCCACTAAATGTTACACCTACAAGACCTCCTGCATTTTGTAGGGTTGGGTTTCCAGAGAGAGTCCCTTCATACTTAGACAAAACAATAAATCCACCTACATCATAACCAACTAATCCACCAACACTAGCATTACCATATATTCGTGTTGTACTTTTTGCTTGATTAGTAAATGCAAAAGATGTTCTTCCTGATATTCCTCCAATATACCAGTGGCCCACGAGCGTACCGCTTGAAATCACAGATTCAAGTTGAGGGTAATCTCCATCACCTAAAATTCCACCAATTCGATCATATGCTTCAATGACTCCATTAAAACTGGATTTTTCAATCAGGATTATCGACTGCGCCCCGCCGACGATTCCTCCAAAATGGCCCCCGCTATTGGTAGAAAAACTTGAAATCTTTCCATCAAACTTGCAATCGCTTAAAAGTATTGGATAAGGAAAAGTACCTGCTCTGTGACCAAGAATTCCACCAACATTTCCAAATCCTTTTAAGGTAGCCGATGATGTTGAATTCAGAATGTATTGTTGTTTACTATTTAAGCCAGAGTAAAAAACCAATTGACCAATAATTCCTCCAACATATGATCCTGATGTTAAAATATTTACACTTGTCCCTACAGTAATTTTATATAAACCTACAGAACCTTTTCCTATAATTACTCCAACTGTATTACAGTCACCAAGAATTTGGATGTTGTCTGCTTCAATTTCTTCTATTTTAGAATCGCTTTGACTATTACCAACTAAAGATCCGATATTGTTTCCTACGTCACAGTTTATTAAAAAATTATTTAATTTAATTTTATTTATTTTGGCATTACTTATAACTCCAAAAATTCCGACATTATCTTTATTAGTTATGGGTGTCCAACTCCAGTTTTTTATTGAATAATTATTTCCTTGAAAGGTCCCAGTAAAAGGATCAGACGGAGTTCCAATAGGTGTAAAATCAGAAATTGAACTCATATCAATATCACTTTCTAATTTAAACACACTTGCTAAATATGGAGTTGAAGTTGATAGGCCTAATTCTCGTAGCTGTAAACCTGAACAAATTACGTATGGATTTTGTAAACTACCATCTCCCTTTAAAGTAAAATTAGAACTTGTTATTAAATCTGCACAAGTGAACAATGTTGTAAAAGTTATTTCATCACTATCTAAAATAATTTCATTGTCGAAGTGTGCTTGTATAACTAAAAAATAATTTGTTTCTGGTTTTAAGTTAACTAATTCAAATTCAGATTGAAAAATTGGAGTTGTTTCAATGTTTGTATAATTGCCAGAAGTTAATCCATATTTCAAAGTATAATATAGAGGACTTGATTCATTTGCCCAACTCAAGTTTGCAGAAATAGTATGAGGTGTAATTTGTATTTGAGTTGTTTTTTTAGGACTAATAATTTGAGGAGCTTGAGGAGTTTGAGGAGCTTGAGGAGTTTGAGGAGCTTGAGGAGTTTGAGGAGCTTGAGGAGTTTGATCTTGCGTTGTTTCGGTTTTTTTAGAATCTAAATCTTCAATCTTTAGAAAAAAATAGCATCCACTATTTAAAAATAAAGGAATAATAAAAAAAATAATAGTAATGAGCTTGCTACTCAATGTAATATTCATATGTTATATATTTATCGGCTTTATAATTTTTTACTGAAATTAAAAATTAACTTTCCAGCGATTCCTTATGAAACATTTAATACGAATATGATTCAAAATGAGATTGAAACGGAAAATATTTTTTAAGATTTTACTATACCCTTTAAAAACGGTATTACTTTGAACCACTTTTTACACCATAAAACAAATAGTCAATTTGTCGATTAGTAGTGCCGCTTGGGCGAATGACCTTTCGAGTTTCTGCAGACTTCAAAATCATTTTAGCGGTGGGTTTTGAAATTTTCATTTCATTAGAAAATTGAGTAACATTAAATCTTTTTGAACCCCATTTTTGTTTAAAAACTTTTAACAAAAATTGATCGTAATGAACAAAAAGTTGAATTGGTCTTTTTATACAGATAGTGTTGTCAGATGAAAATAATAAATTACCATTCTTCAGTTGAATTCTAGGCTCATAAAATAAAAATTTTAACTCTATATTAAGACGCTTAACCATATTTCTGACTCTACTAGGTGAGGTAAACGGATTGAAGTACTCATTAGAATATAAAACAGAAAATAATTCTCCAATTTTTGGAGGCTTATAAATATCTTTTGTGATTTCATTTAATATAGTCCAAAAGTTTTTATTGCAGGTCAATTTAGAAGATAAATTCATCATATCTAGATTAACTTCATTATTTAAATTCGTTAGAGAAAAATTTCCATCTTCTTTTGAATCATAATTAATGTTTGCAATATTTGTAGGATTATAAATAATATTCTCGATTTTATTATTAAATTTTTTCATTACATCAATATCTAAAGGATAATTTTGCATGAGAATATTTTTATATCCTCTGTTCGAACTTCCCCAGTAGACTTTTCTCATTAATTCATAATTTTTTGTCAGTCTTGCTAAATGAAAATCACAGTCTCTAATTGTTTCATAGTGATTTATTCTAGAGGCCTCATTTCTAACAAAAATAAGACCACTTTGAGCTTTAATACTATCTGGATTTTTATGTAAATTTAGTATTGCTAGCCATTTTTCAACAAAAATTCGATAGCGGTAGGCTCTATCCTTTAATAATGTTTGTGCGCACTGTAGATGGTATTCAGCTTCAGTAAAAGCCAATTTGAAATAGTAGAGTTGTCCTATAAGTTCATGACTATTTCCTAATAGAAGATGATGTTCATTTTCGATTAGATTTTTTTGTAATTTATTAAAGAGTTTAATTGCATCATGTTCTAAACGAAGTCCAACATAAACTGATAACAAATTAATTTCACCAACAAGTCTTTGGTAATTGGTTAATTCTGGAGAATGAATATACTTTTTTAAATAAGGTAAGGCTTTTTTATATTCCCATCGACCTAAATGTAAAAAAGCTTTTGTCAACCAACTGGGATGAAAATCTGAAATTTGATTTAAATAGTGTTCAGCTTCATTAAAAGAGCCTATCCAAATCAGGGAAGTCGCATAAGTATTTATCTCTAAAAATGTTGGAGTAATATTTGATAATTGATTTTGAACTTTGATAATAGGATAGAGAATTCTCATCGCCAAGACGTAGGAATTATTTCGATTTGAAAAATTGGCTAATCTAACTAAGTACTCTCGCTTTGGTTTACTTTGAAGCAACAAATGAATTAATTGTAAGGCTTGAGAACGAATTCCGGTCTGAGTTAGTTTTTCAATTTGAATAAGATTGTTTTCAACATTCATATAAAGGTCCTGTTATTTTAATTTTAACATATCGATTATAAAAGTCTCTCAAAAAATTCTGGTGATAAAATCTTATAACTGTTTCGATTAAATCTGACATATTCCCAAGTTATTTTTTGAATCTCACACCTAGGTAGGAAGTTTATCAATTTGAAACAATTGTAATAAGGTACTAATATTATGAATAAATTAAAATAAATGGATGATTATTTGTTACAATACATTTTCATAAACTCAACATATTATTAAATACATGGAAACGAATTAAGTTTTAAGAAATAAATAATAGGAGGAATTATGACATCATTTAAATATGAAACAGCTTTTCAAAGAAACATTGGTTGGGTTACGACAAAAGAGCAAAGTGAAATTAGCAAAAAAAGAATTGCTATTGGAGGACTTGGAGGAGTGGGAGGAAGTTATCTGATCACTTTATCAAGACTAGGATTTGCTAAATTTAATATCTCTGATTTGGATAGTTTTGATCTGTCAAATTTTAATCGTCAATATGGAGCAAGTTTAAAGACTATAGGTGAGTCAAAAATTTCAGTCATGGAAAAGCATATCCATGATATTAATCCAAATGCTGAATTAAATATTTTTCCAGAAGGCATCAATAAACTTAATTATATAGAATTTCTAAAAGGTGCAGATCTTTACTTAGATAGTCTAGATCTTTATGCGACTCCATTAAGAAAATTAATATTTGATTATTGCTACAACAATAATATACCAATAGTGACAGCCGCGCCAATTGGAATGACGACATCTCTTTTGATATTTACATCAAAAGGAATGAGTCCTCGTGAGTATTTTGGTTGGAAGGACGAAGAGAGTGTGGAACAACATATTATAAGATTTCTTGTAGGAGTGAGTCCAAGGATGAAGGCTATTGGAGATTTAATTCAAGAAGACGGACTGCAAATTGCAAATAAGAAATTACCCTCTTTGGCATTGGGTATAGAAATGAGTGCTGCAGTTGCATGTTCTGCTGTCTTAAAAATTTTGTTAAATAGAGGTGAAATTAAAGTTGCTCCATACACTTGCCATTTTGATGCTTTCAATAACGAGCAATACTTTACATATAGACCCTTTGGAGCAAGAAACCCTTTAACCAAACTTGTTAGAAGTATTTTTGAAAAAAGATTTTTAACATCACAACGGTTAATCGAAAAAAATATATATTCAAATAATAGTTGTTTATAATTACGTTTGATCGCTAGATCGATCTATTGTTTCACACAGAAACATAAGTTGGATTTTCATAATACGGAGTGATTGAAAGTCGCCCCCAACAAACAGGAAAATAACGGCGCATGATTTTGTCTCGCATACAATCGCGATGCGATCAGACTTAATCATGAGCAGTTATTTGAAAACCTAAATTTTTGTTTGTATTCTCAAAACAAGACAATAAAGAAAAATAAATTTTTAATTAAACAAGAAAATGTGTTACTATATATTAAGATGAATAATTTTAATTTATTACACAGAAAAATATTTAAAGTAGTGAGTAAAGTAATCATTGTTTTTGGCTTTTTACTTCTTATTTTGTTGTTTCAAAATTGTGGAAAGGGTTTTAATCTTGACTCACAAGTTTCGTTTAGTTCCTTAGAAGGTCTTCAAAGAGAAAACTCTGGAAATGGAAGTGGGTATGAAGGCAAACCAGATGAAATTTATAATCGTTATACACCTAATTTTTATTGCGAAGCGAAACCCTCTCCTATAGAATACTTAAAAATACAAGATGATGTAATATCAATTTTTTCTAACAGATTTAACAAATGTAATCGGTTAATTGATCAATCTAGCAAAAAAGATTTAAAGTATTCACCTTTTCAGAGTGAATTTGTTGTGATTAAAAATAGTTTGTTTACAAAACAATTTGGAAAAGCTAACGAAATTCCAACTCAACTAGCTGAAGCACTTTGTCGTGATGATTTTCAAAATCCATCAATTGAGATTATTACTCATTATGATTATTCTAAAAAATTAGCTTTAGCCCGAATATATTCAACTCCAAAAAATCTTATTGAATTTGAAACTAGTCGACTTATAAGCATTGACCAAGTTACATATGGTTCTAGCAATTTGAAGTTTAAAATTGATTTTACTACCAAAGATGAAAATGGAATGTTTAAAGGAGAAATTGAAAATTCTCTAGCAATTAAAGATACCAGTTCCAAGAACTTAACTTGTGTGATTGGAGGTTCATTAGATGTTTCACTTTGGAATTTACAAAAAATATCAGATTATCAAACTTCTGTTTTTTTCACTAATAAAACAACAGGCGATTTGTTTTTTGTAAATTCAATCGGATCTACAAATTTTCATCTTTATCAACAAACAGTAGAGCAAAGTTTTTCTTTTTTAAGGGATGGTGTTAAAAACTTATTTAATGATTTAAATAAAACAGTATTTGGGGAAGATAAGATTGTTGTTCCCTTTATGATGGGCTCTTTAACCGATGATATACAAATGATGCATTTAAATCATGTTGATAAATCTATTTCTTCAAAAGAAGGATATCAAACCCTTCATTTATTTAATAGTAAAAATTTTTCTTATATTTCAAGGAATGATTTTCCTTTTAAAGGTGATTTTCAATTTGATAGTCAAGGGTTCTTATATCTTAATATTGTAAATAATGTAATAGATAGTTGCTGTAAAGTTAATACTGAGTTAATGGCTTTTGATGCAAAATTTCAATACTTAAAAACTATATTTTCAACTAATGAATATTTTAATTTTAAATTATTAAAAGAAAAAAATAAACTACTGATATCTCCGTCTATTTTTTTTGAAGACGCAAATAATAGATTGATTATATATGATATCAACACAGGTGAATCAAAAAATCTTAATGTAAAGTTAGCATCAAATGAAAAATGTTTAATGAGGGCAACATTTTTTGAACCTCTCGAAAATGAAACTAAAGTTTTAGTATATGCTGAGTGCAATAGCGTAACAAAAATATTTATGATTGATTTAGAATCGGGAATTGGGACTCAAATTTCAAATGGTGGTGAATTCGTAAGTTGGATTTCATCAAATCGGAAATATTTTATGCTAGATAAAATAGACAAACCAGACTTGAGATTGACTGATTTTTGGAATTTTGCTTCTGCTAATACAAAAAAACTATTCAATTCAGCTGATTTAACTTACGATCCAATAAATGCAGATACTTGTCTTTACAATTTTCATAGTTATCAAATAAGAATTCCTCCAACTACGAATTTATTTGAACCGTTAAATTGCAGTTGGAAAATGGAAATTTTAAATAATAAATTATTTGCGATTTCTGGTGATAGTGGGAATTCATTTCCAATTCGTTTAGACTTGGAAACGAAAGTGAGTGAAAAGATATGTACAAATATTAAAGAAAAATTTAGATATTTTATAAATCCAAAAGATGGAAAATCGATATATGCACTTACCTATGATGAAAAATTAAAGATTTATCATGTTTATGATATTAATGTTGACTCCAATGAATGTAGCTTAATTAATCAGTTTCAAAGTGAAAACCCGTATGGTAGTCCTTACGGTATAAAATCGACAGAAGTCGGATTTTCAATTTATTTTCCAATTCCAAATACTAAATTATCAGAACTTTTATTTATTCCAGTTGATGGCAGACCTCCAATAAAAGTTAATGGAAAGCAAGATGGAAGTTACTCAATTGATGTTATTCCAAAATTGAATCGGTTGTATTTTGTGTCAAAAGAAATTGATAAAGAAAAGACGATTTCAACACCTAGCACGAGTTCATTTTTATATATGATAGATTTATCTCATTAGTTAGGTCGAAAAAATAAAGTTGAGTAAATTTATAAATGATTGAAATGAAATGTCTTTTGAGTCATGTGACTTTTATCGCTTGTATGTATAAAACTCTACAGTTTTTTAATTCTTAAAATTACGTTAAAGTTAACCCCAAATGTACTATTTAATGATTAATAGGGATGGAAGATTTACCTTCCCTTTAATTATTTGCATCAGTTTGAAAGTTAAAGATAGTTTAAATGAGGAAATTGATGAAACTTAAATTATATATTATTTTAATATTTGTATTAAATAAGAATATTTCGTTTTCAAATGAATCTAAGTTTACACCTTTAAATCTAAATACAGAATATGTGCCTGTACATGTACAATCTTTTTTTCTTCATAAATCAACACAATTAGTTCGAGAGATAAGAGAGAATTGTAAGATTGATCAGATAGGAAATATAAACTTAATTGATCTTTTAGAAAAAACAAAAAAAATTAGTTGGAGGTTAAATTCTAATGGAAATCAATTAATTACTGCAGGAGATTTTTCAAGAGATTGGGCTGTTACACAAGCTAATTTAGTTACGATTAATGAGGCAATCGATTTAGAATCTTCATACAGTTGGTTGAGAAGTAAAATGGTACCTTATATTTCTTTTCATGAGCTTGCACGAGCTGTTGGATTAAGTTCGTATGATGAAAATTATGAACTGACTTTAGCTTTTATTTGGCTCAGTAGCCACTGTGAAGATTATGATATGATTGAAAAATATATTCCTAAATTGCAAATTGCACTAGGTGGTGGTGGTAATGGAAGTGATTCAGAAGGAGGTTCGACTACGACAAATGGAGGAGGAAGCGATGTCGCGTTTTCTGCAAAATTCATTATGTTAAGTATTGCTACTTTATGGGGGGAGAATGACAAGTCTCCTGATGATACAATTCCTGAGCTTAAATTATTTAAATCTAAAAAAGAGTATTTAAAAAAAATAATTGAAGCAAGAGTTGAATCGTCCTCTCAATTACAGTCTGAGCAAATATCTATTAAATATGATAATCAAGGAATAAAATATTACTTAATTTCAGATAAATCTTTTCTCAATGAAGGTGTGAATAAAAATATAAATTCAGCGCATTTAAATATTGTACTACCATTGATAAAATATATTTCAGAGGATCAAAATGAAACCCCACGAAATACTGACTAAATTTCTTTTAAAAAAACAAGAGCATAATAATCATTTTTCATTGAGATATTTAGCAAAACAACTCAAAATAAGTCCGTCTTATATTTCATTTATTTTTAATGGAAAAAAACCAATACCTCCTTCAAGAATTAGTTCAATTTGCTCAAAATTAGAAATGGATCCACTAAGTATTTCAATGTTGTTAAAATCAATTGCAGTTTCTAAAATATCAAAAAATAGCTCTTACTTGCAGTCAAATTTATTCTATTTTGAAAATGAAATTAAACCTTATGAAGCTGATTTAACTCGATTTAATAATACTCATTATGTATCAGATAAAGATGTTCAGCTTTGGAGCAAATGGTATTTCATTGCACTACTTGATTTAACAACTTGTCAAAATTTTAAATCAGACATTGGATGGATCGCTAAAAAGTTAAATTTAAAAAAAATAGAAGTAACGGAAGCAATTTCATTTTTACTTCAGAAGGGGTATTTAGTTGAAAAGAATGGACAATTAAAAAAGAAAAATAAGCATCTTAGATATTCAATAAAACAATCAAATTCAATAATAAGAAGTTTTCATTCTCAGTTTATGAAAAAAGCAATTGAACTCATGAATAATAATCAATCTGAAATTGATATGGCTAAGAGATTAATAAATGGTACAACATTAGCTGTAAATCCAGATAAAATTCATGAAGCGAAAAAAAAATTAGAAATTGCAATAAACGAAATAACTAAAATTTTAACTGATGGTAATTGTACAGAGGTATATCAAATTGGAATTCAATTATTTCCCTTAACTATTTTACAAGATTAATTCTGAGACGGCTTTATTAGCACGTCTCAGTTGAAATATCTAATTATTATTAATTGATTGGATATAATAAAATAATTTATTAGAAAATTTCTTATTGTGTAATTGATAAAAGAATAACTTCTGATTTAAATTTACCAACTTGGTTATTTAAAATTCCAGATTTTATAGTTATTTCTTTTAACATAAGACTGTCCAGATTTGATATTTCTTTAAGCCAAACTTCAATTGAGTCACCGGATTTTACTGGTTCTAATTTATAGTCTAATCCTGCGCTTGTGAATGTTTCAAAAATATGACTTGAATTAAATTTACCAGCTGGCACAGTAATTTCTTCATAAGTAACAACTTGCTCTGAAGTTGCAAATTCTTTTTCATCTATTGAATCGTCACAAAATTGAGCTTTACTAAAATCTACAATTTTTTCTGTAGTTTTTGCTTCAGGAAAGAATTGAGTGATTATAATTTTAGAAGAAATCTTTTCGTTAGAAGCATTTAAAATTTCTGCAGTGCTTTCTTCTCTTTTTAATTCGATGACTCCGTTTTCAGATTCAAATGTCTCAATATTCTGATATTTTGTTTTTTCGCCAATTTTCACATTACTTAAAATCTCAGCCCATATATCATCGCAATTATATTCATTATCTGTAGCATTATTCACTTTACTAAATTTTGTTCTCATTTCAAGCGAAGCATTCGCACTAGAATCAAATGTGTTAAAAATTAAAAAAAATGAAAACATAAGTAAACCTAAAAATCTTGTACTCTTCATTGTCTTTCCTTTCAAAAGGATTTCATAATTGAAATCTGGGCAAACTCTTCCATGAGGATTTTGTAATTGCAATACATTACAAAATGTTAAAACTAAAATATGATTACCTTTTAGGTATACACTATAATAAAATATTCCTATATGAGTTGTATAAAAAAATGACACTCGTGTATTATTTTTCTTAGTTTATAATATTTTTTATGATTTTTGTTTCAAGGTATCATTTTATACAAAAAAGAGTTATACTCAGCGCAACAATAAATTCTTTAGTCCAATAAAGTAGACAGCAAAATCTGCAAATGGGTTAAAGATTAAAAATTAGGAGAATTAAAATGAAAAAAATTATAAGTAGTGCTGTATTGTTATTAGTTTTTCAAAGTTCAATGGGTTTTGCGAAATTAGAATGTGATAAAATGAATGATTTAGTTCTTACGTGTTCAAAATTACAATCCCCAGCTAAGCTAACTCTTTCTGATAGAAAAATAGATTACACATATACTGAAGATAGTTATTTTGAAAAAAAGGGAAAATTTATTGTTTGTAAAGGTAAAGAGTTCTCAGGAAACCAAGGGCCTGTAACAATAAAATTTTCAAATATTAATTTTCCTATGGAAATAGAAGCACAAGGTGATAGTTTATTTGGCGAATTTAGTTCAGGAGTTGAAGAAGAAATTAAAAGTTTTTTAGTTAATTTTGAACCAAGCGATGCTAGAGATCCGTTAAACTTAAAGAAGCAAAAATATATACGTTTTAGTAAGAGTGATGAAGATGGGACCAAAGAAGCTCTATATAAATGTGAATAAGATTTCAAAACCTGATTATATTTTAGTTTATTACTTTAGTTTGGATTTTAAAATATTAAGTTGAACAAAAGTTAATATTAAATAAACTGAAATAACAAATTAACAACTAATGGAGGTTAAATGAGATCAATATTTTTTATAATTTTATCTACAATGATAGGTTTTTCTGCTCACTCTATGAAATTTATTAAGGATAAAAATGGAGTTGTAAAGTTTTTACCATCAACTCAAAATAGTTTCAAAGCACTTTCTGTAAAAACGAAAGTAAATAAGAATAAATATAAAATAACAGCAGACGTAATGTATTTGAAATTAACTGATGATGTTGAACAGTTTCCAACATCAATATGTACTATACAAGGTGAAATTTCTTATGTAGATCTAGATAAAGATATTAACAGTGACTCTGAAATATTAACATGTAATGGGGTATTGAATAATAAAAATGTAACTGTTGAATTACAACCTTCAGTTGCTCATTACAAAAATGGTAAAAAAGTAATTCAATCTTTTTACCATTACTTATTAGTTAAAGATAGTGAAACTCAAGCTATTATTGGTAGTCGAGATTCACAAAGTCAATCTGACTTAGTGAGCGGAAGTCCAATAGGCGTGATGGATAAATCATCTTTAATAAATTTAAATGATGATGAGACAGAGTTTGTGATGTCAGTGATTAATTTTAAAAAAAATAAGTAAAATTGTATTTTTTAATGAAGAGCCTTGAACAAGATAATAAAGATTTATATTTTATGATGGAATCGCAATCTCCATCAAATGGGTTTAAGGCTCTTCTATACTCAATAAATGATGACCCCTATCGAAGTTGGTGCTCAGGAAAATCATTAATTCCGAAACCTCAATCACCTATCCAATTGTCTGCCAAAATGAGACCAGGAAGTATTCTTGTTGATTATTGGAAAGTTCCAGTTCCAATTATTTCAAAAAAAATTCAAAAAGTAATAAATGATTTAAATATTCAAAATATAGAATATTTCCAAGTAGAAATTTTAAATAGTTTAACGCACGAGAAAAATTGTGATTATGTTGCGTTTAATTTGTTGAATAATGAGTGTGCCTTGGATTTAAATAAGTCTAAATACAAAAGTTATAAACATTTAGGTTTTGGGGTTGAAGGGTCTGATTTTTCTTCTATTGTATTTAAAAGCAATTTTAAACCAGCTTCACTCATTTTTCGATTGCAAGAGGTCTCAAATGCAATTGTAGTCCATGAATCACTTAAGAATTCATTGGAAAAAAGTGGTGATTCTTCTTTAACTTTTATTGAACCAAAAAACTGGTGTGGTTAATTGTAAAATATTTATTGAATTTGCGGGGAGTTAATTTTGGCTTTTATTGTAACAGAAAAATGTAATAAGTGTGAACCTAGATTTTGCATAAAAGTTTGTCCAACTGATGCGTTTTATGAAGTTAAGGATATCTTGGTTATCCATCCTGATGAGTGCATTGAATGTACACTTTGTGAGCCTGAATGTCCTGAAGGTGCAATTTTTGCGGATAATGAACTTCCTAATGAATATCTTAAATTTATTGAATATAATTTTGAAAAATCCCAAATTGGAATACATATTCAAAGGAATAAAAGTGAAAGTTGAATAAACTAAAAACAACTATTCGTAATTATGTCTGATGCAATTGCGAAGCAATTAGAATTCATAATACGAGAGATAGAATTTAAATTTTGCTTTACAATGGCTAATTTATTATTAAAAATAAATTATGATTAAAAAAATTAAATTTATTATTTTTATTATACTTGTTATTTATCAGAAAATTTTGATTGCAAATGATTCGAATCTTTTTTCTGATTCAGTTTTTATATCTAAATCTGTTAGTCGAAATTTAACAACACAAAATACTTATTTTGATAAATTTGAAAAACCAATTGTTCCCAATTTAGTTGGAATCCAAGATTTTTTATATCAAATTATTAAGCGCGAGGGGCTAAAGGGTGAACCAGCTTTTTTCTTTTTAAAAGCTGTATGTGAATTGAATACCATTAATACTTTGAATTACAAATATGAAATTTATAACCAACTTGATAATTATGAATTAAGTCATGAACAAAAGGTTTCTCTTCAAGAAATTATTTTTAATTATGGAATGGATTCTATTGCAAAAAGTCTTTCATTTAAAGTTAAAAGTAATAATACACCTGTAGATTTAATAAATAATGTTATCAATACTATTGAAAAATTACCTGTTTTTACTCCCAATAAAGCTAAATCAATTGAAGCTATTACTTTTTTAAAGTCTATATTATTTTTTGGTATTGATGATTCAAACAATGGCTCTGAAGACAATGAATATGAGAACGGAACTAATTGTTACAATAATGATCCTGAGTGTATTCATTCTTCAAATGAGG
Organism: Bdellovibrionales bacterium; assembly: GCA_005793345.1. Classification (GTDB taxonomy): domain Bacteria; phylum Bdellovibrionota; class Bdellovibrionia; order Bdellovibrionales; family Bdellovibrionaceae; genus SXSU01. Next base: position 20,219 of record SXSU01000084.1, read on the forward strand.
GGTTAATAAATTATATTTCAGATCAATTAATTCGTGATGAAGTTTTTCTTAAAAATAGTATAAATTTTTACTTATTAGCATACCAGCGACAAATAAATAACCGTGTTAGTGAAGATGACTTAGTTTTTTCTAAAGAGTTCAAAGATAATATGCTTTGGAATGATGTAATGTCGAAAGTTAATAATAATCCTTTCCAGGCTTTACGAGTTATTAGTGTATTTTTTCATGATGAGTGCTGTAATTCTTTATATGCAAAGTCTGAGCTAAATCCTGTCTTAGAATTATTAAATAATTTGTTTGAAAATTTTTATTTTGGCTACTTTGCACCTGGGTCTCTTGCGGGATTAGAGTCAAATAAATATTATCAATTTAAATTTAGTAATTTAAAAAAGAGGTACAAAAAAATATTAAATGAAGATACAGAATTTTATTATAATAACTATCATTTTTTTGGAGGTGTATTCATTGCGAATGAGTTACTAAGAAAAAATTATTCAAATATAAATGGGTTAAATTTTCCAATTTTTATAAATGAAGTTTTAGGTTATTATTATAAAAAAGTCACAATGGATGTTTGGATGGATGAAGATGTTAAGTATCTTTGGAAAAATATTGTTCACGAAAACCCTTACATAATTCCAGTTAAGCCTCTGACCTGGAGTTTTAATAGATTTAAAAAGGCTTCTCTAAGGCTTGAAATGTTGACAACTAGAATTTTATTTACAGCAGAACAACACTATAATGGTGCAAAATTTGTTTTTGATATTTATAAAAAAAATACAAATTAAAATAACGGCTCATGATTAAGTCTGATCGCTTCGCGATTATATCAGACATAATCATGCGCCGTTATTTTCTTGTTTGTTGGGGGCGATTTTCAATCACCCCGAATTATTAAAACCCAAACTAAAGTTTGCATTTTAATAATAACTGCTCATGATTAAGTCTGATCGCTTCGCGATTTTACGAGACAAAATCCTGTGCCGTTATTTTTTTTGTTTGTTGGGGGCGATTTTTAAAACACTCCATATTAGTTATCTTCACTATATTCTAAAATAAAATTACTTTCATCGGCATGAATTTTTAATTTATTTGCAGTAGAGTTGTATTCAAAAAAAGGATGCTTAGATTCTAAATCATTATTGGGTTCAAATTGTTTAAATAAGGTAGCGGCTCTTTCATTTGTCCAATGGAGGTGAGTAGTTTTATTAATGAAATTAATATCTGTATCAGAATCTTTTGTAATCATAATTGTCCCATTAAATTTTCCAGCTCCACGATCAGCTACAATTATTGATAAAGCATCACCAGCCAATATTTTTTTACCTTTACCCATAATTGAATTTTCTGGTGGATTATTGATTGAATTAAATAACCTTCGACCATCATCATCTCCCTGGGGATCTAGTGGATAGCCAGACTGAAGGTTAATCATTACTCGATCACCAGTCATGGTAAAATAAGAATTTGTTTTCGCAAACAAATTTAATGTAGTTAAAGTAAGTAAACTAAAATAAACTAGATTTAAAGTTTTCATTTCAAAATTATCAACAATTCAAATAATAAAATCAAGGTCATAATACGGGGTGTTTGACGATTACCGTAGAATAATTGGATCAAGTTTAATTAAATAAAGAATTTTTAAAACTAAATATTAAAAATCGTTCGAATTGTTTGATTGTCAAAATAGTCTTTTAAAGTTTGGTAAGTAGATTGAGGTTGGAAGTTATTTGAACGTAAAAAATCAAGAGTTTTAAAAAAGTCTACAAAATTATTAATACTCATTTTATTATTGATTACAAAAATATTTTTATTTTTTTTCCATGGTCCTTGCAAGTTTTGCAATTGGTTTTCATCAGCTAAGATATAATAGTTTTTTTGTACCCAATTAATAAGTTCCAATTCGGAATACAAATTTGAGTTTAAGCCAGCGATCACGAATATCCCAATTTTATTTTTAATTGTTTTGGGAGTTAGATAAAAATAAATTTGATTTAAATAATTTTTAAAATTTGATCTCCAAATATTTTTTTGATTTAGCTTAAAGTTTCCCCATCCTTGAATAAAAAAAGTATACTTTGCTGAATGAGAAACTTCACTTTCAAAAATTTTATTGGCTTCTAAAAGCTTTAAAAAGTAATAGTTTTGATCCACCTGCCACTTGCTAAGCTCTAATGGTATAAGGATTTGATTTTCATTTCCATTTTCATTTTCATTTGCATCAACATAATTAGATTGCTGGATTAAACATTGATTTTGATTTTCGTTTTGATTTAAATTAAGACTTGAGTTCAAAAATGTAGAACTTTCTGTCCATGAAATAAGTGGAAAAGATTTTAAAATTGATTTGAGTATCTGAACTTGGTATTTTTCTTTCTTTGTTTTATTAGGCGTATTAATAAAATGAACTTTTTCTATTTCATGGAAAATTAATACTGGTAATATTTTAAAAATACTCAATGTGTTTTCTAAATTAATAAATTGTAAAATTTCAATTTTATCATCAGTGAAATTAAATGATGAATTAGTAGCTATAAAAATTTTGAGTTGGAATGAATCTTTAGTTAAATGAATAAGTTTTTCAACTTCAGAGTTCCAATTTAGAGTAATGATGGCTAGCTTCTTCATTTATTCTTGACCTCTTCATCATCATTTATTCATTTTATAGAAATAACTGCTCATGATTAAGTCTGATTGCTTCGCGATTTTATGCGAGACAAATTCATGCGCCGTTATTTTCATTTAAAAGTATTAACTTAAAATATTTAATATTCGATCCAAGGCTTTTCGATTAGCTTCAGGAATTGTTCGACTTCTCAATTCTTCAGGATAGATCCATTCAAGACTATGATGATGAATATTTTTGGGTTCACCTTTCCAGTAAGAAACTTCATAATATAAAATGACAATTCCAACATCTTCGTAAGAATGAGTAATCGCTAATTTCAATTCTCCAATTTCAGCTTCTATATCTAACTCTTCTTTGAGCTCACGGGCTAAGGCATATTCAGGCGATTCACCAAGTTCAATTTTACCACCTGGAAACTCCCATTGGCCCGCCAAACTGTGGTTTTCTGGGCGCTGACCAACCAAAATTTGTTTTCCTCTTTTGAGAAGCCCAGCAACAACGGGAATCCATAGTTTTTTATTTTTATGTACTATTGCCATTGGTAATTTGCTGCTTTCTTAAAGAAAAAAGGTCCATCAAAAATTAATGCAGAATAGGTTTCTACTAGATCTGCTCCTTGATTGAGACGCCATTGCACTTCATTCAAGTCAGTTACACCACCTACCGAAACAATTAAAAAATGTTTATTTTTATTCTCATCTCCTCGAACATGGCTAACTGTTTTAATTAAAAAATCACGAGATATCTTTTTTAAGGGTTCACCTGATATGCCACCTTCTTCAGTTGAAAAAGGTAAATCAATGGGGCGTTGTAGGGTAGTATTTGTTAAAACAACTCCGTCTGCTCCATCATTCAAGCAAACATCTAATATATTTTTTAGTTCATGTTCATTGAGATCTGGACTTAATTTTAAAAGTAATTTTTTTTCAAAACCAGCTGTTTGACGAACAGATTTTAATAATTCACTGACAGACTCTTTAGTTTGTAGGTCTCGAAGTCCCTTGGTGTTAGGACTAGAGATATTGATTACAAAAATATTAGCTAATTTTACTTTGGCTAATTCCCGCACACAATAAATATAATCATGAATTGCATCTTCATTTTTAGTATCGCGATTTTTTCCGATATTTATAAAAAGAGGAAAATTAATTTTTCCTTCTAACGAATTTAGATTATCTTTTAAAGCTTGAATACCTAAATTTGGAAAACCCATCTTATTCCAGAGTGCTTTTTGTAAATTATCTCTTCCAATTATTATCCCAGGGTTTGCAGATTGTGGCTTTGGTGTGACTGTTCCCACCTCCATAAAACCAGCACCAAGATTTTCCCAGTGAATGAGTTGCGAACCTTCTTTATCAACTCCTCCTGCTACACCAAGGGGATTTTTAAACAATATATTTTGCCACTGCAAACTTTTCCAAACTGGAGTTACTTGTTGTTTTGAGTGTCCATAGGCCCACTTTCCAAATTGAGCGGCAATTGGCAATGCAACTGCTGCTAATTTGTGTGCAAAAGGGGCTGGTAAAAACAACCACGGTTTTTTAAGTGTCGAGCAAAATAAAATTGCCGAAGATGATAAAGAAGAGTTCGTTGGTTTTGAAATCATCGAGGATATAATCCTCTTAGCAACATTGCTTTTTCTAATCTTTTAACCGCAACACCCATAGCTGCAGAACGCATATCGACTTTTTTTTCTTTAGCTGTGTCCCAAGTTGTATTGAATGCTTTTGTGATAATTGATTTTAATTTTCCATTGATATCATCTTCTTCCCAGAAAAAAGACATTATATCTTGAACCCATTCAAAGTAAGATACAATAACACCACCACCATTGGCAATAATATCAGGAACAATAAATACTCCACGATCATGCAATAATTTTGTGGCATCAATTGTTACAGGTCCATTAGCTCCTTCAACAATCATTTTAGCACCAACTGAAGCTGCGTTTTTTACATCGATAACGCCCTCAAGTGCACAGGGTAATAATGCATCTAATGGCATTGTTATAAGTTCATTATTTTGAATATCCTTTGCGCCTTTAAAGCCTCGAAGTGTTTTATTTTGTTTGAAGTGTTCGATTAAGGAAGGAATATTTAAACCATCACCATTAAAGCAACCTCCATCAAGATCAGTTACGGCAACAACTTTTGCTCCACGTTCAAAAGCATAAAGTGCGGCATGGGAACCAACATTCCCAAATCCTTGAATTCCTAATGAAGAGCCTTTAATAGTTTTACCTTGGACTTCAAAAGCACGTTCTGTGATGTACACAACACCAAGTCCTGTAGCTCCTGTACGACCTAGCGAACCCCCAATTTCAATTGGTTTTCCAGTGACAACTCCAGGTTGTGTGAATCCCCCTTGCTCTTGTGAATATGTATCCATTAACCATGCCATTGTTTGCGGATCAGTTCCAACATCTGGAGCTGGAATATCTTTAGCAGGTCCTATAAATTGTGAAATTTCTGAAGTGTATCTACGAGTTAAATTTTGTTTTTCTGTGCGGGATAATTTAGTAGGGTCAACAGTCACACCCCCTTTTGCTCCTCCATAGGGAAGACCTAATACTGAGTTTTTAAAAGTCATTAAAGCTGCAAGGCCAACAACCTCTGAGAGGTCCACTTTTTGATGATAACGAATACCACCTTTATAAGGCCCAAGAGTTGTATTGTATTGCACTCTATAACCTGTAAAAACTTGAACAGACTGATCATCCATCCGAACGGGTACACTCACCACAATACATCGGCGCGGAGATTTTAGTCGCGCAAGAATATTGGGATCGATCTTCATTAAAGTTCCAGCTTCATCAATTGCTTGCAAAGCATTTTGAAAAAGCGGACCCTTTAAATGTTCTGGTGTATTATCTAAATTATAACTCATGTTAAAATATCCTTTGCAAAAGGTTGATATTTATAATTAAAAAGTAAAGAGACCTATTTGTCGAGAAAAGTTTTCTAACGCATGTTCGATGGAGTATAAAATTTGTATGGCAAAAAAAACAGCAACTAATGATTTGAAAAACAAAATTATCAAACAACTTCCCTCTCTAGAAAATAAACGTGTGATGATTATTGGTGATATTGGTTTGGATGAATATGTGATGGGTCAGGTGCGTCGAATTTCTCCGGAAGCGCCAGTGCCAGTACTTGATGTTGAAGCTGAAGATTCACGCTTGGGATTATCTGGAAACGTAGCGCAAAATATTTCAAGCCTTGGAGGGTATCCCATATTAATTTCGGTAGTAGGGCAAGACAGTGGCGCTGAAAGTTTACGTCAACTTTTAAAACTTAATAAGGTAGAAAGTGATTTTTTAGTCGTTGATCAAAATCGTCCCACAACACGAAAAACAAGGATCATGGCTCAGCACCATCATTTGGTGAGAGTCGATTATGAATTGAGACACTTCTTGGATGAGGTGGTAGCAACAAAAGTGATTGCTCAAGTACAAAATGCTATGGAACAAACTGATATTGTTATATTACAAGACTATGCAAAGGGAGTGATTGGTCGCAAGATAATCGAAAATGTAATACAAATTGCTCACTCAAAAAATAAAAAAGTATTGATGGATCCCCATCGTACTAACCCAGCATCTATTTATGAGGGAGTAGATTTAATTAAACCAAATTTTGATGAATCACTCTCCTTAGTTGGAATGACTTACGAAGATTTTAAGCTTCATAAAAAAAGCATAAAAGAAGTGGGTGAGCTTTTAAGAGCAAAAGTAAAATCAGAATACGTCATTCTAACACAAGGTAAAGAGGGAATGAGTATTTTTTCTAACAACGAAGAAATTCAAGTTCCTACCTATGCACGACAAGTTTTTGATGTGACAGGAGCTGGCGATACAGTCATTGCAGCTATCTCATTAGGTATGGCAGCGGGGTGGAGCATTGAAGAATCCTGTGTCTTAGCAAATTTTGCAGCAGGAGTCGTGGTTGGCAAAGTGGGCTGTGTCCCCTGTGGAATAACTGAATTGCAAGACTACATTCATTCTTTTGATGAATAATTAAACTACAATAAGTTTACTGTGAATTTACCTAGCCACTCTTTTGAGTCAGTAGAGATTTTTAGTTCATAGCTTTGGTCTGCGTAAGTTCTTTTTAATTGGATTCTTATTTTTTGTGATTTATTTAGTAAAAAATTTCCAGCATAAACTTGATCTACTTTGGTTTCATTAACTAATATCAATTGGATTGGTTTTTCAAAAACTTCTTGTTGTTTGTCATCAAAAATTCGAACGGTTGTTCGATCATCAGTAATACTCATATCAATATCAGTTGGTGGATCGTCAGCAGGTGTTTTTATTTTCAAAATTACAATTTTACTTGGTGTAATTTTAAAAACAGGATCAAGTAGTCCAACATTTTGATTTATAGAAGTTGCAAGAATTTCTTTTAATTCTATTGGAGTAGTAAAGAAGCCATCTTGAATTTTAGCTGGAGCAAGTGTCTGACGTATATTTATTATTTGTGGAGTCAAAAAATTATTATAATTTAAATTTTCAAATTTTAAATTGAGTTTTACTAACATAGCAAAATGAAGTGCATCGCTTGTTCCAGGAATGTCTAGGGCAAATACATGCTCAGTATTATTCCAATGCCCAAGAAAATTAATTTCTAATCGATCCCAATTTAAATTTCCAATTTGAGCATAATATTGCTCTTCACTAGGGTAGGTTTTTACTAATTTTTCAATAGATCTTCGAATAGAATAATGATTGAGATTGCCGAAATATCCTTCAGGTAATTGGTTGAAGGCAATGGTTTTAAAGGCTACTTTAAATTCATTTTTTAAATAATTTAAAACTGAATCTTGAAAAGAGTTTAAGTCGCCACTAGCCCATTGTTGAATTCTGTATTTTATCCAAAGTACTTTTTTATTAAACTGTGAATCAACATTGCGATTCATATTATAAACTTCGTCTATAAGTTGTAGATTTTTACTTTTCAAAAGTGTGTTAGCAGCCTTTAGAATGAAGCTCTCACTCAGATATTCATTTCTAAGTGCTAAAGCTTTATTTATATTTCTTAATTGGCCTAGAATGCCTTTTTTAGTAATTTTATTAACTGTTAAATTTGGAAGATTTAAAATTTTTGAATTAAGATTTTGTTCAAGTTGTTTTTGATCATAAAATTTAAGTTCTTGATTTATATTTGGCTCAAAAGCTGATGATGCAAATCCAGAATCACTTAAATTAAATATTACAAAAACAATCACTAGACTTGATATTATAGGCATTTTTTTGAATTTAAATTTGAACTGGTATAATAACACGATCACCTCAGAGTCGACTTTAAGTTTATATTTGTCTAATCTTATGTTTATGACTAAAGTTAACATAGACCATGAATAATTTCCACTGTAGTGATATAGACAGGGAATGACAATTTTTGCGCCATTTTAATACGTAGTTTAACAAAAAAATGAATTAAAATTTAAAAAGATCCTCCCTTGGGCTCTAAAGCTGTGTTATGACCAACTAAAATTTTTTAACTAATTATTAGGGAATCCATGGAAAATTTAGAAGTATCATCACCTTTAATAGCCATCTCACCATTGGTTTTATCTTCAAAAATAAAACAAAATTTCTTTGGTTTAACATTGAGTGATTTGGAAAATATTTTACAGGGAATGGGTAAAGAAAAATTCAGGGCTCAGCAATTGTTTAAATGGGTCTATGAAAAACGTACTTTTGATTTTTCACAAATGTCAAATTTAGCAAAAAACTTTCGGGATGAACTTCCACTTTTTATAGATTTATCTCTTCCAAAAGTTATAAAACATTTAAAAAGTGTTGATGGAACTCAAAAGTTTTTATTTGATGTAGGTGATGGTGAATCTGTTGAGTCTGTTTTGATTCCTTCAGATGATCGCTTAACTCTTTGTATATCTAGTGAAGTGGGTTGCAATATGGCTTGTAAATTTTGTTTTACAGCCAAACAAAAATTAAAAAAGAGGTTAACTGCCGCCGATATTGTTGGTCAATTTTTGCAAGTGAGTTTATTACTAAATCCTGATCAACGAATTTCAAATATAGTTTTTATGGGTATGGGAGAACCATTAGATAACCCTGATGAAGTCTTTAAAGCCATTGAAATATTGCATAGTGATTGGGGTATGAACGTATCTCGAAAAAAAATCACAGTATCAACCTCTGGATTAGTGCCAGAAATGTGGCGAGTGGCCCATGCAAAAGTAAGATTAGCTGTGAGCTTGAATGGCTACAATGATGAAGTTCGTTCGCAAGTTATGCCAATAAATAAAAAGTACCCATTAAAAGACCTATTAGCGGCTTGTCGAGAATATTATAAAGAAACAAAAGAAAAAATAACTTTTGAATATGTATTATTGCAGGGAATAACAGATTCAATAGAAGCGGCTCGGGCTCTTCACAAGTTAACACGATCAATACCTTGCAAAATTAATATTATTCCCTTTAATGAGCATCCAGACAGTGGATTTCATCGACCTTCAGATGAAACAGTTAAAGCATTTCAGCAGGAACTAACATTTTTAGGATCGCAAGTGCTATTAAGAAAAACCATGGGCAGAGATATCTTTGCAGCTTGTGGTCAATTGAATGCAACTTATAAGAAAAAAAATTAGAACTTAATTTTTGCATTTCATAAACTTCTTTACATTAACAAACTTGCTTAAGTATAAATAAAGAATATGATTTATATTCTTTATTTATACTTTTTAGGATTGCTTTCATCTATCAGCATAATGGATGGTTTTCATACAATATTTATTTTTAGTTTTAATTTTTATTTTTTTAAAATTAAATATTTTAATTCACAAAAAGAAATGAGTTTGATTCGTTTTCCTCATGAATTAAAAGTTCTTCTAAAATTATTATTATTTTGGGCACTTTGGATAATAGTTTGCTATTTTGTGAATGAAGTTTCTCATCCTTTTAAAGCTAGCTTTGATAATTTGCGGTGGATATTGTTTATTCCGGCCTGTTATTTTGTTTCTGCAATTGTGATTTCAAATTACAGATCATTAATATTAAAAGATAATCAGAAAAAATCTTTTTTATTTTTAATTATTTTAACTCCCATTATATTATTAAGTTTATATTCAATCTCTGTTTCTATAATGGGTATCAATTGGTTACTTCCAGATAGAACTGCGAGCTTACACCCTTTATCCACAATTAGTGGTGGAGCAAGAGCCTCTGGATTTTTTGATAATCCAATGACTTTTGCCCATAGCTTTGGAGTATGGATCTGTTTGTTGTGGGGAGTTGCTCTTGTTTATTCTTCAAAAATTAAAAGTTATTCTCAAAAAATATTTATTTATTTTGTATTCACTGTATTTAGCTCTGCAATTGCTTTTCTTCTTACTTTTACAAGGGGAGCATGGCTTTCAGTGGCAATTGGGGTACTGTTTATAACTTTTATTTATCATCGAAAGTTAGGGCAAATAATTAGCCTACTTGTGACTTTAGGAATAAGTGGACTATTAATTTTAAGTACAGCATTTCGAGAAAGAATTTTTGATATTTTTAAATTTCAAGATTCACAAAGTGAACGATTAACTTTGTGGAAGGCCAATTGGTTAATTATAAAAGAACATCCTCTTTTTGGAGTTGGTCATGGTCAAAATTATTATTATCTTGATCAATATTATCAAAAAATGGGCGTTCCTTTTGGATTTTTTAAAAGCCATGCCCATAATCAGTTCATACAATTTGCAGCGGGATCAGGTATAGTTGGTTTGATATTTTATTTAGTTTTTATTATGTTTTTATTTAAAACAGCAATTAAATATTACCGAGAAACTTCTATTTATAATCAACCATTTTTAAAAGCTATTGCATTAGGGACTATTGCTGTCATTATTCATTTATTTTTCGGTGGTTTATTTGAGTCTAATTTTGAAGACGCAGAAACGTTACATAATATTTGTTTTTCAATAGGTTTTCTTTTTGCTCTTAACAATTCCAAAAATATAAAAATATAATTATTATTAATATTATTATGAAGAAATTCGAAAAATATCTTGAACATACCAAGTGGTTTCTTAATTATTTTGTACTTACTGTTGTTAGTCTTTTTTTGATATCTCCATTTTATTTTTATTTTTCTAAAAATTTTCCACAAACCTATTTATCTTTTTTATTTATAATATTTTATACAATAGGACATTTTGGGTTAATGGGATTATTACTTTTTTTGCCAATTTTAATCTTAAGTTTTTTATTTCAATTTAAAAATCTAAATAGATTTGTATTGCCAGTTATTATCTCAATACTGGAATTACTACTGATAATTGATGCAAAGATATTTTCGATTTATAAGTTTCATATAAATGGATTGGTTATTAATTATTTAGTTCATGGTAATGGACAAATTATAAGTTTTCATAATTCCCAGTGGATGTTAATAATACTCATCTGCTTGGGACAGACAAGAGCCTGCTCTTATCCATTACTTTCGAAACCAAAATTATAATTTCGGAATTTATTCAAGTGCTCCATTGACTATGCCAGAATTTGATCAAACTGTTTTTTCACAAATTCCAAATTTAAGATTAAAGTCAAATGCCCAATCAGCTTCACAACGTGATCAAGAAATAACTGATGAATGGCTAAAATTTACAAGAGTAAATAAAAAAAATAAATTTTTTGGCTTTTTATTTTATGATTCAGTTCACAATTATGATGTGCCAGCTGGGTATCCAATAAAATTTGAACCCTATTTAGATGTCATAAATTATTTTTTATTAAATAATGAATATGATCCGACTGCCTTTTTTAATCGTTATAAAACAAGTTTAAATTATGTCGACAGTTTAATTAAAAATGTGATTGAAGATCTTAAACAAAATAGACTCTTAGATAAAACTATTATACTCATTACTAGCGACCATGGAGAAGAGTTTAATGATAATAAGCAAAATTATTGGGGTCATAATTCTAATTTTAGCAAAGCTCAGACTCAAGTTCCACTAATCATTCACTGGCCAAATTCAATCAGGAAAGATTTAAATTACAGTCACCGAACTTCACATTATGATATTTCAGCAACGCTATTATCTGAACTAGCAAGTTGTAGCGGAGAGGAAATATTAAAATTATCGACTGGCAAAAACTTATTTTCGAAACAGCCCTCTAAATATATTATTCAAGGTACCAGTGGGAATTGGGCATTATTAACTGATTCACAAATATTGAGAATTAATCCAAGTGGAAAATTCGAAGTTCTAGATTTAAAGTATCATTCAATAGAAAATGAAAACTTCAATTTTGATGAAGTAATAAATGAACTTAAAGTATTAGATGAATTTTAGATGGTTTTCATGCAAGCAATCTGTATAGGAAGCTCCACTTGTTTGAATGTAGACGAAGTTACATCTTAAACCTGATTAGGATGTTATTTTTGCGTTAAGATAATGCTAAAATGTGTAAACTAATCAATAAATTAAAGTCATAATTAATATTTTATGACAAAAATTGTTATTAGTTACTGTGTTTTAATAAATAAAGATAAATCAATTAAATTTAAATAAACATGATATGATTATATATATTAAATATTACTTAAATGGTTTTATTATTATCTATGAAAAAATATAGGGTTACTGTTTTATTTTTCGTTTTATTATTTTCTTTTGCAAAGGCGGAAGATGATTCATATTTAGAACTCCCATTTCCTGAATTAGATGTTGCAGATTCATTGTGTGAATCTAATAAGGGTCATTGCAATGACTTTGGTGTTAATATTTCATTCACAGTTTCTAATTTAGAAGATCTTAATATTGGACTTCAAACGAATATTGATAGTATAGCTTTTCAGTATAAGTACTTTTCAGAGATGGATATTTTTAATGAAGATGCTATTCAATATGCTGAAAATAATGTAGCAAAATTATTATTACCACTCTTGGATAAAATTAAATATTATACATCCATTAACTTTAAACCAACTTCAGTTCAATTAAAAATAACAGCTCGACTTCAAAATATACTAGGGCAAATATTAACTTTAAATTTAAGGTCAAGTTTTCGTGAATTTATATTTAAGGACTTTAGTTTTGATGATTTATATAAATGTAATGTCACTCAGTTTTTAAAAAATCAAAAAATTATAGATAAGATCAAAAGAAAAACACATAATAAAATTAATTACCTTCAAATAAATACACAATCATTTGATATAGGTAATTGCAATAGTATATCAATACGTTGGATAAATAATTTCGTCAATTTTAAATTACAGAGTATAACAGTACAATACCCTTTTGATAATGTGAACCATTATTTATCTAAAGCTGAATGTATAAAATTATACACAGAACTTGATTTCCCAGTAGATAAAAGCATTTGCTCATTTAAATAACTGCTCATGCTTAAGTCTGATTGCTCCGCAATTGTATCAGACATAATCACGAGCAGTTATTTCTTACTACTAATAGATTTGATACTAATGGTTTCTAATCTTTTTGCTAAGTTAAAGTTTATTTTGATTTTTATCATCACCAACATTTAATTTTCACATAAATTAAATTTTTCAGGATCTACTTTAAATGATAAAAATGCCATATTAAAAGGTTTTATGGTAATGGATTTTTTAAGAAGATAAGTATTTTTCAATGGTATCATTGAAGGTAAATTTCCACTCTCATCAACGACTAATATTTTATTATTTAACTTTATCGTTTGAGATAAAACATTAGTTCCATCAGTTGTAAGCATCCATTCATTCCAACTGGCACTAGTTAAATTTGAATTTAAAATCTTTTCAGGTAAAATAAAATCAAAATCTTTATTTATTGATAAATTAATTAATAAAAAGCTCACACTTGATTTTTCATAATATGGAGAAGATTTTGGAGTGCAATGAGCATAAATTCTTGCTTCGCCAGGATTATGTAAATCTAAACCTTCGACTTTTAGTACTTTTTCACCCATTAGTTGCTTCCAAAGTATAGAACTAAAATAATCAGCTGTAGGTTTAAGATCAGCTTCGTTTAAGAGTCCATAGTCTGATCCGACTAAGCTTTGTCGAATAACAACTTTACTATCAAATAAAGCAACAGATCCCAAATGATCCATCCACCATAAGCTATTTAAATATGTATTAGAGAGTCCTTTTTGCCCTCCACATTGAGCGGGGCCTGATTCACCAAGCCAAAGATTTGCTTTAGGGCGATTATTATCCCGATCAGTTTTTACTTTATTAGCCCATTTTCTGACTTCATCATAGGTTGATAAATCATAAAAATTTTGTTCTGTTGCAGCGACAAGTTGCGGACAGCGATCCGACTGTGTAGGATAATAATGCCAAGTCACCAGATCAACTGGGAAATCATAAAGTTTAGATTGTTCTAAAAATCCACTAAAAATTAAAGGGATAATTTCGGGGGCGACGATTGATGTATAATCTGATAAAACTGGTATATTTTCTCCCGCCAATGGCCAAAATGCGCTGGCTGGCCCAGCTAATGATTCATCATTTTTATATTTATTTAATGTTGAATGAGCTAAGTGATAATCATTTGCATAAGCAAGAGGAGTTGGTTGTTCAAGTAAACCATATCGTAACCACCAAGCATTTACTTCGTTTCCAAATTCCCAAATAATTTTTGGATCATTTCTTTTTTTTGTGAAGTTTAAAAGTTCAATAAAATTCTGATTATTCCAGTTTTTACTTTCATCTCGTGAACTTGGTCCAGCATTAATGGTAAACATTAAAGATCCATTTATTTCTTTTACAAAGTACTGCAGATTTTCCCAGTCTTTAATTTCGAGACTTGATTTAAAATTTTTAGAGATCAATTGATCGTGGTTAAGATATTTTTTATCATTGGATTTAAAAACATTGTAATAAATTTCATCAGCATCAGAACCTCCAATTCGCAAATATGATGGTCCTAGGTTTTTAGTCAATTTTATAAGTTTTTTATTTGTTAAATCCAATTTATGGAATTTTTGAGAAGCTTCCTCATCAGATTCTGAATCATCTTTCCAAAAATTAATTCCAAGTAAATAAGCAGAGTCGATTGCAAATGATAAATATTTAGAATCAACTTGACCTGCAAGTGTTTTAGAATTTAATTCAAGATTTATAGTTTTAGCACTTAATAATTGATTTATAAAAACAATGCTTAAAACAAATGAAATTATTTTCATATTTTGCTCCTTTTTTTACTCTGAAACACTTATTCGTAATTATTTTTCAAATGAGTTATTCTTAGAAACTTGTGAGAAAAACACACCTGAGTTTCGAAGTGTTCGTTTGTAGTTATTCTTTAAATCAACTGAATATAATCCAAATTGAGGATAGTAACCTGAATTCCATTCAAAATTATCAAGTAAGCTCCAGTAACAAAATCCTTCTATATTAACACCTTCATCAATTGCTTTATTCATGTTTTGTAAGTGTTCCTTTAAAAATAAAATTCTTTTAGAATCCGTCGAGTCTGCTATTCCACTTTCAGAAATAATTATTGCAAGTTTTCTATTTCCAAAATTTTGAATTCGATTGTCTAGAGATTTTAATATTTTATAAAACCCTTCAGGATAAATTTCCCAACCCATTTCAGTAATTTTATCATTGATTTTCGCATCAGGAGTTACAATAAGTGAAATTGGCGCTAAGGGATCAAAATTAATATTTACACGATCACGAGAATAATAATTTAATCCAAGAAAATCTTGTGTACCTTTTAAAATTGTGTCTTCATAATTTATAGTTTGAAGAAAGTGAGGAACTGGAATTCCTAAATCTGATAAATATTTTGTATTTAAAGATAATTTTCCAGTTTCAATGGCATCGATAAACATCCAGTTCCAAACATAATCAATAAAAAAAGAAACAGAATCCGCAATTAATCTTTTGGCGAAAAACATATTATCAAGCGGTTCAAATACTCTTAAATGATGAGCAATACCAACGCGAATGTTATTTTGATTATATTTTTTATGGGAGGCCAAAAAATGTAATTCGCGATAGGAGAGCGCATGAGCTCTAAGTAAATTCTTAAGTGCAATTGTAAATTTTGAAGATTCTTTTAGCCCAGGAGGAAGCACTCCTGCAATATAACCTGCACTCAAGTGAACCATAGGTTCATTGAATGTGTACCAAACGGGGATATAAATATTTTGTTTTGCAAATTCCTTATATATTTTTTTAGTAAATTTTCGAAAATATTGTGGTGATTTATAACTTTCCCATCCACCTTCTTGTCGTAACCATTGCGGCATCGTAAAATGAAATAGAGTTACGTGTGGTTCAATGCCAGAATCTTTCAATAATTTTACCTCATTAATGTAGTGTTGAATAGCAGATTCATCATAAACACCTTTTTGTGGTTCAACTTTTGCCCACTCAATTGAAAATCGATACCATTGAACATTTAAAGATTTTATTAGTTTTACATCTTCTTTAAGTCTATTCCAATGATCAACGGCTGCTCCAGAGTATTCACATATATAAAAAGATTCTTCATCTCCACCAACTTCATGTTTATTTTTCATATTATTTTGTGAGGTATTTACACTTCCTGAACTCTCCTGTCCAAATTCTATAAAATTGCTAACTAAACTATTGTCTTTTTTCTTTTTCTCAACAGGAAAAAGAATTGTATTTTTACGAAGGGGATCAGGATCACTATTTTTTTTAATTATGGAGCAATTAATTGGTTCCGATGCAAAAGCTCCAGAACTATTTTTTAATATTTCATTAGCAAGTGGGTTTTCAACAATATTTTTAGAAATAACTCTGTGGGGCTTGCTAATCTCCCAGTGATAGTGATCACTATTTATATTATTTCCTTCGATTTGATGGGCAGCCGTTGCAACACACCATTTAAAATTATTAGGAAAGTTTATAGTTTCACTTTTAGAAACAGTAGAAAATAAAAAAATTATTATAAGATTATAAAGAAAAACAAATTTTAAAATTATTTTAGATCTAAAATTCATGATATATCTGCTCCCAATAGTCAAAAAGAATCAATTTTCTGCAATGAGAGTAATATACTATATAATGAGTCAACTTTTTCATTAACGAGATATATTTAAACAATCTTAACTTAAAATTAACATCAAAATGTAATTTTGTGAAGGTGTAAAATAGATGGCCATAATTATTAAATCATTTTAAAATTAAGATTCTATTAATATAATTAACAATACTTTAATAAATCTTTAGTTTATCTCATTTTTAATATGTGCTTTCATAGTTTCAAATTTTGGAGGCCAAATGAATTTACTACTGAGTTCTTTTTCTTTATCAATTTTAATTTTCTTTATAAGTATTTTTTCAACGAAAGAAGCTTTAGCACTTCCATTAATGAATGAATTTGCAATTTTGCAAGGGGCAACTTCTCAAACAGAAACTCAAATAGCAGTGTTGAGATACCGTGAATCATCTCTCAATTATTTTTACTCATCTGAGAATAATAAAAAAGTTAAAATTAACACTGTGATAACAAAAAGTCGTGTATTTTCAAATTGGGTAATAGATCACTTATATATCAAAAAATTAAGTTCAAATTCAAATTATTCATTATTTATAGAAACTGTTTCAGGAATAAGATTAGATACTCGAGAATTTTCAACACTTAATTTAAATAAACAAAGCATGAAGATTGCAATTGCTTCATGTATGTCTGATGCATTTCTTCTTCATCAAAAAAGAATTTGGACTAACTTAGTAAATGAAAAACCTGATCTTATTTTCTTTGTAGGTGATAATGTTTATGCAAGTATTCAGGATCCAGTGACCCCAGATCAAATATGGAATCGATATGTTCAAACACGATCTTTACTTGAAATCTTTTATTCAAAAAAATTAATCCCTATTTTTGCAACATGGGATGATCATGATTTTGGTCAAAACGATGGAGATAAAACATATAAATATGTAAAAGATGCCAAGGTTATATTTGAAGATTTTTTTCCTCGAGATGTTATACCGGGTTTACTTGAGAAAGGAGAAGGAGTTGGGCAACTTTTAACATTAAATAACCAAAATTTTATTTTTATGGATGATAGAACTTTTCGTGACAAACCTCAGGGAAAATCCATGTGGGGAATGAATCAAGAAGAATGGCTCAAAAATGTATTACTTAAATCTAATAATAAAGAAAAAAATATTTTTAAAAATTGGATTATTAATGGATCTCAAATATTTGGTAAATATGGTCCAAGTGAATCTTTAGAAAAAGATTTTCCTCAACATTTTAATCGATTGAATCTATTATTAAAATCTATTTATACTCCTACATTATTTATAAGTGGTGATATTCATGCTAGTGAACTAATTTATATTTCAAATGATTTTTTTAATCAAAAAACAATTGAGATAACTTCAAGTTCGATGCATTCAATTCATCATCCAAAAGGTTCATTATTAAGTAACCCTCGCCGTCTAGCAGGTTATGATGGTGATAATTTTGTACTTATTGAATTTGATCCTCAACTTAACAATTCGCCATTACAAATAAAAAGTATTAATTCATTTAATGAAGTAACTTTTACTTCTTTATTTACAATTGAGCTACTATGAAAAATTAAATGAAAATTTGGGATTTCATAATATGGGGTGATTGAAAATCGAACCTAATAAACAATAAAATAATAGCTCACGAATATGTCAGATTTAATCGCGAAGAGATTAGACTAAATCATGAGCTGCTAAATCAATTTTTGTGATATAAGTGCAGTTTTTAAAAGGAGTATTTCATGATAAATCCAATAAAAAAATATAAAACAGAAAATAAGCGTGATATTTTAAATTTTATTACAATGAGATTTGCGACACATAAAGATGATTTACTTTTAGGAAACTTTTTAATTCAAGTTTTTGACGAAAAACAAAAAGAAAAAATACCTTCTTACTCAGATAGCGATGAGAGATTGCGAGATTTATTAAATGTCAGTGAACGAAGAAGAGAAGGAGTCGTATTAATATATGAATTGGGGCATGAAATTGTAGCAACCTTTTCATTGATTCACCCTCAATCATCGATAAATGATTCGTGGTTACCGAATAGTGCAATGCTAAGATGTGTGGCGGTAGGTAAAGATTTTCAAGGGATTCAAATTACAAAATATATTCTTGAAGAAGTAGAAAATCTAAGTCTGCAATATAATGCAGATTATACTTGTCTCCATGTCTTTGAAATGGCACCACAAGTTGGTAATGTTTATGAACGAAATGGATTTATTCGAGATAAAAGAGGTGATACAATTTCAAATGGAAAAAGCATATTAGGTTTTTCTCGAGAAGTCCCAAAAGAATCTAATTTAATGCCGATTTACCAGGCTAATTTACAATAGAATTGATATGAGATAATTTTAATATGGGTATTATACTTACTATAGCTTCTTCAATCACATTAATGTTTGCTGGCCTTTGTTATAGTTACGTATTTAAAAAAGAGGCAACCATTAGTCCAAATTTTGTAGCTTTTTTCAGAATTATATTAAGTTTTATTCCACCTTTGATTTTATTTTTCAAAACTAAATCATTTTCTACTTTGTTTGGAATCGAAAGACGATTTTTATTTTTATGGGGAATCTCAGGTTCTATAACTGTGACAACATATTTTATTTCAAGCAAAGCTATTGGAATTGGAATGACTCAATTTTTGTCTTCAATCCAATCAGTAATAATAATAATAGGAAGTCCTTTTGTTTTAAATATTAAGTTCAAATGGTCTAGTTTAATTGGAGTGATTTTTAGTGTTGTAGGATTGCTTGTTATATTATTACCTGAAATGATAGATAATTTAAACTTTGCAACAACGGTTGGTAAAATTAGTAAAAATTCTATTGATTTTAATTTAATTTTAATCGGATTAGTTTCTGGTATATTTTCTGGAGTTGCCTATTTATTTATGGCAAAAGCAAGAATCTCTAACCGCTTTGAAGTGATTACTTTATATTGGGCAATTCCAAGTTTTTTTGCACAGCTAATTTTTTTTGGAGGAACTAAAATATTTTCACAAATCAAAATTTATGATTATTCTACTAATATTTGGTTTTTAATTTTTTTAGGAGGTATATTGACTCTTCTATCTCAGATATTTTTAAGTGAAGCTTATAGATATGGTAAAGTAATTTTCGCAACATTTTTTTATTTTATTGGATCATTAATAAATGTTACTTTTGAAATTTATCAAGGCCAAATAATATTAACCCATGCTTTAAAATTTGGGATATTATTAATATTATTTGGCTCCGTTTTTATTCCTCTTTTTTTTCATTTTTATAATCAAAAATTCAGATTTCATACTAAAGTTGTCTGAATAGATTTATATCGTCCTTTACTATTGAGATACTCATTCTGTTGAAGTATTATTGGACTTCATCTTTAAATAAATTTATGACAACCCGGCGATTTCTTTGACGACCTGCTTTTGTTTTATTAGTCGCAATGGGATCTTTTTCTCCTCTGCCATAAATTCTAATTTTCAAAGGATCAATACCATGAGTATAGAAATATTTTCGAACGGTTTTTGCTCTTTTCATACTTAAAATGAAATTGAATTCATCTGATCCAATTGAATCTGTGTGTCCAATAATTTGAACCGCTTTATATTTTTTCTTTTTTAGATTTTTAATTATTTTATCGAGTACAGCAAATGCAGGTTTCGCTAAATTGAATTTTCCAAAATCAAAAAGGACATCTTCTAAGACAAAAGTCTCTTGAGGTTTAACTGGATTTATAAAAGGAGAAACTTTTACTTCACAACCAAAACGATCAACAATTTGTCCAAGTGGTGAGTCTGGGCATTTGTCATAGGCATCGGGTACGCCATCCTGATCATTATCTTGTTCCATTTCTCCAGTGATATCTACAATTAGGCTTTTATCATTTTGTAAGGCTTCATACTCTGAAGGCCTAATGGGAGTGATCGGTTCGGAGGGATTATAACTAGATATAGGATCATTAGCATCTTGTGATCCAAATGTTTCTGGAACCTCAATCGCTTTGGGGGGAGATGTTTTTTTAGTAAAGTCTAAATAAAAATTATATCCAACAAATAATCTATAATCTGCACTTATGCCAGGTTGATTAAGACCAATGGTCGCACCAAAAGTAAAAAACTGTCTTTGACCTACTTGAGTTTTTACTGCACCAAGTATTTCCTGAGTTGCAATATCATTTGGTGATTTATAAAATGAATTCGATCCTCTTGATGAGGCAAGGCTTGAACCATAAAACTCACCGATAAATCTTTTTTTTCCATCATCACTAATAGGAGTGCCGTAAGCCATGGAGTAAATAATTTGATCACTTACTGGAACAAGTGCAGGATTTGATGGTGTTGATCCAGCTTTACGAAATCGATATCCTCCATTAATACCAAAAGTATTTTTAGCAACAGTTGCACGGCTCCATGCAAATTCAAGATCAGTTACAGGAGGTGGGTTGTGTCCAGTTAAAGGATCATTTTGAACATTTGGAATATTATATGATGTGAGAAGAGAGTAATCACCAGACTCTTTAGAGCTTAAAAAATTCCATTTTCCATAATACTTTGAAGAATTCAGACCTTTTGTTACAGTAATAGTTCGATCCTGATTGCTATCTGCTTTTTGCATCAAAACAAACGGAAATGCGACTCCGATTTGAATGTTTGGACTAAGACCATAAGCAAGCCCAGCCTGTAGACCCATCGATTGATCTTTATGATTTAATTTTTTTTGATCTTCAATTGGTAGGCTATAAACAAATTGCGAGTTTCTTGCATAATCAAGAAAAAGACTCACACCTAATATTCCAGGTTTGATGGTCTTACCTGAGTGTACTGTTATGAAGCCGAGTTGATCACCAGTAGGATTAAAACTCTGAGTATCTAATCCAACAACATTTCCATATGTTAAATTAGAATTAATAATAAGTGTTAGAAAAATGAATTTTGTTATATTTTGGATGCCATTAACTTTAAATTTATTTCTCACAAAAAATTCTCCTCAAATTGCAAGGTATAAAAATAGAAGCTGCAAAATATGGACCTAACTTATTTTATGTCTCATAATGATTCATTAGTGCAAAACTTCTTAAATCAATTAATAATCAGTTAATAAATGCTAATGCATAGTGTGGTTACGTGGTTACAGTAAGAAGACATGAGACATAATCATGAACTGCAATTTTACTATTGAAAGAGAATGGGGGATTAACAATCACTCCAATTTATAAAAATATTAATTTAATCTAAATTCAAAAATAATGTTTAAAATTTGTTCAGGTGTATAAATACAGGAGTATAAATATTTTTTCTAATTATGGAACTGTTAATTTTTTTGATTTTATTTTACTAATTAAATTAAGGTAGATTCACAGAGTAGACAAATTCTCCTTTTTGCTTTTTTTCTTTAAATTTAATTAAGTTTTTTTCAATCCACATTGAAATTATTTTGCTTCGTATTGTTCTTGATTTAATTTTGTAAAAATGATCAATTTCTGAGGAGCAAAATTCTTTTTTAGTTTCTAGAAATAAAGGATGTTTTGTAACTACATCAACAGAAATATTCTTATTATTTTTAATTGTAAGAATATTATTTTTAAGAAGTAACTTAAACTTTCCAAGTTTTCGAATTCTAAAAATTAATGACTTTAATCTTTTTTCAATTTCAAAGTAAGAGTAAAATTCATTTGGCCATAGTAATTCACTGGCCCTAGAAAGCGGTAATCCAATTTCACCAGCAAGTATTATCCAACCTATTAATTCTAACTCTTTAGTTAAAAACCAACATTGTTTTTCTTGGTTGTGATCATAGTATTCTTGTGAATGAATAAAAATTGTGTATTTAGGTTTAGGGACCTTAAATAATGATTTGTGATAATAATCTAAATCTAAACTTCTTATTTTAGCTTGATCTTCGATTTTAGTGTGAATATTATTTTGAGTTTCATCAATATTAGATTTAATTAATAAATTAGTATATTCAATCAAACCAGGGTAATTTAAAAGTTTTAATAACTGATAGAAATCATTATTACAAACTGATTTTATTCGTAAGTAATCAAGTTTTACTTCAGGGCGCACAGTAAGTTTAAACAAAATCTTTTCGGCTATTGCAAATGTAGATTTTGATTTTTTAAATTGATTGAGTTTATGATAAACATATCCAAGCCATTTATAATGGAAAAATGAATCCAATGATATTTCATTCGATATTATATATTCTTTTGCTTTTAGAATTTCTTCTAACGCCTCATTAAATTTATTTTCATGACAATAAAGCTCAGCACGAGCTTGGTGACAGATTCCAATTAGCAATTTAGAATTTTGTGGATCTAAAATTGCAACCTTTAATTCTTCGAATACATGATTAAAAGTCTTATGTGCATCGTTAAATTTGCCTAAATATGTTTTTAAGTCACCAATAGTTATTTTAATTAAAATATTTTGGTTAACTGACAGTTGATTTGATTTTATTTTATATTCATCGAGAATAGCTTCATAATTAGAAAGAGCAGATTTATATTGGCCATTTGCAAAAAGTATATCTGAAATAATTTTTTTTTCATCAAGCGAATTTTCTTTAAAAAGTGAAGTCAAGTGAAGAGCATAATTTTTATATCCCAGTAACGATAAAAACCTTGCACTCCAAAAAACACGAATTCCTCTAATGTCTCTCGTTGAATAAATATTAGTATCACTAATATTTTTAAAATCACAAAAAGTTAAACCTTGTTTAAATAAAGAAAGCCTTCTATATCCCTCACAGACATGTTTAAATAATGTACTGTCGATCCAAATTTTTGCTTTATTTCTTTTGATTAAATTTAAAAAAGAATATTTATTTCTTTTTTGTATAGATTCTTCTAATTTATTTAATAATGAAGTATTGACTCTCATTTTTATAGTTTCAATCTCATAGGATTATTTGTCAAATTCTGAATAAACTTAATATTAAATCGAATTTGCCTTCAAAAAAAATATTACAATCCTAATAACAAAAAATGGCAATTGTGTTTTTTACTCAATTAAGCAAGTAATATTATATAAATAGATTGATTAGTTAAAAACTAAAAGTTTAGATTTATTTTTATTTTCCATTAAAATCAATTAGAAATATGCGTCCATAATTTCTAACCTATATTATTCGCTCTTTGCATTTATTATATATCCACAAGAACTGAAAACCAATAACCATTTCCTGGAGGAAATATGAAAAATAAATCTTTATTTTCCGCAATTATATTAACTTTAGTTGCTCAACAAACTTTTGCTGTTGGATTAGCTCTTCGAGAAGTATCAGCAGTTACACTTTTACCAACTGTTTCAGTAGTAGGAAGTTCTGCAAGTTCTAAATTATCAACTTTAGTTAATGAAACCAATGCTCAATTAGCTAAAAGTGATGCAGTTGAATATAAAATGGCACAAGCAGAGGGATTAAATCCACGGGTTGAAGATTATGCAAAGTTATCTTCAGTCATGAGAGATGCAAGCTATAAAGCTCAAGAACAGAATGTAGAGCTAAATCAAGATGAAGTTATTGATTATATTGCATCAATAGAAAATTAATCAAAAAAATTGGGGTGAAATTAAAATCACTCTAAACAAACTGTAAAATTAATATTGGAGAATAAAGTGAATAAAATCTTAATTATAATAAATTTAGTTTTATCGCAATTATTATTCAATAATATAATATATGCTCAATCTAATCAACTCGATTTACAGCAGATTATAATTTTAAAAAAAAATATTAATTTAATCAATTCAGATTTAAATTTATTATTACCAAGAATAATCTCTAAGAAAGTTAATTTCTTAGAGATTATGCAATATAAAAGAAACAGTCATAAATTTGACCAGAAAATAATATATGAACTAATTAAGGATTACAATTCTCCATTTAATGAGATTAATTCATATCAAGATGTTGATAAGACTTTTTATCTCAATGAGTCTAGTAAAATAATTTTAAGTTATTTTATTAAGATTATAATAACTGAATATGATCAGTTAAATTATATTTCTCAACCTTATTATAATCTACATAAAAGGTGTTACGATACTTCTGTATTAGGTCACCAAAATTTTGAATCCCAGTGTTTAATGTTACAAAAAATAAAAACGTCAGTGAGCGATTTACCAGAATTTGCAATTTTGTCGGGTTGGCCACAACGAGGATTTATCATTCAAGAACAGAAATATGTTAATCAATTGACTGCGATGTTCAATTATTCACCGACTCAAAGTCTTCAAGATACATTCTCAGAATTTATATTAAATCCAAAATTTAAATGTGAATTTAAGTCACTTTATCGATTTTATAGTTTTATTTTTGGTGAGCAAGAATCATTTGTTAGTAAAAATGAAAAATGTGAAATTTCAACACGTGTGCTGGTATCTGAACCCGATGAGGAATTAAAAGAAAAACGTAGTGACAAAATGGATACTGTAAATTCAGTTTTACCTTTTCATTGGGAAGATTTAGATTTCAATAAATTATATCAAATTCATTATTTATATGCTGGACAGGGCGAAGAGAAAATGAGTCGATTTGGACATGCCATGCTACGTTTGGTATTTTGTGCTCCCTACAGAACAAAAAAAGATGAAGAGTGTCTTAAAGATATAACTTACCATAAAGTAATTAGTTTTCGAGCGACTGTTAAAAATTTTAATATTGATATTCTAGATGGAATTCTTGGTACATATGATTCACAACTTTTTATTTTACCATTAGTTTCAATATTAAAAGAGTATAATGAAATTGAGTTGCGTGAAATATTTAGTTTTCCTTTAAAACTAAAAACACAAGAATTAAAATATCTTTTAGATGAAACACTTTATTTGCATTGGCAGTATAAAGGAAAATATTATTTTTTTAGTCAAAACTGTGCTGTAGAAACTTTAAATTTAATTCAAAGGGCATTATTTTATAAACCATTGGTAATTAGTAAGAATACAATTCGGCCAGACTCTTTAATTGATTATCTTTTGCAAATGAAATTGATTGAGAATTCAGAATTAAATAGAACTAAAACTGCAGAATTTAATTCATTATATTTTCCTTCAAATAAAATTCATTACGAAAAAGTCTTTTCAAGATTAAATTTAGTTTTAAAAGAAAAAATTGATTTTGAAGATTACATTAAATTAAACCCGTATAATCGATTAAAATTATTTAAAGGTATAAACATAAGTAATGATACAAATAATACAAATGATAATATTGATTCATTAAAAAATATTAAACTTATTCTAATAGGAAACTTGAGTGAATCTCAAAAATTATCCTTCCAAAATATTGAGTATTTTATTCATAAAAAAAATATACAAGAAATCTATAAAAAAGGATTTTCTATTTTAATAGAAAACTATAAAAATCAAAAGTTAAAATATATTACACCACAAGAATCAGAATTTATCTTTGAATCAATATCTTTACCTCAATCTGCGCTTGAGGTGAGTAAAACGAATATTAACCAAATTAAATTTAATATGTCGCAGTCCCAAATTATTACTCTCTCAACTCATTTTGAAGATGAGCTAAGAAGGGCAGTGAGTGAAGACTATCCAGATTTAGTTAAAGAATTTGATTTTAATCATCAAAAAAAAATTCCAGATCAACATCAGCATTAGCATCACAATAAACCCAAGTTGGATGCAATAAAGATTGAATTATTATTTAGATCGTATTACCTATAACTTCGAATATTTATTTGGGTATAATATTAAAATATGGTTAATTATAAAATCAAAAGAGAAGTGCTGAATTCAAATATAAATTTTCCTGTTTGTTTAGCTCCCATGGTTGGTCTTTCCCATGTGGCTTTACGAACTGCCATTCGCAGATATCTCCCAAGTGATGCATTGACTATTTGGCCAACTGAGATGTTGAGCAGTCGAAGGTTACCACACGAACAATTGAATCGCAGTCCAGAAGTTTTTTTTTCTGATACTGATTTAAAACAAGGACTCGTTCCACAAATTCTTGGAAATAATGAACATGAGATAGCTCTTTCTGTAGCTAAATTAAAAAGTTGGGGGGCTCAAGCCATTGATATTAACATGGGGTGTCCTGTAGCTAAGGCTCTTCGACATAATTATGGCGTTTCACTCATGGGAGACATTCAATATGCTAAATCCATTGTTGAAATGACTGTTCGAAATACTGATTTACCCGTTTCAGTTAAATTAAGAGCTGGGCTTCAAAATGATCCTAATTTTTTATTAGACTTTGTTCACTCTTTAGAATCGGCTGGAGCCAGTTGGATTTGTCTACATCCAAGATTAGCTCATCAAAAGCGAAGGGGATATGCTGATTGGTCTCAGATTAAATTTGTAAGAGAAAATTTAAAAATTCCAGTAATAGGTAACGGTGATATTCAAATTGCACAAGATGTATTAGCAATGATAGAGCAAACAGATTGTGATATGGTTATGATAGGTCGAGCTTTGACTGTACGTCCTTGGATCTTATGGCAAGTTGGAAAGCAATTTGGTTTTAGTAATCCTATACATTTTTCTGAAAACCAGAATCCACCAAAAAATTCTATTGAAGAGGGGTATGAGTGTGGACGTCATTTACTTTTTACACTTGAACAATTTAAAATATATTTTAATGAAAATATAGGAATTCGCAAATTTCAATTTTTATTAAAAAATGCATGCCCTTGGTTAGAATTTGGTCATACTTTACAATCTATGGCAAGTCGGGCTAAAAATTATAGTGAAATGCAAGTTGCTTTAGAATCTTTTTTTTCAAGGGAGCAGTCCATGTCCCATTATACAGATTTGCGATATTAATATTTTAGGTAACTACTAGTGAATATTGCTGATATAACTGCTCATGATTAAGTCTGATCGCTGGCGCAATTGTATCAGACATAATCACGAGCTGTTATTTTCCTGTTTGTTTGGGGCGATTTTCAATCACCCCGTATTATGAAAATCCAAACTAAAGTTTGTATTTTCATAATAACTTAAATGCTGTTCGGACTTAATCTTTTAATTTTTTAATAGGAGTTTAAAATGCGTTCACGATATTTTGTTTTAGGAATCCTTTTGTTTTTATTTAATACAAAATGTTTTGCAGACACATCTGTTGAAACAGTACCATATGTTGATTTAAATAAATATATTGGTAAGTGGTATGAAATAGCTTCTATTCCACAATATTTTCAACGGGATTGTGTTGCTAACACAACAGCAGAATATACAATATTAGAGGATGGTTTAGTTAAAGTTATTAACTCGTGCGACACTCAGTCTGGAGAAAGAAAACAAGCTGAGGGCAGAGCAAAAAATGAAGATTTAAATACAAACTCAAAGTTAAAAGTAACATTTGTGAAATTTTTTGATTGGATATTCTTATTCGGTGGAAACTATTGGATTATTGATTTAGATTCTGAATACAGGTTTGCAGTAGTTGGGGATCCATCTCGCAAGTATTCATGGATTTTAAGTCGAACCCCTGAGCTTTCATCTGAAACTCTTAACTTGATAAAAGAAAACCTTAAAAAACAAGGATATGATACTTGTCTTTTACTTACTTCGATTCAAGAAAATGGTAATTTTAAAGAACGTAAAAGATTGTGCGATCTTTAATTCAATTAATAAAAATTGAATTATAAGCAAATTATAAAAAATTAAGGGCATTTTTTGTTGCCCTTAATTTTTTAAATTTAAAAATATTCTCTTTATATTTAAGAAAAACACTGTACTTGATCATTTCTCATTTAATTGCGAAGGGAAATGACTTAATCATGATCAATTACTTAGTTAGCAAATGAACTTTAGCAGATAAATTTGATTTCTTGCGAGAAGCATGATTTTTTGAAACCACTTTATTTTTTGCTGCTTTATCAACAAAGCTTGTGAATTTTTTTAACAATTCTTGTGCAAGTGTAAGATCTTTTAATGAAATAGCCTTAACAAGCTTTTTTTCAGCAGTTTTAACAACACTTTTTCTTTTGTTGTTTACAATATTACGACGAATTGATTGACGTGCTCTTTTTGCGGCTGACTTATGATTTGCCAAGTGAAAACCTCCGGATTATCCTAATTTATATTTTTAATCTTTATTTAAAATAATATTATTACTATCATTTTATTAATAAGGATTAATTTGATAGCACACACATTTTAGAACTGCAAGAAAGAATTCTTGCTTAAAAGTGGAGTAATTTTGAATATTATTGATAAAAGGGATGAAACCACAAAAAAAACTGAACTTGAATTAGATCAACTTCAAGTAGAAAATAAAAAAAACGTGATATTTTATGCACTTAGTATGGCTCTTGGAACCATGAGTAGTAGGGTTTTAGGTTTACTACGAGATGTTGCCAGTGCTGCTCTTTTTGACCGAACAATCACTGATGCTTGGACCGCGGCCTTTAGGTTACCAAATTTATTTCGTCGACTTTTGGGTGAAGGATCACTTTCCATAAGTTTTATACCAGTTTTTATTGAAGCAAAGCTTGAGGATACGAAAAATAATGGAACTACCCATAGGGCGCAAAATTTAGTGAATGGATTCTATACAATATTACTTGGTATCTTAATTATTTTAACTACCTTAGGCGTAATTTTTACTGAGGATGTTTTAAAGGTTTTGTTGGAACAAGAGTATATTCAAAATACTGCAAAATTTGCATTAACAGTTCGAATGGCTCGTATCATGTTTAGTTTTATATTTTTTATGAGCAACTTCGCTTATTTTATGGGTATTCTAAATGCTTTGGGTGAGTATTCACTTCCTGCAATGGCCCCATTATTTTTTAACGTGGCAATGATTATTTCTACAATTTTACCTCAAAGTTGGTTTCCTAAAAGCGGAGATGGTATTGCCTGGGGAGTCCTTATAGGTGGTTTTTGGCAAATGGCTGTTTTGATTCCAAGGCTTAAACAAAAAAATTACTTTCCCAAATTAAGTTCCAATTTTTTAAATAGCGATGTCAAACGTGTCTTTAAAAGTATGGCACCTGGGTTGTTAGGAACGGGGCTTTTACAACTAACAACAATCATAAACACTCGCTTTGGTAGTCAATTAGGTGAGGGTGTACTGTCCTATATCTTTTGGGCTGATCGATTATTAGAACTACCCTTATCGTTAGTATCAGTAAGTCTAGGTACGGCATTATTGCCAACACTTTCGGAAATGTGGTCTCAAGGAAAAAAAGAAAAGATGCTTGAAACTTCAAATCACTATTTGCGTTTAAATCTTTTTTTATGTTTACCTGCAGCCATGGGGTTATATATTCTTGCTGAACCTCTGGTTGAAGTTATGTTTCGCCGTGGCAAATTTAACTTACAGGACATGCAAATAACAGCAAGTATTGTGCAGATATATTCATTAATACTTTTAGCCTCAAGTTTAGTACGTGTTTTAGTACCCATTTATTTTGCCATGAAAAATACTAAGTGGCCTTCAATTGTGAGTGGTATTTGTTTGTTAATTCATTTTTTCTTAGCGCCTTTTTTAATGCTTCACTGGGGAGTTCGAGGGTTGGTTTTATCATCATTTGTATCAGCTTTGATTAATTTTATTTTATTAGCTATCCCATTGGGATTTTGGGTGGGTTCTTACGGGTGGACAACTTTATTAAAATGTTTAATCAAAAATGGAGCATCAACAATTGTTATGGGTATGGTGATTTTATTTTTTGTGAACCATGTTTATAATCCTTATCATGAGATATCTTGGATTGTTAGAACTTCAATTTTGTTAGGGATAATAATCTTAGGGACTCTTGTATTTGCATCAAGTAGTTACTTTATAAAATCAGAAGAGTTTTTAAGTGCTAGTCATTCAATAGGCGGTAAGTTTAAAAATAAATTAAAAAGAAAATCAATAAGTAAAGGAAATAATAATGGTCTCAAAAAATAAATCCAATGAAATTAAAATTACGAGAATTTATGATGCTCCTTTGAAAGTTGTATGGGAGGCGTGGACTGATACAAAACAAGTTGCAAAATGGTGGGGCCCTCGGGGATTTACATTAACTACTCACAGTAAAGATTTACGTGTGGGTGGGACTTGGAATTATACAATGCATGGACCAGATGGAACTAATTATCCGAATATTACCAAATATTACGAAGTTGAAACCTATAAAAAGTTAGTTTACGACCATGGTGGAAATGCAGATCAACCACCTTTATTTCGAGTCACCGTTATGTTTAGTCAATTAAATGACAAAACAAAAATGGATATGACTATGACATTTTCTTCACCTGAGGTGGCAGCAGAATCTCGAAAATTTATTAAAGCTGCTGGTGGAAATGCAACTTGGGATAGATTGGCTGAATATGTTGAAAAAGAAAAGAGCAACAAAGATATTTTTGTAATTAATAGAACCTTTGGAGTTCCAATTAAAACAATGTTTAAATTGTGGACGGATCCAAAACATTTTTCTCAATGGTTGCCTCCCACAGGGATGCAAATGCAATTTTTAGAAGCTGATATAAGACCAGGTGGAAAAACTAAATATGTTATGACTGGTGAAAATATAAAAATGTATGGTCGCGCTGAATATTTGAAAATTGAAAGTCCAAATTTGATTGTCTACACACAACAGTTTTGTGATGAAAAAGATAATATAAGTCGACATCCATTTGCACCATTGTGGCCTGAGACCTTGCTAACAACTGTAACTTTAAAAGAAGAAAGTCTTAATGAAACTCTTGTTACAGTGACTTGGGAAGTTTATGGTCACTGTTCACCAGAGGAGCTTGCTGAATTTGTGAAAGCGAAAGCTGGTATGACGATTGGGTGGACAGGTTCGTTTGATAAACTTGATGACTATTTAGAGAAAAATATTTGAATAAATGTAATTGAGATAATTTTTTAATTTTTTCACATTAGATTAAAAAATTACCTCTTATTCTAAAGAGTTTCAAAAACTATCTATTCCAGAAGCGATTTGGCAATCAAAGGGTGTAAAGGAATGTTTTATCGATTTGATTAGTCCTCATTCTCCGGATAATTTTCCAAGCACATGCGCAAATAAAAAGTATTTTATTCCTTTGCATTTGGATATGAGTGTTTATGATCCTAAAATGAAGGGAATTGAATTTGTTAGCCTTATCCCTGGTTGGCCAGATATTTTTCTTAAACAAGCTTTTGAAAATGGAGCTACAATTTATCTTTCTCAAGTCAATAATGAATCTGATTTTCAATTTTCAAAAAATCATGCATTTTTTGGAATTATGACTGATCGAATAGATATTATTGCTCCTATGTTTCAAAAGACGATCAGCAAATTTAAATAAAAAATGAATTAAAATTAAGTTTCAATGTAATCTAAATTTTTATTGAAAGTTTCGGATAAATTTGCAAGTGAAATTAATGCAAGAAAAATACAAATGAAGCCAATTGCTAAGGCAGAATTGAGTTGACCAAATTTATCCTTTAATGAAAGAAAAACTAATGTTAATGGTATTACAATACCTCTTACGAGATTTGGAATACTGGTGGTTATTGTTGCTCTAATATTAGTTCCAAATTGCTCAGAAATCATTGTTACAAAGAGAGTCCAGTAACCATTAGCTATTCCTAATAAAAAGCAAATAAAGTAAAATAATAAATCACTGGATTGCTTCGGGATAAAAAAATAAGAAGATATAAATAAAGCACTTAAAATAATAAAAATAAAAATTCCCTTTTTTCGACTTTGAAGTATCTGACTAAATAAACTTGCAAGAGGATCTCCGATCATCGATCCTAAATAGCTCCAAAAAATAGCTTTAGAGTTTAAGACCGGTGTTAATATTCCGAGTTCTTTTGCAAATTCAGATGAAAAATAAATCAGTAACCCTGAAATATACCAAATTGGTACACCAACTAATATACATAATACGAATTTAGATAATCTTTTTAAGTTTAAAATAGTACTGAAAATTGAAACATTATTCTTTTGAATTTTCTTTTTGTAATGTAAAAATAATTCTGATTCATTAACTTTAATTCGTGCAACTAATAATAAAAGACCAAGTATTCCTCCTACAATATATGAATTGTTCCATGAAATAAAACTTCCAAGTAGGGCAGCACATATTGCTCCAAGAAACCCAAATATACCAATTATAGCGGACCCAATACTTCGTTTAGTGATTGGTAATTGCTCGGAAACTAAAGTCACTGCCACTCCTAACTCACCAGCAAGACCAAAACCAGAAATAAATCTTAAAATTGTATAAACTGGAATAGTGGTAACAAATCCATTTGCAAGATTGGCTATTGAATAAATAAAAATAGATCCATAAAGCACTTTTGTTCGACCAATTCGATCTGCTAAATATCCCCAAACTAAACCACCTAATAATAAACCAGCCATTTGCCAGTTTAAAAGTTGTATGCCTACTTGAATCATTTCGGAATCTTGAACCCCTAAACTGTGTAAACTTGAAACTCTAACAATACCAAAAAGTACTAAGTCAAAAACATCAACAAAATATCCTAAAGATGAAATAATAACGGCCTTATTAAAAATAATTTTTCGAAAAGTGATTTTATCCATAGTTCAATTCCTATACTTATTAAATCTAAAATTTGTGTTGTCATAAATAACTGCTAATGATTAAGTCTGAGCAGCTTGCGCTGATTATATCAGACATAATCATAAGCAGTTATTTTCTTGTTTGTTGGGGGCGATTTTCAATCACTCCGTATTTACTGCATAATTAATATTATTTATATAATGTGTAAAACGCATTTATTTTATATTAGCATGCATTTTAGTTATGGATGTAATTTAACAGTTGCGATATACATTTAAAAATGAAAAAAACAAAAATTAACGTTAAAGATCATCTTGAAAAAATATATTCATTTTCAATGATTGTAAAAAGTGGTTCAATTACTGAAGCTGCAAGAAGGATTAATATCAGTCAAGCAGCACTATCTAGATCAATGTTAACATTAGAAGAGGCAGTTTCTAGTAAACTCTTTATTCGAAATAGAAGTGGAGTTCAACTTACAGAAGCCGGTAAAATTTTATACGAATTTAGTAAAAAATTGATCTCGGATGTGAATGCAGTCGAGTTAAATCTAGATGATAAATCTCAATCTGATTGTATAAAACTAAGGGTTGGTACCCATGAGGCTCTTGCAATTTATTTTTGGCCTTCATTTTTAGAACAATTTAAAAAATTACATCCAGAAATAATAATTTCACTTATGAGCGGTCGAATTCATTATCTTGCTCAAGGTCTTCAAAATAGAGATTTTAATTTAATATTAACAGTAGAGCCAATGGAGCATCCCCAATTTAAAATTTTCCCTCTATTTGAAAATTCTTTTAGATTCTACAAAGGTCCAAAAAAGTTAACATCAAGTCATTTTTTACTAAGAAAAAATGAGCTTACTTTAAGAGAATTAAATCAACTACCTATTTTAACCGATATAAATGCCCATCTTTCGCAATCACAATCAGTTTCAAGATTTTTATTACAAATGGGTCTGACACTTGATAATCTATTTGAGTTAAATAGTTTTGAGGCGGCTATAAGATTAGCTTCTAATGGGTTGGGTATTGCAATACTACCAGAATTAATTGGAGAAGATGCTGTTAATAGATTTGGTCTGCAAAGATTATCAATTAATGGGTTTTCTAATAAATCATTTGGACTTCATAAAGTTTGCGCAACAATTTTAAAGCAAGAAGAAGATTTTTCTTTTCCTGTTTATAAATTACTAAATTCTTTAACAACAATTAATAAATAGATCTATAGTGTTAGCAAAATAGTTAGACATGATTTAGTTTGAACGGTTGTTTATTTATATCAGAGATAATCAAGATCAGTTATTTTTTTCTAAGTGAATTATATAAAAATAAGCAGACTAATAATAAAATACCTTCAAGAAGTAAAATTCCAAACAAATTTAAAAATAAATTATTACATCCCAAAGTATTATTAAAAAAATTACTCACAAATGGGCCTAATCCTAAGTTTAAATCTATTTGTATTTTTGCTTGAGCAAACAATAAAGTTGATATCAAAATTGGAATAATTTTTTGATATAAGGATTTAAATTGATCTTTAACTCGATTAATTTTATTATTTGGCAGATGGTTCTTTTGTTTTATTATTTTTTTAAAACCTAACATTTTTAGTTTTGGAAATCCAAACTCATCTATTTTACTAAATTTTAGGAGGTCAGATATAATTTCAGTAGGTAAACTTGATGAATCTTTGTTTGACTGATCCCATTTATAATTTAGAGGATCACCAATTTCAAAACTTCGATTTTTAGACTGGTTATCATTAAAAAATACTCTTTTACGAATTCCATTTTGAATAATACTAAAACCATATATACCTAATCCTTGATGGATACAAATAGCTATTATTTGTGAAGTTGGGTAATTATGTATGATTGCGAGTTCCATTTTACTTGGCGCAATTTCAAACATTGAGGCCGCCAACTCCCAGGAGTTTATAACAATTTTATTTTCAAAATTACCAATATAAATCGAATCATATTCTGGATTGATTGTTTCGCTATATTCATTTTGAACAAGATCCGACCAATCATTATCAAAGCCAAGAGATTTTAAGTCTTTAAGTTCAATTGGAGTTTCGCTATTTATAAAAATGCTTGCTAGTTTAAATCCCAAGATAACCTCTGATGAGTTGAAAATTCGGGGTGATTAAAAAATCGTCCTCAATAAACAAGAAAATAACTGCTCTCGATGATGTCTGAAATAATTGCGTAAACAATCAGATTAAATAATTGCAGTTGAGTCAACATATATACTCGCTGCAGTTCTTTTCAATAGAGCTTTTTGCTTGAGCTTCGTCGCTATGCCTTAATTAATAATAATATCTCACGTTTAAAAACTCAATTTACGACTGAAACGACTATTGCTAATGACAGATCCCATTTCTTTATTTATAAATTATTAAAATGAATAAACCAGAAAAAAATAAGAATGCTTCGAATATTGTAGTACGAGATTTTGTGAAAACATTATTGTTTCCAATGTTGGTAAATAAAGCTTTTATGTTATACTTTGGATTAAATTATTCTAGCAATCCAGGACAAGGTTATGGTTATGGTTTAGTATTAACTGTAGTAGTATTATTTACGACCATTGGTGTATTTTTATGGAAATATAAAGATATAGAGGATCCCTAATGACTACTCGTGAAATCGTTATCGAAATTATAGGTTGGATTTCAACATTAACTTTTTTGTTTTCAATTATTATTCCCCAGCGGGTAAAATTACATCAATGGGGAATGTTTACTGCTATTACAACAGGAATATATAGCTATGAACATGGGGCAACTGCAATTTGGGTAAAATGGTTAATTGCTTTTTTCTTTCATGGTTTTATGTGCTATAAAATTTCAAAAGTTGAAAATAAATAATTTTATAATTCTAATTTTTCATATAAGTATATATATCTTAAAGCAGGGTTAAAAGAAGATATTTCAATATTTCCTTTCGATTTATGACCACCAGTTTTTTGTTCAAAAAAAATACAGGGTTTATCTAAAGAATTCATTTTATGAGTTTTAAAATCGAAAAAATGAGTATAAGAAAAAGATCAATAATTTGTTTATATATTTTTTTAATTAACATTTTTTGCGATGTATTCTCATTATGATACTTCATTGTTCAGTTATTTCAATTTAAAATAAAAAATATCGGCATAGTTTTTGAAGTGAAATATTGTATATGAAAAAAAATATTATACATACAAATTTGAAAAATCTAATTTTAAAAAAATCTAAATTTAATTTTAGTTTAACAATTATTTTTCTTACCTTATCAAGTTATGCAGGTAAGGAGGTTGCTTCAACTCCTGTGATTGTAGATGGATTTCATAAATTAACACAATACCAACTGAATTCGATAACAAACAATTCATTTAAAACAAATGATTTTATTGAAAAACTTACAGAAATAGAATCAACAACTGATGAATCTATAAAAGATATAGATTTAGGACTTTGGCCAGCTGAATGTGCAAAAAAAGATCAAATAAAAATTTCAACTGAAATTGATGACAGTGGTGAGGAAATTTTAGTAGGAAACAAAAGTGAAGAAACAAAAAAAGTAAAAGTACAAATTTTAATTTCTGAAAAGTGTTTTGAATCCAATGATTTTTCAAAAACGCCAGCTAATCCAAAACGAGTTAACATAAAATCAAAAGTTGTGAGAGAAGTAATTAAATCCTTAAATATTAAGGATCAGGATAAGAATAAAGAAAAAGTATTTGTATTTACTCACTACAATACTGTTTTAGATTTAAATTACGTAAATTCAAATTTTGGAAAAGGTGATTCCTCTGCTTCCGACGTCAATCATGACATAGAAAGGGAGCCACAATCACAATCAGTTTTAAATTTAACAAATAATAAACCAAGTTACCCTGATGAAAAAAGAGCCTTAAATTTTCGATTAGTAGGCGCTGACTCAATGGGGCAAAATCTAAGCGATGATCCTAGTTTTGGAATTAATGATGTTCCAGTATTAAAAAAAATTGGAGCAACAGTTGAAGTAAATTTGCCGTTTGGCGATTCTTCATCAAATAAGTGAAAAGTTGACCAGTGATGAAATTGTTCGATTGAATGTTTAACTTATAATTGACCTTAGTTAATAATTTACTTATTCTGATTGGTTTAATATGAAATCTTTTTTTGATCTCAAGCCACATGATATTTTAGATTCTGTTGATTCCTTAGGATTACAAACGACTGCCGAATTGATTCAATTAAATTCTTATGAAAATAGGGTTTTTGATGTGGGTGTTGAACCAAGTCCATTGGTTTTTAATGCAAATCGTATTATTGCAAAATTTTATCGACCCAATCGTTGGACCTATGAAGCTATTTTAGAGGAACATCAGTTTTTAAAAGAATTAGCTATTGAGGGGATTCCTGCAGTTACCCCAATTGAATTTAATAATGGTTCAACAATTAAAAATTGTGATGGAATTTTTATGACAATTTTTCCAAAGGTAAAGGGGAGAATGCCTCAAGAGTTTTTAAAAAATGAACTTAAACAAGTGGGTCGCAGACTTGCCCAAATTCATAATATCGGAGAAAGAAGGCACACCAAGCATAGACCTTTTGTTGGAACTGATGGTTATGGTGGATGGGAATCTCTCAAACGCCTTTCGAATGTCATTGTTCCTGAACTTTGGACTCGATATGAAGACGCTGCCATTGAAATTTTAGAACATGTTGAAGATTCATTGATCCATTCACAGCAATTTACAAGGATTCATGGAGACTGTCACAAAGGAAATTTGCTTCATACAGGAGATGAATTCTTCTTTGTTGATTTTGATGACTTGTGTGTGGGGCCCGCTGTTCAAGATTTTTGGATGCTTATTCCTGGTGAGGACGATCATTCTAAAATTGAAAGAGATGAGCTTATAGAAGGTTATGAAGAACTTCGAAATTTTAATCATGAGGAGTGGGAGATCGTTCCATTATTAAAAGCTCTAAGAATCATTGGCTATTCAGCATGGATTGCACAACGTTGGGAGGATCCATCTTTTCCTAAATTGTTTCCAGATTTTCATTCCTATAAATATTGGGCAATAGAGACAGAATCATTAGAAAAGATTGCCTGGTCGTTATAACTTCTAATTAAACTTAATAAGTCTAATTGCTTTAATATTAATTCAAGTAGTAACCAAGCATTTGAGGTTAGTAAAAAACTCTAATGAATGTTATCATAACTGATTGAATTAAAAAATAAATTTTTTTCAAGTGACCTTTTTTGTCAGATTGTACAAAACTCTACAGTTTTTTAATTCTATAACTTACGTTATACTCATCCACTCAGATACTGTTATTTGGAATCCTATTGTCTTTTAGAATTTAAGTTAATTGTGGAGTTAAAATGAAATTTTTGTATACCTTAGTAAATAAAATAAATTTAAATGTCGATTCAGATTATAAAAATAAAAAAGATTTCTTAATTTATATAACTTCATTAACCACCTTATTAACTTGTTCAATTCAATCATTTGCTAAGGTTGATGGGCCCACAATACGATATCTGCAAGTTGAAAAAGATGTTCAATCACTGCTTAGTTCAGCTAGTGGAGGAGGTGAACAAATTAAGGTAAAAATCTCACGTTCTATTGAAACTTGGAGAGCATATGATCCTAAATTGGACCCAGAATCTCCTCTCTTTGATAAAAAACTTTATGAAGAAAATAAAGACGTAATTCCTAAAATTAATCAAAATTTTTTAATTGTCGGATTTCAGTCTTCTAAAAAGGATCGATCGATTGTTGATAGAATCCCATCTATTAATAATGTAAGATTGAGTTGTGAACTTTATGATAAAAATCCAACTGATAATAATGATAAAGCTTCTGAAAACGATGTTGGAGTATCTTCAATATCTGCAGATGATCAGGCAATTAAAGCAGAGAGTACTACTCTTAAGTTAGATGAGATTCAGTACAATGTTTTTAGTGAAAAAGAAATTTATGATAATTATAAGGGATATAAATCGTCAATCGTATTAAAATTCATGAGTGATAAGGATTTATATAAATCAAAAGATGAGAAAGAAGCGATGGAGCAAAGCTTACTTTATTGGGATACACATCAAAATATTCCAACTTATCGATATGTAGTTACTCCTGTTGATAATCCTGAAAATAAAGAATTTATTGGTGAATCGCAAGAGCAGTCACTTGAAAAATGTAAAACATATTTAGAAACATTTTTATTTGATATGCATTCTTATACAAATTATAATGATTATAAAGATCCTATTAGTATTTATATTACTCCCCGTAAATTAAAAAACAATCGAGATTTAGATCTAAAAATGCAAGATGAAGCTTATGATTATTTATCTATAAATAATAAAGAAATAACTTCTGTAACTAAATTAAGTTTAGATAATAAAATTAAATATTACACTTTGGAATCAACTGGTGTCGACAATAAGCGCCATCAAAATGTACATGTTTCATGTGATGTGGAAAAACGAAGTTCAACAAAAAATGTATTATCACCTGAAATAGATGATTTGGGTCGAGTTAATTTTGAATTTACAGATAATACTATTTTAAATGGAGTACCAAAAAAACTCGGCAAATTAAGACAAGTATATACAACAAAAGATGGAGAAGATAGCTCGCGAATTTTGAATTATTTAGATTATGAGTCAGTTAATGGTTCATCTAAATCTGCAGATAGCTTTGAAACTAAAGTTTTCCAGGTGTATAATACAACGGATGATGATAAAGTTGAAGCACTTGGATCAGGCAGTGTTGCAAATCCTGTATCGTTTCCAAATTATATTATAGTTCTAAAATTTAATCGGGTTAATCGT
This sequence comes from Bdellovibrionales bacterium, assembly GCA_005793345.1. Taxonomy (GTDB): domain Bacteria; phylum Bdellovibrionota; class Bdellovibrionia; order Bdellovibrionales; family Bdellovibrionaceae; genus SXSU01. Next base: position 60,109 of record SXSU01000084.1, read on the forward strand.
GAATTTAAGGTTTCTGTTATGAACTTTTCTAAAAATTATTTATGGTTTAAAACATTAAATATAAAAAAAGATTATCCTTCATTGCAGAATTTACTGCAGAGTTTTGAAGGACAAGCTTTAATATCACATTTAAAACAAATTATCCAAAATCAGTTTATGTCCGATGAAACAATTTATTTTTCTAAGTGTGAGGCAAACAAAAAGATTGAAAAAAGTCTCTTTGAAGAATGGCTTGGGCTTTGAACATTGATAATCCTGAATAATAACTACATCCTTTAGTTTGGGCTATCCATAGCCCATCAGAGTCTTCTTTGTAATTTAAGTCAATCACCATTTTTAATTTCCAATTATTTGGAATTGGAAGTTTGTTGTTTTTATCGACTAAATTTGGAGCTGCCCATACTAAAATTTCTGGATCAAAATCAATAGATATATTTTTAGTGTCTCTTGGTAAACCAGTTTGAGCAGAATAAAAAATTGCCTTGGGTAATAAATCATAAAGTAAAGGGAGTGTACCCCCACCACCCCAGACTGCAATCTTTGGTGAAGATAATTTTTCAAGTGGAGCAAATAGGTTTTTTAAACCATCTATATCTGTATTATGACCAAACCAAACACTTGACTCATCTTTTTTACAAATTGTATTAGTTGATTTGTATTTTTTAGCAATATCACTGTTGTTTTCGCCACAGTAATTAAATGCTTTTAATTTAAGGGGTGAGGTGATAGCTGCAGCCTTTAGGCCTAACTTACTTAATACTTCCATTGCTGTTTCAAATTCATTTTCACTGCAGTCTATGGCATAAACAGGCCATGGAGCAAAAAAACTTTCTTGCTCTATAGGAGTATGACTGTGTTGTACAGGTGAACCAAGAATTGCGGCAAAGGAAGTCACAAATTTATCATTTTTAATCCATTGTGATAATGAAGGTTGATCAAGTGCGGAGCCCTCATAACCTTCCTTAAAGAATTGGAGCATCATTTTACCTTTAGCCATAAGTCTGTACCAATTCCATTTTCCATTTGATGATCGAGGTAAAAAACTTCGCTTTAAAGGCATTTCCTGTTGCCAAAGATGACATGTATACAATTCTTTGAAATCAATTATTTCGACTGCTAATTTAATATGAAATCCAAGATCTTGAAAGCGTTGTAATTTGTTAAATACAGATTCCAAGTTTTCATCCTTAGCTCGATCATGACAAGATATTATATTAATTTTATCTTGATTGTATTTGTTAAAAAGTGAAATATCACAATCGACTAAATAATTAATTTGATAATTATTTTTTATTAGTTCAACAGGGAATTCAATATCTCCTTTTCTTAGTGAATAAATCATGGAGTATCCATTATTACTCAAATCCTTAAAAATTGTTGGATAATATTTATGATCAATTAGATCATCTCGGACTTCTAAAAAATCTAAGCCCCAACTTTTATGTTTATTAACAAAGTAATTCCATTTATTTAAATTTGCATTACCATTCTCATTTCCATTTTTGTCATCAAATAAACTTGGCAGAATGGTAAGAATACCTTTGCAATTGTGTATGGTATTAAAAAGTATTTCCTCTTCAGTCGGACAACTTTGATTTAAGCCTTCGGGAATTAAATATTCATCCCAAAACTTTTCTTTAAACATTTGCGATCTTTTTTGAGCTCTCAATTGAAACTCTTTAATTGGATGTAGTTCGGGTTCAAGTCTTGGTCTGTCTAAAAAAATTCGTCCCCATTGGTCACTCAAACGTTGAATCCATAAAACTCGATGTTCAGAATTCAAAAGTTCTAAATTAAAGCCGCCTCCAACAGAAATAAAACAAAAACTTTTATTATTGCAGTTGTTTTTAATTTCTTGAATGAGCTCTAAAAAGTATTTTTTTTCTAAATCCCTAAAAAATTTTTCGCCTGATTTTGCAAAAATATCATTAATTTTCAAATTAGATTTTTCTTCAATCCGTTGATCTAAATCATATACAAAACAGTTTTTACTTTTATAATTTTTAATCCGATTAAGTAGGGATGTCTTACCGACCCCTCTTTGTCCAACAATAATTGTGATCATAAAAACTCAGCAGCAATTTTTAAAAATTCTGGGAAACTTTTATTTACAGAATGGGTATTTATTATTTGAATCTTATGTCCCAATGATTTCAAAACTGCACCCATCATAACTAATCGATGATCATCTTTAGCGTCAAGAATTATAGGATTTGTTAAATTAATTTTACTAGGAGGAGTAATATTAATTTTTGCTCCATCTTCAAGAGCTTCGCAGTGTATTCCTAACGGAGTTAATATTTTAATTACTTCGGCAATTCGATCAGACTCTTTAAATCGCAAGTGGGGAGCACCATAAAAATGGGAGCATCCATTAGCAGAAGAAGCGATAGCGCATAAAACAGGAAATAAATCTGGCGATTCTTTTAAATTAACTGAAATTGATTTGAGTGATGAAAGTGGTTTTTTTATAACTAAATTTGATCCCATTTTTTCACATTCCACACCCATGTTTTTTAACAATTCTATAAAAACTAAATCCGGCTGAGAAGAATCAAAAGGAAAACTCTCTAAACATGCAGATCCATCTATTGCGGCAAGTGCTGCAACAGCAAATGCTGAACTAAGATCACTTTCTACTTGAAAACTTAAAGTTTCAGGAACTTGATGGGGTTCAATGACTATGATTTTTTTTTCAAGGTTGACATCTGAATGATAACCAAAAGATTTCATAAGTTTTAATGTTAAATTGAAGTATGATTCAGAGACCATTTCTTGACTTGAAATTTCTATTTGAAGTTTTTGTGGTAAATTCCAAGAGCTAAGTACCACTCCACTTAAAAATTGACTGCTATCTTTAGCGCTTACTTTTAGGGGAGTTGATGGAATCTGCCAACCGCTACTTGTTATTAACATGGCATCTTCAGTAAATGAACTTTCAACTCCTAATTGATTTAAAATTAATTGAAGTTCTTTTTGTGGTCTTTTGAATAATCTACTTTTTCCGGTTAACTTGAAAGTTCCTTTCTCACGTGAAACTCTCAATGCTAAAAATCTTAATACCGTTCCAGCTTCACCACAATCAAATTCAGTTTGATTGTGAATTAAATTAGAAATGGCCGCTTTCATTTTTTGGATGTCGTCACATTCGGCTTCACCTTTAAGCTCAATTGATTTATTAAATGATTTAATGATTAGTGCTCGATTAAAACTAGATTTCGATGCAGGAATTACCCCGCGAAATTTGAAACTCATAAAAATCCTTTTTTAAATAACTGCTTATGATTAAGTCTGATTGCTTCGCAATTGTATCAGACATAATCATAAGCAGTTATACTCTTGTTTGTTGAGGGTGATCTTCAATCACCCCGCTTATGATTAAGTCTGATTGCTTCGCAATTGTATCAGACATAATCATAAGCAGTTATACTCTTGTTTGTTGAGGGTGATCTTCAATCACCCTGCTTATGATTAAGTCTGATTGCTTCGCAATTTTATCAGACATAATCATGTGCCGTTATTTTCTTGTTTATTGGGGGTGATTTTCATTCGCCCCATATTATGAACAATTATATAATTTTAATTTTAATCCTATCAACTTGAATTCAGTGTTAAATTAATTATAATTGAAACAAATTTAAAAAGGAACTTCTAAATCTAAACAAAGGTCTAATTATAACTTAAGTCCAAGTTCAGTATGTAGTTTTCCATTTATAACTAGTTCTTTCGACCAAACAACGATTGTATTAATTTTTACTAAATGGCCATCTATATTTTCTTTTGTAATTTGAAGCATTTGTTGAGCTGGAATACTTAAGCCACACACAAGGACTTTATATCCTTTCATTGAGCGATCAAGAATTTTTGCAGAAAACCTTTGTTTTGAAGAATCTGCAAGTAATAGCCAACTTTGAAAACTGGACTTCTGTAAAACCCGTTGTGAAGTTCTTCTTTCTTGTTGGGTCATTTCTTTTATATTAGTTTTTTTCATATTGTTCTCCTTGTTGATTTAGTAAATTGCAAGGGATGTGCCTTGAACTAATGTTTAAAATCTCAAGACAAAACACTGAAATATTCAAGTTGATACATAAGTTAGTTCAGTTTGATACTTAATAGTAATTATTAAAATTTTAGGCACTATTTGTGCGCCTATGTACAGACTTTTGACAACTTTGTTTTTACTTTTAATTACTTAAATATGGGATTGATAAAAAAATTTACCCCATCTAGATAGAAAATAATTACTCGTGATTAACTATATAATTAAATCACAATATCTTCAGTCATTATCTTTCTTAGATAGTTTGGTCTTTCTTTTGCATTAACAAAATATGATCTATTTATATTTGAATAATTCTGGATTAAATATTTCCAGTATAAAAATGGATTTTGTGGAGGATTAAAATGAAATCTATATTTTTAAAATTAGTTGCTAGTGTACTATTAATAAGTTGTACCTTATTATTTGTAGCATGTGATCCCTCTCCAAAATCCAAAGATGCAGTTAAGGTTGCTAGAAATGCAAGAAATAATTTACATGGCACAACTAATTCGGTTTTAGAAAATCAACTAAATAATAATTTAGGAACTACTAATAATGGTTTAGGTTCTTGGAGTACAGTTTTTTCAAATTATACAAATGAATTTAATTATGCTGTGAAAGCGATGTTATCTTCAAATTTTAATCCAGATGAAATAGGAACTATTGATTCAAAGCAAGGTGTTTATTTTCAAGCAGCAATTGATTTAGATTCAAGTGGAAATATAAATGCAAGTCAATCAGAATTGAGAATGGAAATTTGGGACTCTTATGCTTTATCAAAACAATCTGATCCCATTGTTTTTTCTTTTGCCTATGCTAGAACTGCTCAAGTCAATGGCTCACAAGTTGTTATAATTTTTGAAGATGATTATGGTACTCTTGAGTTTAAAGGTGTTAAAAGTGGTAATTTATTTAATGGCACCGTTTCATTTTCAAACTCCGTCTTTTTTGATGACTCTGAAAATCCAAAGCAAGGGACTATCGGTGACTTTAGTATACCATTCTGCAATATGTTCACATGCGACTAATTATGATAAAGGCTGAACTCTTCGTGATTTTTCAGAGATCCTCAATCATATTAATATTACTAAAGTCTTATATTAAATTAACTTGATTTAACTGCCTTTTTAATATCCTATATAGACACTATGGAATTAAATTCAGATTTTGATATTTCATTACTACATACAATGGTCGGAGGACTATCATCTCTTGATACTCCTAAGCTTTATATAAAGAGTTTAGACGAAGCTTATTCTTTTTTAAAAAGTTATGGATTTGATTTACATAATCCCCATGATGAAAAAAAACTTTGGTATTATCACAGAAGAGCCCTTGTCCTTTTGCGTGAAAAATTATTAGATCCACAAGAGGAAATTCCATTTGAGCTGGCTGACCAAAAGCAACTCAAAGATATTCGAAACTTGTTATTGTATGCTTCCAACGACTGTGTTGCTGGCAGTAAAGAAAAGGAGCTCCAAAAGTGGTCGTGTGCTCTATTGAGAGTTATTCATGTTTTTGTGCATTCAGAAAATGATTTATTTAGTTTTTTTTCTGAAGATATTCAAAATCAAATTTTATCTCCTATTCAAGCTTGTGTATTTCATGAAGGTGATAAAGTAATATTTAAACATCCTTTTTCTTCAGAGGAAATTACGTTAAAGCATTTTGAAACAAAACCTTTCAAAACATCTGCAAGTTCAGTAATAAAAATGCTTTCTAAATCAGATGTTGTTGCCTTGAAAGTACTTGATAAGTTAGGAGTTCGTTTTATCACTGAAAATTTGGTTGATGCATTTCGGTTATCTTTATTTTTGGCAGAACGAAATATAATTAATTTTGCACATGTTATTCCTGATCAATCTTCAAATAATCTATACCCATTAAACTTATTTGTTGAATCTGTTAAATCTTATTTAAATGATAGAGATTCTATGTTGCAGCTTTCCCACTCTGCAGATTTTGAGAAAGAACTTTATAAAAAGTGGGGAGAACAAAAGGATAAGGCTATTTTAATTCGAAAAGAAAATTCTTTTTCAGACTCAGAATACAGGTTTATAAAATTTATTTGTCGAAAGCTCATAACAATTAATAACAGTAAAGGTCCTTTTAGTTTCTTTTATCCATTTGAAATTCAAATCATGGATCATAATACATACTTAAAAAATCAAACTGGTACTAGTCAGCATGATCTTTATAAGGAAAAACAAAGACAGGCTGCAAGAAAAAGAGTATTTCCAGATTTGTACGATAATGCAAACTCATCTTCTAAAGAAAAAAAATCAGTTTAATTTATATTTAGGCCTAAAAATGATCATAAAAAGAATATTTTATACTTTGTTAACTCTAATTTTATCACCTGTTTTTATTTTTCTTGTTATTTTTTTAGGTGGAATTTTGATAGGTCTAACATTTTTATATAATAATAAAAAAACTAACGATTTTATTCTTTGGTTATGGACCAAGTTATCGTTACTTTGTTTTAGGATTAAAGTAACATCAATAAAAGGAGCAGAACTCATACCAAAAGGTTCGTGTTTATTTTTATTTAATCACACTTCCCATGTAGATATTTTAGTTTTACAAAATATAATTCCTTCGGTTCGATTTGGTGCTAAAATTGAGTTGTATAAAATCCCAATATTTGGATATGCAATGAAGCGAGTTGGAGTTTTACCTATTGCCAGAAATAATCTTGAAGAGGTTAAAAAAATTTATAATAATGCAAAAATGAGAACAGAACATGGCGAAAGATTTGCTTTAGCACCAGAGGGAACAAGGCAATTTTCACCATATGACTTGGGTAAATTTAAGTCAGGACCATTTATATTTGCAATTGAAGCCGGTATTCCAATAATCCCAGTTTTTTTAAAAGGATGCTATGATGTAATGCCAAAAACCGAATTTTTACCCTCTTTAACTCGCTTTATATATCCTGTTGAGGTGGAGTTTGGTAATCCGATAAATGTTGATGAAAATTTAATTGATGATAGAGATAAAATGAAATTAGACCTGCAAAATAAAACTAGAATTTGGTTTGAAAGCAGAATGCATTAACTCTGTTTATTAGTTGGTTGCTTATTATTATTTGTTTCTTTTAGGATATGAGATTCAAATTGATCAAAAATATCTTGATAATGAGAAGGCAGACCTAAATCACCTAACATTTCATTGTAATATAATGTTGAAAACTTATAAGAATTTAATTCAAGTACTGAATCATCTTGATAAAGGAAATAATTTGTTCGCGTAATATGATTACTTTCTGAAGAAATAATTGAAATTAAATAAAAAAATAATTTTTTCATAAAGTTCTCCAAGCTTTTTAATTATTGATCACTATCTCTAACTATTTCTAAGCCAGTTTTTATAAAGCTTTTATTATCTATGTCATAGTTTGAGACCCAAACAACCTTATAGAGTCCAAGTGGTGTTTGTAATTTATGATTTTTCATAATCTGAACTTTTTTAAATACACATAATAATCCTTCTCGACTCCGATTAATAATTTTTCCTTTTGGAAGTAGTTTTAAATTTGGATCAGATAAAATAATTTCTCGATGATTAGGAGGTGAATCTATGGCTATAGAGTTTCGTTGAAATTTTCTTCGATCGGGTTTATAATCTAATTTATTAATCAGGCTTTCTGCTGAAGACTTAATTTGAAGTTCTTTAGGTATTTTTGAATATATACCAATTTCAAATTCTGTACCTTTACCTGTATTACTTATTGAGTTGTTCATTAAAAGCCCCCATTAGTATAAATTTTAAATTAATCATATCTATGGGTATTGCATTGTTGATGCCGAATGATAATTCTATATTCTCAAACTGATTCACAAAATTGACTTATAAAGATTCATTTTTATCATCAAAAATTGAAGGATGTTTTAAAATAAAACAGGGAGCCATTTTTGGGGGCTCCCTGTCTAACCTCTGACAGGATGAATTCATTTTTTTGTTGATTAAATAATAGGTTTCTTCTTATAAACAATTCACCATATGAATTATAAAGTTTTAACTACTCTAGATGGAAGTCCCTCATTAAGATCAAAATTAACAACTCCCGATGGTGTCGAAGGGGAGAGTATGCATCATCTTGGTGGGGCATATAGTGAAACACAGTATATTTATGGTGAAGCCTTAAGAAGAACTGAAGATATCATAATGACTCAAAATTTTTCTGTAATGGTTGTGGGGCTAGGTTTAGGATATATTGAACTTTTATCGATGGGTGAATTCTTAAAATTTAAAACTAACGGCATTAGAAGCTGTACTGAATTTTCTGATATCGAATTTAAAATGGTGAGCTACGAAATAGATCCTTTTTTAAAAGATGGTTTTATTAAATGGATATTTAATAAACTAGAACCAATACATCCATTGTTTGAAGTTTATGAAGAGATCGCGCTTTATTTAACTAAAGATGGATACTCGATTTCTGAAATAAAATGTCATCTTGTTTCAGCCTATGAGGCTAAGAGATGGATAATTTTTAATGAATTAAATCTATCAAATTTACCTGAGTTTAAAGTAAATAAATTATTATATGATGCTTTTAGTGGATTTAGCACTCCTCTTTTATGGGAAGAAGGTTTTCTTAATCAGCTATTAAATAAGATTAGCGCTAATCATTGTACTTTTTCAACCTACGCATGTAAAGGCTCCTTAAAAAGAGCACTCATACTAAATTCATTTGAATTTCAAAAAAAGAAGGGGTTTTTGGGGAAGAGAGACTCAACCTTTGCCATTAAATAATTAATAATTAGTAATTAAATATATCATATATTGGTGTAACCCCGTCTTCATTGTTTTTAATTCTCTGTGCTTCAGATATTCGCTGATTTTCAAGGATTTGTAATAATTTTATTTTCGATGGAGGTGGATTATCATTACTTAATTCAGTATTTTTATATTTAAGAGCAAGTCTCAATTCATTATTTAAATTTCTTTCAGCAATTTGAAATAAATTGTCAGCGGCATTCATAATTTTACTGGCGGCAATGGCGTAATTTTTAGGGAGATTATCTGGAATAACACCAAAAAACTTTAAAATTGGTGAAATGATAAATGTAGATGCTATAATCGATGTAAAGCTCCAAGAATATCTCATATTGTGTAATGTAGTCCAATCAACAAGTTTTTCAGATACGATATCTTTTAACATATTTGATTTTGTAAATCGAAAGTCTGTCCATTCAGCGATCAATTCAAATCTTGAGTCCAATTCCATATCAGATGGTGAAAAAAAGTCTCCACTTTTTAAATTTAACTCAGAAAGCAAATTGGTTTTCGTAGCTAACATCTGAGATTTAAATTCTGGAATAACAACTTGATCATGAGATGCTATTTTATAACCCCAATAAGGTATTTCAATACATGTTACAGTTTCAGGAGATGATAAATCATTAGAATTGTTATCCGACTTTTAAATTTGACCAGATTTTGTTTATGGCGCCAATTAAATTTGGCCAGTTGATGGCGTAGTGCTAATTGATCGGTGCTTGTGAGTCAACTTCTGCTTTCAATGCCTTTCTTTTTTTCGCAACCTCTGA
>SXSU01000085.1 GCA_005793345.1 Bdellovibrionales bacterium
ACTGATTTTCGAATTCAAATTCTTTCATATTCTCTACAAACACAAATAAAAATTCTCAATTTGAAACGTATTTTCAGGTTTTTTTGCAACAGAATCATTAATGATGTTAAACTTTTAAAGGAGCTATTAATTAAAAATTAACATTTTTGTTGGGAGTAGTACTTATATCAAATTTTAATTATAAAAATTTTCTTAAAATGTATGCTTTTGTACGTCTATTGGTGATCTCAAAAATCATTTTGTTATCTCATTTTCTTTTACTCAGTGGTTGTTACCTTCGATATTCTTTTGAAGACTTAAATCCAAAAAATATGAATCAAGCTAATTCATATAAACCAACCGCACCAACTTCACTTGAAGATGGCATTTGGTCAAACTCAACAAGTCAGACTCCAATTTTAACTTTTATAGGCGGAACGGACAATGGAAGTGCTATTGCACGCCATGAAGTAAAAATTATTGATCACACGAATGCCGATGTTGATGTGACGAGCTTTGCAACTTTTGAAAGTAATAATCCGGTTACAGGATTAACTCTAGTCAATGGAGTGAATTACCGATTTGCAGTTCGAGCTGTGGACAATGCAGGTAACTATTCAGCTGAAGCTGTGAGTGATGGTTGGACTGTTGATACAGTAGCCCCAACACCACCAGGGGTAATTTCAGTTGGTACGGTGCCAACTTTATATAAACGACAGACGCCAGAATTTACCTTTTCAGAAAGTATGGACACAGCCAGTGGGCTCTCTCATTACGTTATTGAAATACGAAAGCAATCTGATAACAGTGTTGTAAAATCCTACACTACAGCAACAGGAAATGGGGCAGGACTCAGTTATAGCGAGGATGCTGATTTTCTGACTGGCGTTGAAACTTACTATGCCAACATCAAAGCGGTGGATGTGGCAGGAAATCAAAGCACTGCCACCCAGGAGCTGACCCCATGGGTAGCTACAATCTGCCCTACAAACTTTATTGCAATACCAGCCAGGTCGCCTTACTCATCTTTAGGGTTTTGTGTGGCAAAATTTGAGATGAAGATTCAGGGGCAATCCAATGGTAATATCGCCTATAGCGCAGCCAATGTGGCTGAGTCACGACCTGATGGCACTCCTTGGGTGAATGTAACTCGCTCCCAAGCAATTTCAGAATGCCAGGCTTTAGGCGCAGGATATGATTTAATTACGAATGCCCAATGGCAAACTATTGCGCAAAACGTAGAACTAAAGAATACAAACTGGACTAGTAATTCAGTCGGTAGTGAAATGATGTATAGAGGTCATACAGATAGTTATCCATTAGCTGCGCTTGATGTTTCAGATACAGCAGACAAATACAACGGGACCAGCAATACTGATGCTCAAGTTTATGGGAGTGGCAAAGAACAGCGAAGAACTTTAGATTTATCCAATGGTTCAGAAATTTGGGATCTTTCAGGAAACGTTTGGGAGTGGTCCAAGGATGACATTACAACTAATTTTGGCACAGACAATTACTGGTCACAAATCACAGATGTTACAAACCCAATAACAGGTACGGTCGGTGGTCTCACAGGTACTGCAAAATATCTCTTTGGCCCCACTGGCACTTACGCCCTTGGAAGTACACAGTATGGAGGTCTGGGTTATGGTTGGATTAATTATAACGCTGGCGCCTTCGGTCGGGGTGGGGGCTGGAACGGTGATACTAACGCTGGGGTGTTCGACGTGGATTTGGGCGGCGCCACCCCGACGTTCTCGGGCAGCAATCTGGGCTTCCGCTGCGCGCTCGCTCCATAACAACGGTTGCTGCCTTTCGTTATAAGATTTGATTATTTTAAATTTTTTTATTTTACTTTGAATTCCATCTGATTCCAAATGGGAAATTGTTTTTTTAAATTCTTGCACATGCTGCCAGTTTATTATTGGCGCGACTGAGTTCATCGTCAGATAATCTGCAAGCTTCTGAGTTTGGTGAACAATATCATAATCCAACAAGTATCTTCGAATGTACTTGAGGTAAAGTTTAAAAAGGTATTCATTGTTTGATGAAATGGGTTTAAACTTTTGTTCTATCGTATTGATTTTAGGAACAGCCGACTCATGAGAAGCGCACATAATCATGATCAGTTATTTTCTTGTTTGTTTGGGGCGATTTTCAATCTCCCCGTATTATGAAAATCCAAACTAAAGTTTGCATTTTCATAATAACTGCTCATGATTAAATCTGATCGCTTCGCGATTATATCAGATATAATCATATGCAGTTATTTTAAATTTAATCGTGTTCTATTAAGTATATTACTACATCTGGCAACATTAAGTTAATTAATTCAGTTGAATCTAAGACTCCGTTGCTTAATTCGCAGATTTTCCATTTGAGACATTAATATTTTACATAAATTTTTATCAGAACTTAGATATTTTTTTTGCTCAGAGGAGTACAAATAAATTAAATCAGTACTCCTGACTATATAATTACAATTATCATCAGCATCAACATTTACTAATTCTTTTATATGATCATCAGTTAAGGCATCATAATCACTAAAATCTAACTTATTGCATGTAGTATATCTTCGATAATCAAATTTTTTAATTGCTCCTCGATTAAAAAATTCAGCAAGTGCAATTATCCCATTAGATTTAATATTACATACAGAAGAGCTTATTGCTGGATTTATAGTATTGATATTTGGAAATCGTGCTCTTAATTTATTCCAGGCATTTACTAAATCTTTATCTTTATCAACATCAAAACTTCTATCTAGAGTCATTGAATTTTCTCTAGCAATTCTCCAACTTCTTATAATTTCGACCATCTCTGGAGATTTTGTGAATTTTCCAGCATCCTCTTCACTAAAACCAAAAGCCTTATAGATTTGCTTTTTTATAGGATTCACTTCTGTTTCTACAACTGTTCGAATTCTTTGTCTCCATTGATTCATACTTTCAACATTTGATGATGAAGGCTTTGCCCATGTGGCTACATTTATTTCTGCTAATTTAGCATTATACTCTTTGATGAGTTTATTGACTAGGTTAATATCAACATTGGATTGTGACATTTTAAATAATTGCTCAGGTGATATGTTTTCTGTAATTGCAAAAGATATGGCATTGGTAGTTTCTTTAAAATTATTTCCAAATCGAATGACATCACATTCATAATTTGATTTTTCAAAACACGATGTTCTAGTCATTAACTCTAAACCAAATTTAGGATTTGAACAATCCACGTCTTCATCTGAAGCCATTAAAATGTTGGAGTAAAAACTTAATAAAAAAATAAACAAAGTTGGAAGTAATAGGTTTATATATTTAATAAAATATTTTTGCACATCTCTATTGTAATTTAAATTTTTTTTGAACATAAGAAAAATACACAGATTTTTTAAATATTTTAAAAAGCCATTCTTTCATCTAGTACTATAATTACTAACTTTCACTATTTTTAAATATTTAAAATAACTAACTGGGTTTATGAATAAATTAAAATATGCTTGCAAAGTATATAATTAATCTTCTAACTTAAATAAGTAGAATCCAAACGAAGATATTGTAAATTACTTTTATTATTATAAGAATAATTGTTTGTGATTAAGTCTGTTACAATTTAGAATTAATTATATTAGACTTAATCATAAAAAGTTAAATTAATTAAGGAGATTTTAAAATGCACAAATCAATTTTCACGGCTGCAATTCTGGGCTTATCACTAACAACTTTTAATTCTAACGCAGAAGATATTAAGAAAACTGAAGCTGCTAAGGACTCAACTGTAAAAACTGCCGAAGTCATGGGTGAATGTTTTGGTGGAAATACCTGCAAAGGAAAAGGTAATGTTTGCGCAAGTGAAAAACATGGTTGCGGTGGAAATAATGAATGTGCCGGACAAGGTACTGTAGAAATGACAGAAGCCAATTGCAAAAAAATTAAAAAAGCAAAATGGTTTCCAGCTGGGCATTCAGCGCAAATGCATATGAAAATGGAAAAATCAAAATCCGAAACAAAAACAGAAAAAAAATAAAATATAATGATGGAATAAATATGGATAACAAGGTTCCACCTCGATATTTTGCCAGGCCCCCTCAAAAATTTATGGGCGGCCTTGGACTCAGATCTCAACATTATCCTTATTTACTTGAAACTAAGCCTAAATATTGCTCTTGGTTTGAAGTTATTTCTGAAAACTACATGGAAACTGAGGGCAGACCTATTGTTATTTTAGAAAAACTAAGACAAGATTTCCCAATTGCACTACATGGTGTTAGTTTATCAATTGGATCTCCAGAGCCTATTAATCTTGAGTATTTAATTCAGCTAAAAAAACTTTTAAACCGAGTTGATCCTTTTATTGTATCTGATCACTTTTGCTGGACTGGTGCACATTCAATTAATTCACATGACTTATTACCAATCCCCTACACAAAAAAAAATCTATCTCTTGTTATTGAAAAAGTGAATCAAGTTCAAGATTTTTTAAATCGTCCAATACTACTCGAAAATCCATCAGCATATATTACATTTGATTATAACGAAATGGTTGAAACAAGTTTCATTAGTCAAGTTTGTCAAAAAAGTGGATGTGGGATACTACTTGATATAAATAATGTTTATGTAACATGTAACAATTTTAATTTGAATCCATTTGATTATCTCGATCAAATTCCTATAGAAAAAATTGGCCAAATCCATTTAGCTGGCTTCACTGATATGGGAAGTTTTTTATATGATACCCATTCAAATCCTGTTCACAATAATGTTTGGCGATTATTTGAATATTTAATGAATAAAAAATGGGAAGTACCTGTCATGATTGAATGGGATGATGATATACCAGAATTTGATGTTTTAGAAAATGAACTTTTGAAAGCTATCGAAATTCAATCAAGGGTATTTTTAAATATACAAAACAAAATATTAACAGATAAAAATCTAATTTTAGATTCAAGTACTTCAAACTCTTCAAAACTTTTACTGGAATCTTAATTATGAATGACAATCAAGTAAAAGATTTTTTTCTAAAATACATCACCTCAGAATCTGAATTTATACCATTAGGTATTGTTCCAAGCCCAGCTTTAGATTTATCTACTGCATTAAATTTATATCGAAATTGTTATATGAGTAAATTAACTGGTGTTCTAGCAGATAGGCATCAGTCAATTAAAAATATTTTAGGAGATGAGTTATTTAAAGATATTATTTTTCATTTTATAAAAAATAATATTTCTAAATGTTGGAATATAAATAAATACGGAACAGAATTAAATCAATTTATTAAATTAGAATATCCAAGCTTAATAAATGATTATCCGTTTTTACTTGATCTTATGGATTTTGAGACTAGTAAAGAATTATTATTTCATACTAAAATTGATAAGAATTTAGATATTTTACTTGATGGAAAAACTATAAAAAAAGAATTCGAAATTGGGCAAGAAAAATTATCACTCATTAAAATACAATTTAACCCCTATATTAACTTTGTTAAATCAAACTTTAATATTCCAGAAATCTATAAAGCAGCAATTAATAATACCATGGAAGCTCCTAATAATTGGAATCAATCAAATAGCTGGATCATGTATAAAGAAAACCATATAGTGTATAATAAGAGTATCAGTGAAAGAGTTTACCAACTTTGTATAATTTTAAAAAATGAAGTTGATCTATTAACTGCATTAAGTGAAATTGATCAAATAGTTTCACTTAATCAAGACAAATCTGATTATTCAGATATCGAAGATTTTTTTAATTTCGCTAAAAAATTAGCCCTTCAGTAATTCAGTATAAAATATTCCTGAGTGTTCATAAATTTGACATAGAACTTTTTCATAATTTTTATTTTTTATCGAAAAAAAATATTTTTTAGACCATACTGCTCATGATTAAGTCTGATTGCTGCGCAATTTTATCAGACATAATCATATGCAGTTATTTTCTTGTTTGTTGGGGGCGATTTTCAATCACCCTGTTTTAAAATTTAACATGCTTTCTTAAATAGGGAGCGTAAGGAATATGAAAATGAATATGAAACGGATTTTATCTTCATTATATTTAGTAAGTACATTTTTTATCTACACATCTACTACTGATGCTAAACCCATTTGCATGGGCTTATTTGGAAATTCAAATCCCGCTTTCCCATTTCACCTACAGCGAGCTGAAATTGATTTTTTAAAATTTAATATGCCTGGACTTGAAGTCGCTGCGGTTTCCGACCCCACACTTGCAACTGGCTCTACACTTTTTTATTTTCCAAAAGGAGCAGCAGCACAAGCTAATGCCAGTGGAGGATCTGTCGCCGCTATCGAAACAACATTACTCGATCACGGGAGCTATAGTAATATAATAGATGGTATTGTGTTTTCCGGTGGCTCAACTATGGGGCTTGCTGCTCATGGTGGAGTTCGTGCAGAAATTTTTAATGAACGATCAGATAATGCTGGTGATTTTGATTTTATTCCTTCGGTTCCAGGAGCAGTGGTTTATGATTTTGGGCAACGCCTTGAAGAAACTCAAAATCAAAAAGTTTATCCAACAGAAGAAATGGGTAGAGCCCTCTTTAATTCACGAAGTCCAAACTTAATGCCCATTGGAAGAATAGGCGCCGGCACATCGACAACTGCAAATAAAATTTCAAAACCAATTTGGGGAGGCCAAGGAGCTGCATTTAAATCCTTTCGATGGGGTAAAATATTTGTTGCAGTGGCACTCAACCCTGTAGGAAATGTGCAATTTTCAAATATTGATACAGATAGAGCTCTACTACAACCTCTACGAGATCGTAACGGATTAAATAAAATAAAAGCTGGCCATAACACTACTCTTTCAATAGTAATCACTGACTTAAAATTAGATCGAAACCAATTGCAAAGATTAGCAAATTCTGTTCATACAAATATGGCAAAGTTTATTTCACCCTTTCAAACTTATACAGATGGAGATATCTTATTTGCTGTAAGCCTAGGAACAAGGGAGTTTGATTCCAATCTTACCCATGATGATATTGAGAATTATGAATTTCAATTAATGCAACATTCTATTAATTTAATGGGTCAAGCAATTTACAACGGAGTACAGGTTGCAAATAAACTCTAACAAATAAAATAATAACGGCACTTGATTTTTTCTTATACAATCACGAGGTGATTAGACTTCGTGAACGACTTGAGTAAGTGGGATTCTAAATTGAGGTCCCCAAGTTCCGTCTTCGGCAGCTTCACCTATTGAAATTACCATAACTACTCTTGAGTTAAATTTTAAATTCAATAATTTTTTAACTCTCCACTCATCAAAACCCTCCATCATACAAGTATTAAATCCTTGCGCAGCAATTGCTAGAACAAAATTTTCACATGCTAATGCAGCAGATTTTATACACACTTCTTTTATATCACGCAATGAACTTGGCCCACGGGGAGTTGGTTTAAATAAACCCGTAAAGAAAAAAATTAGATTTTTAATAAGGCAAAAAATACCACCTTTATACATTAACGGAACTAATTTTTTGTAATAAGTAATTACTGGTTTTGGTGCGTTTATCGTATTAACATAATTTATTAATTGAGGCTGTGAACGTTTGTAATTATCTGGATGAATTGCAACAACCAAGAGTTCTTGTGCCGTTCGTGCAGCAGATTGATCTAGACAAGCAGAAATTAACTTTTTTTTAGTATCAAGTGTTTTGATCCAATAAAAATCCCATGTTTGAGTGTTAGAAGAGTTAGGTGCTAAAACTGCTGCGGCTAATGCCTTTCTCATAACTTCTTCAGGAACTAACTTACTTGTATATCGACGTATACTTCTTCGTTTTTTTACAGCTTCAAAAAAATCCATTTTAACCCCATATTTTTAAATATTAACTAGACATTAAATACTTTTTTTTTAATAGTAAATTACTGTGATTGAAAATCACGTTAAATAAACAAAAAATAACTGCTTATGATTATATATGGTCTAACTTTTATAACAACCCAGACTTAATCAAGAACAGTTTAATTTGATGGAGCAAAAAATGAAACCACAATATCAAATCGGAATGATGATTAAATCAGGCAATACTGTTGGAATAATTGAAGCTATTTTATTAGCAAATGATTATGTAAAATACATGATCGAAAATGATGTTTTTATCAATGAAATTGATGTGGAAGCTGCATATACTCCTGTTAAGAATAAAACTGAAGTTAAAGCGAAAAGTAAACCTACAAAATCTAAAAAGATAGCCACTCCTAAAACTAGTGAAGAAGTTGCCTCAACAAATCCTTCAATGGTGAATTAAGCAAAGTTTCGGTTGTCCTACTCCTATATTATGTGATAATATTCTCCGATCATTCTTAAGAAACTAACTAGAAAATCGGAAATAATATTTATGTTAATGAGTGGCCCAGATAAAGAAGAAATACTTAGACGTAGAACATTCGCAATTATTTCCCATCCAGACGCTGGTAAAACTACGCTTACTGAAAAACTTTTATTTCATGGTGGAGTTATTCATGAGGCCGGTGAAGTAAAGGGGAAATCTGGAACCAAGGCTGCAACATCTGATTGGATGGAGCTTGAAAAACAAAAGGGAATTTCAATTACTTCTTCTGTAATGACTTTTAATTATGACACCCTTTGTATTAATTTATTAGATACCCCAGGCCATAAAGACTTTTCAGAAGATACTTACCGTGTATTAATGGCCGTTGATAGCGCAGCTATGTTGATCGACGTTGCAAAGGGCGTGGAAGAGAGAACTAAAAAACTTTATGATGTATGTCGATACCGAAGTATTCCTATATTTACTTTTGTAAATAAATTAGACCGAGAAGGTAAATCTCCATTAGACCTCATAGACGAGATAGAAAAAACATTACAAATGCAATGTCATCCTGTCACTTGGCCAATTGGTATTGGAAATCGTTTTCGCGGTATATACAATCGCCTTAATAAAAAAGTTATTTTATACAATCAACAACGTGAAGATGATCTTGATGTTACTATTATTCAAACAAATGGTCCTACAGATCCACAGCTTGATACTTTAATTGAAAAAGAAATTCTAGCTCAAATGCGAGAAGAGCTTGAACTTGTTGAAGGTGTTTTACCTCATTTTGAAGTTGAAGATTTTTTGAGTGGCAAAATAAGTCCAGTTACTTTTGGGAGCGCAAAGCAAAATTTTGGTGTTGATATTTTCTTAAAATTCTTTTGTCAATTTGCTCCTGGTGCACAACCACGACAGCTTCAAAATGGTAATGCATTAAATCCTCTTGAAGATAATTTCGCTGGTTTTGTTTTTAAAATTCAAGCTAATATGGATCGTCGCCACCGTGATCGAGTAGCCTTCATTCGTATATGTTCTGGAAAATTTGAACGAGGAATGAAAATAAAACACATGCGTCTAAAACGCGAATTAAGACTTGCTTACTCTAATCAATTTATTGCCGGAGATCGCTCAACAATTGATGTGGCTTTCGCAGGAGATATAGTTGGTGTTAATGATACTGGAAATTTTCAAATTGGTGATTCAGTTGCATCCTTCGGTGATATTCAGTTTGAGGATATACCTAAATTTGCTCCAGAGTTATTCGCACGCCTAAGTGTGCGTGATGCTCTTAAAAGAACAAAAATGCAAGAGGCTCTACAACATCTTTCCGAAGAAGGCGCGATTCAATTATTCATTGACCCCTATGTTGGGACACAAGATCCAATTGTTGGTGTTGTTGGTGAACTTCAGTTTGAAGTTTTAGTTCATAGATTAAATGACGAGTACAATCTTGAAGTCAGATTAAATCGTCTTCCTTTTGGTGTTGCCAGATGGCCAAGAACCAAAGATGGCAAACCTGTTGATCAACTCAAAGGTAATTTTACAATCTATAGAGATGCTATTGAGCAGCCTGTAATTTTACTCAATCAAGAATGGGATCTTAATTGGGCTGTTCGGGAAAACCCTGATGTTGAATTCCACACGTCTATTAGTCGTGCCCGATAACACTCTCGTTATGTAATTTCAAATAGTTACAAAGTTAACTAATGATTAATGTGTAAAGTTACACTAATTAGTATTAAAAAGTGTATATTTCATACATTTTTTAATACTAATTAATGTAATAAATTGCATTTTTTTTATCAATATTATACCATAAAATCAGGAGTTTTATGGAAAGATTAGTTTATTCAGAGTTTGCAAACTGGAAAGAAAAAAAAGATCGAAAGCCCTTAATATTAAGAGGAGCAAGACAGGTTGGCAAAACATATCTGATGAGAGCCTATGGTAAGACATTGTTTGAACAAGTCCACTATTATAATTTTGAAAAGCAACCCCAATTAAATACTATATTCGAGCAAGACCTCGATCCAATTAGAATAAAAACTGAATTAGAAATTATATCTGGAACTAAAATTCAACAAAACAAAAGTTTAATCATCTTTGATGAAATTCAACAAAGCCCAAAGGCCCTTAACAGTTTAAAATACTTTGCAGAGGAATTACCCGAGCAACATATTTGTGCGGCTGGTTCATTATTAGGTTTAGTATTTTCAGAAGACTCATTTCCAGTAGGCATGACTGAGTATTTGGATATGAATCCAATGACGTTTGAAGAGTTTTTAATTGCCTTAGGCGAAAAGCAACTCAACGAGTACGTGAATTCAACCCTTAATCTAAATAATAATAGCTCTGGTAAAAATATAAATATTAATTTAAATGAAATAATACATAATAAAATTTGGAATTATTTAAAGTGGTACTTAGTTACAGGAGGCCTACCTGAAGTAATTAAAATTTTTATCGAGAATTACAAGACCGATCTTAATAAAGCTTTCAAATTAGTTCGCAAAAAACAAAAAGCATTAATTTTAAACTACTATGCAGACATTGCAAAACATTGTGGAAAAATAAATGCTTCGCATATTGAAAGTGTTTTAAGTAGTATACCACGTCAGTTAGCAAAAAACCAAGATGACTCGGTTTCTCGCTATAAATTTAAAGATGTAATTAAGGGGCTTAATCGTTATAATCAATTGTCGGGGCCTATTGATTGGTTACAAAAAGCTGGATTAATTATTAAAGTACCTATCATAGATAATATTCATGTCCCATTGAGTTCTCAAGTGAGTGGAAGTATTTTTAAACTCTACCTATTTGACGTGGGATTATTAGGATCTTTATCAGAACTCTCTTTTGAATTTTTATTGCAAGAAAATTTTGGAACGTACAAAGGCTACATTGCCGAGAATTTTGTAGCCAACCAATTACAAAGTTCATATTGCCAAACTCTTTATTGTTGGAGTTCAAATACTTCTGAAGTTGAATTTATATGTGAAAAAAATGGAAAAATAATTCCTATAGAAGTCAAATCAGGACAAATTACTAAAAGTAAAAGTTTAAAAGTTTTTTTAGAAAAATATTCTCATGTAAAAAAAGCAATTATTTTAAGTGGACAACCTCTTAAAATAGGAGAGGCTCGAACAATTGATTATTTTCCTCTTTATTGCGTAAATAAAGTTTTATAACTTTTGAAATTAATTTTTGTTAATTATAATTTAATTAAAAAGATATTAAAAAATGTGATCTATAGTCTTCGACAATTTCTATCTCGCTGGGTGTGAATCCAGATTTTAAGCGCAAGTGATGGGAAACTTTTTCTAAACGGCGTGGTAAACGATTTTTCATGGCAAATAATCTTGTTTTAAATTCTTCATCAGAATTTCTTTTTTCAAGTTTACAAATTTGTCGAAACCATCGACTTCCAAATTCAACATGATCAATTTCTTCTTTTTGGATAAAACAAATTAAATTCGCTATAGGATTAAAATAAGAATCTTTGCTCCCCTCTAATTTTTTTAATATCATCTCACCAGCATCTAGACCACTACCCTCCAGATAGCGATGAACAATTAAAATGCGATCAATAAGGTCATCTTCAGGACTAACTGTTTTCCAAAGTACAGTATGAACCGGACGACTCCCCCAATCAAAACCCATTAATTGCAGTTGCTCAATACAAGATTTAAAATGCTTCCCTTCTGATAAACAGAGATCACGAAGCTCCAAGCGAAATTGCTCGGGAGCCTCAGGAAACTCATACAAAGAACGAAGCGCAAGTTCCATGGCCTGCAATTCGATATTTGCCAGATCATGAATCAATCTAGCCTTACCTTCGAGATGAGAGAGACCTTTTGAAGGAGGATGAAAATGGGGATCAAGCACTTTTATATTGGTACCACGATCAAGATCATCAGGAATCTCGATATTAAACTTTCCAGACATAGCTTGATCACAAGCTTTGTCTAATATTTCGAGTTTTTTATAAATATCGGGTTCATTAAATAAATTTATAATAAAATTTCCTCACATGATTTCTTTAATTGTATATGTTGTTGCTTTATTAATTTGGTATAATGACCAATTATTTTGATTCAACTTTTCTAACAAATTATCTGGCACAGAAATTTTTATTTGAAAAGCAGGATTTTCATTTGGAAATTCTATTAATACTTGTTTTTGGCTTACCAAAACTGTTAACCGAATTAATCTTTTACTATTTTTACTTAATTTATCAAAATCTGATTTCATGCTTGGATTAAAGGCGACAATAGCTGGAGTATATTCATTATTTTCATAATCTTGAGTGCATAATCGATGGACTTTTGGAGCCTCACACTTTAATTTTTTAAATATACTTACCTCTGGATATATGGACCAGTTGTAATCCAATTTTATATTTAAAAAATTTAATTGTTTATCATCTTCAAATAAATGAATCTCCATCTGAGAACCACCATCAGAATTTGATCCTAATTTTGATTCAATTTCCAAAACAAAATTTTCTAAATTTGATTTTTTAAAAACTAATCCTCCAACTCCATTTAAGGAAAGTTCTTGGCGATCACAACTCAATGCCCACCTTGTTAAAGAAAAGTAAGTTGGATCGATAAACATTTTAAGTGCATTTGAACAATTAGAAGGTTCAAGCAAATATCTCTCACCTTCATTTACAGGAAGTGGATTACTTTTTCCATAATTTTTTAATGGTATTATCGATTCATTAGTTGAGAGAACATTTAATTTAATAGCATTTGTTATAACAGTTTCAATCATTTTCTCTTCACTAATACTTTTTTCTATTTCTTCATAATTAAGATTAGGTATTTTAATATCCTCACATTTAAAATTATTTTTATCTTTATAATCACCAATTGGAATATAGGTTCCAGATATCCCAGAAGCGATAACTCGCGCATGTTCCTTTAGCGTAAGTATTGAACTATTTAATACAAAAGGACCTTCAGGCTTTGGCCAACAAGTATAAAATATTGATCGATTAAATAGTGTATCATCAATTAAATTAGCACTAGGCTTTTGTGTCATAACTAAATATACAATTCTTTGAAGACTTTCATTATCTAATCCATCATAAAATTGAATTTGTCGAAGTCGCTCATGTAAGAAAAATGCACCTTGAGAAACCTCACCCGCTTTGTTAAATAAATCAATTTGAACAAAATCTACATTGTAATTTTCGGATTTTAGCTTTTCATCACTGATATCTTGTGCCATATAAAATCCCAGTGGATAAATAACTTGGTTACCCAAATTATTTAATACTGATGCCTTTGTTAACTCTATTGTTTCATTTGATCCAACATAAACTTCATCCACTCGTTGAATAAATAATTTAGTCATTATAAAGGGCAAGACCTCAGAATATTCAGGTAAAATTGCATTTTTGTAAATATGAGGTTCTAAAAAATCAATTGATTCAATGGCATTTACAAATCGAGGGGCAAACTCTCGCCATGCCAAAACTTTTTCACGCATCTTTTGATAAGATTTTAAGGATTTATAATTTAAATATTGCGCTCTTTTGTTTGACCAATTTTTTGATAACTCAAGTTGATCCCCTTTTGAGTTATCTTGAAAATTAGGATCATTTTTAAAGATATCCCATAAAATAAAATTTGATGATTTATCACTTTTAACTAATAAACCAGAACCTCCACCTCCAACAGCGCCTTCTCTTATTTGACTATGGGCCCAGTTAAAAATAATTGTTAAATTAAATAAAATTAAAAAGAATTTAATCCTAAATATTTTTTTCCAAGAATTCTGCTTATTATTTTTTTCCATATAAAGCTCCTTTGCAATATCGAGACTTTTAAAAATCTTGAGTTATTTTAATCGTTCATAAAAAATACTTAAAGATTTATTTAATTAATTATGATAGTATAACTTTATAAATTTAGTAACTAAGAAGGGTAACTATATATGAATACTGAGTTATTTAAATATAAATCGTATTGCAATTATCTCTCAAATCGTTTAAATTCATTTTCAAATCGATCGGGAAAGAAAAAAGAATTTTCAAAATACATAGGATGTCAAAGCTCTTTTTTGTCACAAGTTTTGTCCAAAAAAGTTCACTTAAGTTTAGAACAAGGTATAAAGGCTAATTCATTTTTTCATCATAGTGATTTGGAGTCGCATTTCTTTATGTTATTACTTCAAAAAGAGCGTGCTGGTTCTCTTGAGCTTAAAAAATATTATGAGTCACAACTAATTGACATCAATAACCAACAAATTAAAATGGTAACACATTTATCGAACTTCAATGAAGTTCCAGAAAAAATACAGGCTAAATTTTATAGTTCATGGAAATATCAAGCTATACAAACCTTACTCTCAATAAACAATCTTCAAACAGCAGAGGCATTATCCAATTACTTATCTCTATCGTTAGAAGAAACGTATAATATTTTAAATTTCTTAACTGAACATCAACTTGTGATTAAAAAAAATGATTTTTTCCAAATTGGTCCACGTAATTTACATTTAACTGAAAATTCAGATTTTTTAAAACAACATCATATAAATTGGAGATTAAAAGCCATGGACTCTCTAGGGAGAAGTAAATCAAATTTTGATCTCCATTACTCTGCTGTAATAACGTTGAGTAAAGATGATGTCATTGAATTGCGTAAAAAATTATTAGAACAATTAAAATCTAATTTAAGTTTTGTTCAAAACTCTCCTGAAGAAGTTGGATACTCACTTTGTATAGATTTCTTTAACCTAAATGAATTTTAAATTGCATTTCCATCTCTTGATAAAAAAAATGGACTCAATATGTCCATTTTTTCTAATAAAACGGACTTTTTGAGTCCGTAATTTTTAATCAATATTTATAATCTATTTATTTTTTTGGTAATTTGATAAAAAGGTATTCCAAGATTAAACTTTAAAATTTGCATTAAGTAATTCCACAGCCTCTAGAAGGCTTGAACATTCAACTTGGGGATTGTATTCGATACCGGTTTTTTTATCAGTAAAGCCCTCTACGCCATGGATACCGTAAGTTTTTAATCCAAAGTGACTTCCAGCTTGCATGTCTCGCCATGAATCTCCGAACATTAGTGATTTCTTTCGATCCACATTAAATTTTAATGTGGCTTGAACAAACATTCCAATTGCGGGTTTTCTACAATTGCATTTAATTTTTAATTCAAAACGCTCGTTATCAAACCCGGCATCTGGATGGTGGGGGCAATAAAATATATGGTCAACCCATGCGCCCTCATCACCTAATAAAGATTCCATTTTATTATGAATCTTATGCAAGTCATTTTCACTTAATTTTCCCATAGCAACCATGGGTTGATTCGTTACCACAACTACTAAATATCCTGCTTGATTTAAGAGACGAATAGCTTTGGGTACCCCTGGATTCAATTCAAAATCATTGATGTCACTTAAAAATGGAACATGTTTGCAAATTACACCATCACGATCTAAAAAAGCAACTGGACGAGGCGTTGTTAAACACCATTTGTTTGGCTTACCAATCTCAACGTCGTTTCTTACTTTCGCAAGTCGCTCAGGTGTACCCATATCTTTTAAATATTCGGGAGTGGAATACGCAAATACAGCTTCATGTTTTATTAACTCAGGAAATATATCTCGAGCTAAATCTTTTCCTTTTGAATTTTTTAAAAATTTGAAAATAAGTGGATCAAATAAATATACTGCTGCGTTAACAACATTTTTATAAAATTGATTTTTAGATCGATCTTTCGAAAGCAAATTAATTACTTTCATTGAAGAATCCACTTCAACTAAATCACTATCATAAGGATGATCGTTTGGATGAACAACCAATACTCCCATAGCATTAGTTTGCTCTTTAAATAATGAAATACGATGCAAATCTAATTTTAAAAATAAATCACCATAAATAATATAAAATGGTTCATGAAGTTTGGATTCTAATTGAGCTAGAGCACCTGCTGTACCCAATGGTTCTGACTCAATAATATAATTTAATTGAACACCGAATTGCGAACCATCTTTAAAATAGTCTTCAATCACTTGAGAAAGATGGCCTGTTAATAAATAAATTTTTGAAATCCCCTGCTCTTTTAACATTTCTATTTGCCATTGCAAAAGGGGCTTACCTGCAATTTCGATCATTGGTTTTGGAAGGCTTGTCGTTTCAACTCCAAGCCTTGTCCCCTTTCCACCAGCTAGGATTACTGCGCTCTGTACAGTTGGCTTTAAATGTTTCATGCATTTTAAAAGTGACTGTCTCCAATCAGGCATTGTGATATTTAATTTTTCTTTTATTGATGAAGAATTCATACGACTGTTTAATGGTCGCTGTGCCGGAGTCGGAAATTGTGAAGATAGTATTGGATTTAATTTTTTTATTTGTAATGGAAATCCTAACTCGCGTGCATTTGTAAAAATTTGTTGAGCAAAATCATACCAGGTGGTTGTGTGTGTATGGGAACTCATATGAAAAATTTCTTTGGGACCATTAACAAAATTATTATCGCTTGATAATTTATTTCTATCAGAAAAATAATACTCTAAGGCTTTTATTGTAGACTCGGCTACATCGCCAGCATATGTTGGATACCCAACTTGATCATTAACAACTGACATTTCTTCTTTTTGGGATCCAAAACGTAACATTGTTTTTACAAAATTATTACCTTGTTCATAATAAACCCATGAAATTCTAAAAATTAAATACGAACATCCTGATTTTTGAATACCTATCTCACCCTGCTCTTTTGTAAATCCATAATAATTTACTGGATGAGTTTTTTCGCTCTCAAGATGTGGGTTTGTACCTGTACCATCAAAAACATAATCAGTTGAATAATGAACTAGGGTCGATTGATTTTCAAAACACCATTTTGCAAGCGCAGTAGGTGTATGAGCATTTATTTGTAAAGCTAGTTCTTTTTCTGTTTCAGATTTATCTACGGCAGTATATGCAGCTGCATTGATGACAAATTTAGGTTTTAATACATTTAGTTCTGATATTACTTTTTGAGAATCAGAAAAATCAATTTCACTTCTCTTTAAAAATAAATAATTAAGTTTTCTCTGCAAAGCTATTTTTTTAAAGGCCTGAGCAACTTGTCCTTCAGTGCCTAACACAACTGTCAACGGAGATTTGGCTACATTACTCATTACTCTTCTCCCCAATAGATGACTTTAGAACCTTCATCCTCAAACTTAAAATCGACTTTCTTTAATTGAAGTTGAGATAAAATTTGTGAATGAGATTGTGGCTCTGCTAAAAATAGAAAAAATCCGCCACCTCCTGCTCCAAGAATTTTTCCACCAATTGCACCATTTTTTTTTGCGATCGTGTAAATATCATCAATTTCTGTATCAGATATTTTTGTAGCCATTTTCTTTTTCAACATCCAACCATGGTCAAGCAATCGTCCGAACTCATTTAAGTTATGATTGTATAGTGCCGCCTTGCCCTCTTCAACTAAGGAAACCATTTCTTTAAGAACCGAAAACTTATCTGAATGGGCTTGAATATTTTGTTTTTGTTCACTCAAAACAGAAGACGCAGATCTCGTCTTCCCTGTATACACTAAAAGTAAGTGATCTTGAAAATCTTGATATGAATCTTTAGTCAGTAAAACTTTTTCTGTATTCACTTTTTCAGTGGGTAAAAAATTATAAATTTGAAGTCCCCCACAGGCCGCCGCATACTGATCTTGTTTTCCAATAGGTTCATGCAGTCTTTGGATTTCAATATCACAGGCTTCTTCAGCCAATTGATTCTTAGTTACGTATTTTCCCAGTCTAGAATATAAATTATGTATCAATCCAACAGTAAAAGCGGATGAAGAACCTAATCCAGTGCCTCCTGGAATATCTGCAATGGAGCTAATTTCAAGAGCTCCTTCAATTCCAAATTTTTGTAAAACTTCACGCACAATTGGGTGTTGAAGGTCACTAACTTTTTTTACATCTTCAGTCTTAGAATATTTAACACGAATTTGATCTTCATAAAAATATTTATGAGTTTGGATATACATATATTGGTTTATAGAAACGCTTAAAACTGAACCTGGAGATTTATGGTAAAATTCTGCTAAATCAGATCCACCACCAAAAAAACTTAATCGAAAAGGTGTTTTTGTAATAACCATTTTTTAAAACTCCTAAAATTTTTTATACTTCATCAGGCTCGTCAAACCGTAAAGCATTAAATAAAACGTAGACACAATAAAATTTAATTTTTGATATTCCCTAAGTATTTTCCATCGTACTTTTATCATTTTGAGTTTATTAGCTGATCTTGAATTTTTTAAAATACGATAACGAGCCAAATCTTTTTGCAACCCCTGACACTTAAATCCCTTTTTAAGAAGGGATAACCATAATAAAAAATCCTCGTGATAAATTTCTTGAAATTGAAATTCACCCACTTTACTTTGATCAATCATCACTGTTAAGCAAGCCATTCGATTATTTGCTAGCAGCTTCCAATACGTAATATTTTGAGGAGGAAGTTGTAAAAATCCAACTGTCACTAAATCATCACTCACTCTTCGAAATCCACAACAAGACATATCAAGAGAGTTTAGAATCATAAATTGAACTTGCTCTGTCAGTTTATTAGATATCCAAATATCATCACTATCTAAGAATGCTACAAACTGACCTCTTGCATTTTGTATAGCGGTGTTACGTGCTAATGCTAAGCCTTTTCCATTCGTAATTCTATACAATTTTATTCGAGGATCTTTATCACTTATCTCTTGAACTATTTCTGCAGTGTTATCAGTGGTACCTGAATCAATAACTACAATTTGTTCCCAATTTGTATAGGTTTGGGCTTGCACCGATTCAATGCATGCTCGAATCCAAGGAGCCGAGTTATAAGCTGGAGTAATTATTGATACTAAATTCTTTTGAGTTGCCTTTGACGTATTCATTCCATATTGTTTTATTTTAAATATTGTAAAAATTCAAACTTTAGTTTGTGTTTTCATAATACGGGGTGATTCAAAGTTCACCCTAAACTAGGAGTTATAATGATATTTCAAAATTTAAACTCGAAATACAAAATTGGAGTTTTAATATATGCCATTTTTATTTTTTTTAATTTCGCATTTATAAATAATTCTTTCGCAGAAGTTAACAATACGGCTTCGAATTTACCTATAAATCCCGCATCACAATATCCTAAAAATCTTCAATCCTTCAATACTGAGCTTTATCAAATTTTATTAGAATTAGGGATTAAACCAAAAAAAACTAAAAGCATTTCTCAGATCAAACTTATGGATGTGACTTGTACTATACTTACAATCAAAGAGAAAGATAATTCCCTCAATAATATTTGCACTTTTAAGCAATTACATAATAATTTAAACTCCTCATATAAAAATATTAAACAAACCAAGACAACAAAAAAGCAAATCCCAGCTGCTGAAAAACTTCGTTTATTTTTAAGTCGCTTCCCCGTATCTCAAGGAGATAGTGGTGCTTCCACTTCATTTATTGAATGCAACAAAATTGGAGATGAACCCATTTGTAGCCTAGCGATTCAAATAAACTACGAAGGTCCTTAATTATTTAAAGTGGCATCTATCATCTCAATCCATTTTTTTTGGTTAACACCTTTATCACGCCAGAAATAATCAGTGTGTTGACCTCCATCTAATTTTACAAATATTTTAGGTTCAGGAAGTTTAACATACAGCTCTTCACCAAACTTATAATCTACTACACGATCTTTTGTACCATGTATTATAATAAATCTTGTGTTTTTTAAACTTGATAATTCTTTTTCTGGCGACATTGAATTATCCATAATTAACCATGCGATGGGTTGTAACCACCATGTTAGCCATGATTTTGAAACTGTATCTTGTGACACAGACTTATAATTTATAAAACTAGAATCAATTGTTATATTAGGAATCAAAAATTCTTTACTATTTTGAGATATTTTCTGAAATTCAATAATTGTTTTTAATGCAATTATACCACCTAAACTTTGTCCAACTACAATTATTGGGAGCTTTGGATTATTATTCTGAACCCAATTTAGGGCAGCCAAGCCATCCTGAACTGTTTTTTCAGGATTAGGTGAACCCTCTGATTCACCATAACCTTGATAATCAAAAATAAAATAATCGTAATCATAATCTAAAACAAAATATAGTTGCATAAAATGGGTCGAAATATTTTGAGCATTACCATGAAAATGAACAATAATAGCCTTTGTTCGATTTGGTTTTTCTGGATTTTCATTGCGATGATTAAAATACCAACCATGAAGTTTTTTTCCATTTTGAGAATTAAAATAAATGTCATTTGGTTGTACAGGTAATCGAGTTCGATCTATCAACTCTTCTTTTATTGGATAATAATATAAGGAGCTACACGAGTTTAAAATAAACAGGCATGATATTAAAAAAATAATTACACGTAAATTTATATTTTTCATTTATAGTCCGTACCGAAATATTTTGTGCATAGATACGCAGAGATTTTTGAAGTTAGCAAGGCGGGAGGACGCAGAACTAGCCAGAGGCGCTAATTCAAGGACGAGTAACGAAGCTAACTTCAAAAAGATCAAGTCAGATATG